>CAITHK010000065.1 GCA_903892175.1 uncultured Burkholderiales bacterium | reverse complement strand
GCCCACAGATGCTCAAAGACTTGAAGCGCATGCTCGAAGAGCGTCACTTCAAAGAGGGCAACACCACCAAGCCCGGCGACTTTGTGATCGAGCGCGCCTTCGCCGAGCAGTGAGGCAGATGGGGCTCAGCTGTGAATCGGCAAGCCCACCAACTGAGCCAGCTCGTCGCGCGACAAACCGTCCACCACATCGATCAGGCGCAAGCCTTGAGGCGTCACTTCCAAGGTGGCCAAGTCACTGTAAATGCGCTTCACACAAGACAAGCCAGTGACCGGGTAGCTGCACTCTCGCACCACTTTGCTGGCACCTTGCTTGGTCAACAAATCCATCATCACCCAGGTTTGTTTGGCGCCAATGGCCAAGTCCATGGCTCCGCCCACAGCCGGAATGGCGCCCGGCTCACCCGTGTGCCAGTTGGCCAGGTCACCCCGCTCGCTGACTTGAAAAGCGCCCAGCACACAAATGTCCAAATGGCCACCGCGCATCATCGAGAAGCTGTCGGCGTGGTGAAAAAACGCGCCGCCAGCCATCAAGGTCACGGGCTGTTTGCCCGCATTGATCAAGTCGTAATCTTCCTGGCCCGCCGCAGGCGCTGGGCCCATGCCCAAGATGCCGTTCTCGCTGTGCAAAATCACTTCCAAGCCTTGGGGCAAATGGTTGGCCACTTGGGTGGGCATGCCAATGCCTAAATTCACATAAGCGCCATCGGGAATGTCTTGGGCCACACGGGCCGCCATTTGGTCTTTGGTTTTTCGGGTGTAGGCCATTTCATGCCTCCTTCTTGAAACCACCGCCTTGGGTGGCGACGCGGGGCACTTGCACCACGTGGCTGACAAAAATACCGGGCGTCACAATGGCTTCGGGGTCCAGGGCACCAAGCTCGACCACCTCGTGCACCGAGGCAATGGTGCACTTGGCAGCGGTGGCCATCACTGGACCAAAGTTACGCGCCGCCTTGCGGTAAGTCAGGTTGCCCCAACGGTCGCCACGCTCGGCCTTGATCAAGGCAATGTCGGCATGGATGGGATGCTCCAAGACATACATGCGCCCATTGATCTCACGGGTTTCTTTGGGTGAGCCGTCGCTGTTCTTGGCCAACTCGGTGCCAAAACCTGTGGGAGAAAAAAATGCGCCAATCCCAGCCCCTGCCGCGCGAATGCGCTCTGACAAGTTGCCCTGCGGCACCAGCTCAAGCTCCAGCTTGCCGGAACGGTACAAGCCGTCAAACACATAGCTGTCGGCCTGTCGCGGGAAGCTGCAAATCACTTTGCGTACACAACCGGTTTTCAGCAAAGCGGCCAAACCGCTCTCGCCATTGCCCGCGTTGTTATTGACCACCGTCAGACCCTGCACGTGGCGCTCGCGCACCACGGCAATCAAGCCGTCAATCAATTCATCGGGAATCCCTGCGGTACCAAACCCACCAATCAACAAGGTTTGGTTGTCTCGCAAACCTTGCAATGCATGGGCCACCGAAGGAGCAATTTTGTTGATCATGCCAATCGCCCTGCTGTTTTAAACACGTTCCACGATCATGGCGATGCCTTGACCCACGCCAATGCACATGGTGCACAAGGCATACCGTCCACCGGTGCGGTGCAACTGGTTGATCGCGGTCGTCACCAAGCGCGCGCCACTTGCGCCCAAGGGATGGCCCAAGGCAATCGCCCCGCCGTTGGGGTTCACGCGCGGGTCATCGTCTTGCAAACCCAACTGACGAAGCACCGCCAAGCCCTGCGCAGCAAATGCTTCGTTGAGCTCAATCACATCCAAATCGGCCAGCGTCAAACCGGTCAGTGCCAGCACCTTTTGTGTGGCGGGCGCCGGGCCAATGCCCATGATGCGTGGTGGCACACCCGCTGTGGCCATGCCCACCACGCGTGCTTTGGGCGTCAGTCCTTGCTGGGCCGCAGTTTTCTCATCGGCCAACAACACCGCGCACGCGCCGTCGTTCACGCCACTGGCGTTGCCAGCTGTCACCGTGCCATCGGGACGCACCACCGGCTTGAGCTTGGCCAGCGACTCCAGGCTGGTGGCACGTGGGTGCTCGTCTTGGCTCACCACCACGGCATCGCCCTTTTTCTGAGGGATGGTGACGGGGCAAATTTCGGCATCAAAGTAACCCGCTTGTTGCGCGGCCACCGCTTTCATCTGGCTGGCCAGCGCCATGCGGTCTTGGGCTTCGCGCTCGATCTTGAAATCGGTGGCCACGTTCTCGGCCGTCTCAGGCATCGAGTCCACGCCATATTTTTCTTTCATCAACTTGTTGATGAAGCGCCAGCCAATCGTGGTGTCGTACACCGCGTTGCTGCGGCTGAAGGCGCTCTCGGCCTTGGGCATCACAAAGGGCGAGCGGCTCATGCTTTCTACGCCCCCTGCAATCATCAACGAGGCCTCCCCCGCCTTGATGGCGCGCGCCGCAGTGCCAATGGCGTCCATGCCCGAACCACACAAACGGTTGATGGTGGCACCCGGCAATTCCAAGGGCAGCCCCGCCAACAGACTGGCCATGTGTCCCACGTTGCGGTTGTCTTCACCGGCTTGGTTGACGCAGCCATAAATCAAATCGGTCACGGCCAGCCAATCCACCTTCGGGTTGCGTGCCATCAAGGCTTTGAGCGGAACAGCACCGAGGTCATCGGTGCGCACCGATGACAAGGCGCCGCCGTAGCGACCAAAAGGGGTGCGGATGGCGTCGCAAATAAAGGCTTGGTTCATGGTCTTCCTCAAATGAAACTTTGTGTAACCGTTTAATGTATCAAGACCAGAACCTCGGACCCCACAGCTCGGCACCTGAGTGACAATGCAGGTCATGTTTGAACCCAGTCAAGCCGATGTTCGGCGATTTTTCTGCTCGGTCTATGCCAAGTGGCGCAAGAGCCAACCCATGGACGCGCTGGAAACCTTGGCCAGTCAATGGGTGGCCGAACACCCTGAATACCATGCCGACTTCGCCGATGAAACCGCCGCCTTGGCGCGCATGTACGAGGTGAAAGACGGCAAGATCAACCCGTTTCTGCACCTGTCCATGCATTTGTCCGTGAGCGAACAATGTTCCATTGACCAACCCCGTGGCATTCGGCAAGCGGTGGAATTGTTGACTGCGCGGCGCGACTCCTTGCATGTCGCCCATCACGACACCATGGAAGCTTTGGGCCAGATGATTTGGGAGAGCCAGCGCAGCGGACGCCCGCCCGATGGACAGGCCTACATCGATGCCGTGCAGCGGCGCGCCACGCAAGACTGAGGCCGTTGAACATAGCCATACATGACGCCATGGTTGCGCCCACCAACAAAAAGGCCCGCAAATGCGGGCCTTTTTGTTGGTCATGAATTTGAATCAGCGGAATTTAGACTGTGGCACTGTTTTCAAGTCACCTTGCTGGGCCGACACATAGCTGGCCAACTCTTTGAGTTCAGCATTGCTGAACTGCTTGGCCACGCCACCCATCACACCGTTGCCGCGTCCCCAGGTCGCAGTACCTTCCACTTTATATGACTTCAATGCCACATACAGGTAATCGGCATTTTGGCCCGCCAACTTGGGATAGCTGGGGTCAATCGGCTTGGCGAAGTTCTCGCCGTGGCAAGACGTGCAAGCACCTTTTTTGACCAACTCAGCCACATTGCCTTTGGCCTCCGTGGCTTTGTCTGGCAATGCAGCACCTTCCACCACGCCATGATTGGCGTAATAAGCAGAGATATCGGCAATGTCTTGGTCCGTCAAGCTGGTCGCAATGCTGCGCATGGTGGGGTGCTTGCGCTCGCCTTTTTTGTAGCCATTCAAAGCTGACGCGATGTACTTGACACCTTGGCCAGAAATTTTGGGGACTTTGTACACTTCAGGGAAGCTGGCTTGGTAGCCCACAATGCCGTGGCAGCCGATGCACATGGCAATCTTTTTTTCGCCGGCTTTGGCGTCACCTGTGAGCTCTTGAGCTTGGGCTGAAAAGGTCGCAGCGGCGACAACGAAAGCTAACACGATTGAGAGAGACTTGTTCATAGTGCAGATGTCTTTGAGACTGATTGATAAAAGTCAACCATTCATTATATAGAGCCAACCCACATGAAATTCACCGGCACCGACAACTACGTTGCAACCCAAGACTTGATGCTGGCCGTCAATGCGGCCATGACACTTCAACGCCCGTTGTTGGTCAAAGGCGAGCCCGGCACCGGCAAAACCATGCTGGCTGAAGAGGTGGCCCAGGCGCTGGGCATGCCGTTGTTGCAGTGGCACATCAAGTCCACCACCAAAGCACAACAAGGCTTGTACGAATATGACGCGGTGAGTCGACTGCGTGACAGCCAAATGGCCGACTTAGACGGCGGAGCGCGCGTCAAAGACATCCAAAACTACATCATCAAAGGCGTGCTGTGGCAGGCCTTCACGGCCGAACAGCCGGTGGCGCTGCTGATCGATGAAATTGACAAAGCCGACATCGAATTTCCCAATGATTTGTTGCGCGAGATCGACCGCATGGAGTTTTATTGTTACGAAACGCGTGAGCTCATCAAAGCCAAAAATCGGCCCTTGGTGTTCATCACCTCCAACAACGAAAAAGAGTTACCCGACGCGTTCTTGCGCCGTTGCTTCTTTCACTACATCAAGTTCCCTGACGCCGAGACCATGCGTCAGATCGTATCCGTGCACTTCCCTCAACTCAAACAAGAGTTGCTCAGCGCGGCCATGAAGACTTTCTTCGACATTCGTAACTTGCCTGGCTTGAAGAAAAAACCTTCCACCAGTGAATTGCTCGACTGGCTCAAACTCTTGGTGGCCGAGGACATCTCTGCCGAGGCGCTGCAAACGCAAGACGACAAAGTGGCGATTCCGCCGCTGGTGGGTGCACTGTTGAAAAACGAACAAGACGTGACCCTGTTTGAAAAACTGGTGTTCATGCAAAACCGCAACCGCTGATGAGGAGACGGCCATGTTTGCATCCTTGCTAGAAGGACTCAGCGATGCGGTGGGATTTGTCACCGGTGCCTTGCTGGGCTTTGGCTTAGGCATCACCTTCGGCTTGGATTTGTTTGCCCCAGGCTACGGCACCGGCAGCATCGTCGCCATCGTGTTGGTCGGATTGGGCGGGGGCATGGGCTTGCAAGCGGCTCGCCATCTGCGCGCCCGAAACCAAGCTCAAGACTGATCACCATGTTGATCGACTTCTTCTACACCCTGCGCGCAGCCAAACTGCCCGTCTCCGTGAAGGAGTTCCTCACGCTGCTGGAGGCCTTGCAAAAGCAAGTCATCGGCCCTGGCAGCGACGCATGCAGCTTGGATGACTTTTATTTTTTGAGCCGCCTCACCCTGGTCAAAGACGAAAAGCATTACGACAAATTTGACCGAGCGTTCGGCGCCTATTTCAAAGGCGTGGACATGCTCACCGACTTCACCAAAGACGTGCCACTGGACTGGCTCGAGAAAATTCTGCAAAAAGAACTCACCCCTGAGCAAAAGGCCGCCATCGAAAAAATGGGCTGGGACGAGTTGATGGAAACGCTAAAGAAACGTCTGGAAGAACAAAAAGAACGCCACGAAGGTGGCAACAAATGGATTGGCACCGGTGGCACCTCGCCCTTTGGTAACAGCGGCTACAACCCACAAGGCGTTCGCATTGGCGGCAAAGGTGGCAACAAAAGCGCTGTCAAAGTGTGGGACCAACGCGCCTACCAAGACTACGACGACACCCAAGAACTCGGCACCCGCAACATCAAGGTTGCGCTGCGACGCTTGCGACGCTTTGCCCGCGAAGGCTCAGCCGAAGAACTCGACTTGCCCGACACCATCCGCGCCACCGCAGCCAATGCGGGCTACCTCGACATCAAGATGGTGCCTGAGCGCCACAACAACGTGAAAGTGCTGCTGCTCATGGACGTGGGCGGCACCATGGACGAACACATCGCACGGGTAGAGGAAATGTTCTCTGCCGCCAAAGCCGAGTTCAAACACTTGGAGTTTTATTACTTCCACAACTGCGTCTATGACTTCATGTGGCGCAACAACAAACGCCGCTTTGCCGAAAAATTTGCCACTTGGGACATCCTGCGCAAATACAACAAAGACTACAAACTCATCTTCATTGGCGACGCCACCATGAGCCCGTATGAAATTGTGCAACCCGGGGGCAGTGTGGAGTACAACAACGAAGAAGCAGGCGCTGAGTGGATCCAACGCTTGACGCACGCCTTTCCTAAATACGCATGGATCAACCCCGAGCCTCAAGGCGTTTGGCAGTACCGCCAAAGCATCAGCATCATCCAGCAATTGGTGAGCAACCGCATGTACCCCATGACCCTCAAAGGCTTGGAAGACGCCATGCGCATGCTCAGCAAATAGCGCCTATCCATTCTTAAATTCACAACAGGGACAACCATGAACGAAGAACACATTGATGCGTCAACACAAGAGCCCACGGACAGCCCCCCACGCCTGCTAATTCCGCAGCTGCAACCTTTTTACAACTGGGCAGAGCCTGTGACTTGGCTGCTGGTTCGCTTGACCGTGGGTCTGATGCTGTTGCCACATGGCATCCCCAAGCTGCTTGAGGGCGTGGAAGCAACCGCCGCCAAAGCCCTCACTCGCCGTGGCATCGAAGCCGCCGAACCATTGGCCGTGGTCCTCATCTTGTTAGAAACCGTGGGGGGCTTGTGTGTGGCCATGGGCTTGTTTACACGCTTTTTTGCGGCCGCCATCACCCTTGAAATGGCCGTCATTGCCTACCACCACCTGCCCAAATTTGGCTGGACTGGCCCGGGCTATGAGTACCCCTTGATGTGGGGCCTGATCATGTTGGCCGTGGCCTTGCGAGGTGGTGGCCCCTACTCGATCGATCGCAAGCTCGGCAAAGAACTCTGAGCCCAAGCAGCGGCTGCCCGCAACCAGCCTCTAAAATAGCCCTTGGCTGCCGCCGTAGTTCAATGGATAGAACGAGTGCCTCCTAAGCGCTAGATACAGGTTCGATTCCTGTCGGAGGCACCATTCGTATCGATGCGACTACAACCTTAGTTCCATTGAAAATAACCGAGGGATGGGTAGCATGACATTCACCATGAATTTGTCAACTCAGCACTCCTTGCTCATCATTGATGACCACCCAGTCTATCGTGAAGCTCTGTGCGAAATGTTGTCAAGGGAATTGGGCAGTTTCAACATCGAAGTTATGACAGCAAGCAATGCCAATGAAGGTATTGATGTGGTCAACCAATCCAACACGTCATGGGTTATTTTGTTGGATGTGTTGATGCTGGGTCTGAGTGGACTCGCTGGCATCAAGGTGTTCAAAAACATGCCCAACGTGGCACATGTGGTGTCTATTTCGGGTTTAGACGCACACATCTGGGAGCCCAAAGCAACTGCCGCAGGGGCCACTTTATTCTTGTCCAAAAACAGCACATCGATGTCAATCTTGGGCAAGATCAAACCGTTGTTCCATTCTGAAGGGACGGCTCAGTCCTACTTTTCCGCAAAAGAAGTCCATGAATTCAGACTCTCTCAACGTCAATTGGAAGTGCTGCAACTGATCTCTCTCGGACACCCGAACAAAATCATTGCCGATTACCTTGACATCAAAGAACAAACCGTAAAAATTCATATTAACCAGATCTTCAAAGAGCTTCGGGTTTTCAATCGCACCCAAGCTGTTCTTAAGGCTCAAAAACACCATCTGTTGAGCGCAGAAAAACTCAATCTCAAGTAACGCCGAAACATCGGTTCACGTATGCCGCCCGACAACCCAGCCACCTATTCTGAAAATTACAACGAGTTGGTGGCCAAAGAAAAGTTGGGTTACATGCTGGATTACGCCAAGACCAGCACTGTTGCCACCATCGTCGCCCCGCTGCTGTGTATTCCCCTTTACTCAGACAACACGCCTGAACTTCTCTTCAAATCGTGGCTCGTGTTGATGGCCATTGTTGTGCTGGTACGACTCCAATTGATCAGGGTGATCAAAGCGTCTTCAGATATCAACCACAAGTTCACGCTACTCAACATCGCAGTTGGCAGTGTGACTTTCGTCTGGGGGCTTGGCTGGTTTATTTTTGTCATTGCAAAGGACCCCATCAGCTATTTGCTCTACCAAATCATCTGCCTGACCATTCTGTTTGTTGGCATGGTGGGGTATTGCGTGAATTGGAAGACTTTCTGCGCCTTCATCGTTCCCTTGAAGGGTCTGGAAATCATCTTCCTAGTAATGAATTACCAACACATCATTTGGCCAATTTCCGTAGGCTCCATGGTCGCCTTTTATCTGGCCTTGAAAATGGGTTTTCTATTTTCCAAATCGTGGGAGCGGTCGTTCTCCCTACGACTCAAAAACGACACACTTTACGAGGAGCTTGTCGTTGAAAAAAACGCGTCCATCGCAGCAAACATCGCAAAGTCTGAATTCATTGCGACGGCCAGTCATGACTTGCGCCAACCGATGCAGGCCATCAACATCTTCATTGAGATGATTGACCACCGCCAACTCAAAGAATACGAGAGCTCGGTGTTTCATCGCATTCGCAAAAGCGTGTCCGTCCTCAACAAAATGTTCAACACCTTGTTGGACATCAGCAAGTTGGACTCCAACCTAAAGCCCATCGAGACCCAGTTTTCCCTCGCGCTCATGGCCAATGATTTGAGGCACAGTTTTGCTGATTTATGCCAAGAAAAAGGCTTGGGCTTGGCTTTCACGTTTGAAGATGTCTTGATCCAGGGCGACCCCCATTTGACGGAGCAAATTTTGCGCAATTTGCTCTCCAACGCTATTCAATACACCGACCGTGGCAGCATCCAAGTCAACTTTGAGAACGACCAGGGGCATCTGAACTTCAGCGTCCAAGACACGGGGTGCGGCATTCCGCCCACGGACATGTCCTTGATTTTCAACGAGTTTTACAGGTCAGACCACTCGCGCTCTCACCACGACGGCCTGGGTCTTGGCCTGTCCATTGTGATTCGAATTGTGAAAAAAATTGGCGGTGAATGCGCGGTTGCCTCAGAGGTGGACAAGGGGTCCAAGTTCACCATCAAGACCCCATTCCTTGTTTTGAAATCGCTCGAAAGCCCATCAACCGCTCTGAGCCTGAGCGCCAAACCGTTCACGAACTGGGTGGACGCATCCATCAGAAATGCCGCGAACAAAGTGTCCAAGTCATCTCTCCATGTAGGCATCATCGAAAACGACGACTCACTCAGAGATGCTTACTTGCAATACTTCACGACTGCAGGCTACCAGGTGTGTGAAATTCCGCACCAAGAAGACAAGTTCAATGCGTATCTACAAGATATTCCCAAACTCAATTTTATTTTGAGTGATTTCCGATTGGGAGAAAAAGACGGCATCTTTTACATCCAACAATTACGGGAAGAATTCAATGATGAAATTCCAGCCTGTATCGTCACTGCGGACACCTCCCCGCAACACCTGGAAATGTTCAAACAGCACAACATCCATGTGTTGCACAAACCGATAGACATTCAGGACATCGAGGAATTTATTCTTCAGCAAACTTTCTCTTCTCACTGACTTCAACCCAAGCATCTTGCACTGTGTCTTGCGTTCAGACTCATTGGTGCAACAAACGTGTCATCTCGAGTGCCGCTGCTTTGAGCATGGGCAACAAGGTCGCAATGCGGCGTGCATCCATTCGCGACTGGGTGGCCGCCACGGTGATCGCGGCGATGGGGGTGTTGGATCGGTCAAAAATAGGAAGGCCTATGGCTCGCACACCGGGAACCGCATGGTTGCCTGTGGTGGCATAGCCCAAGCGCTTGGCCATCATGCACAAGTCTTTGAGTTTTTCCGCATCCAGATTGCCATAGGCGGCCAGCCGTGGCTCCACCGCGATGATCACCCCCTCCATGTCCGGTTGAGGCAACGCACTCAGCAGCGCCAATCCGCCAGCACTCACCCCCAATGGCTGGCGACTACCCACCGGGACAGAGGGCGTTTGGATCGGGTAAGCCCCTTGAATACGTGCAATGCACACCGCATCAAAACCGCTGCGCAAAAACAAAAATGAGGTGTCGCCGGTTTGCTCTGCCAATGCGGCGCACACAGGCTGGCAGATGTCTTTGAGGTTGAACTGGTGTGTAGCCGAAATACCCAATTCAAACAACTGGGGCCCGAGACTGTAACGGCGAGAGCCAGGCTTTTGCATCAGCATGCCTTCTTGCATCAACACCTTGACCAAGCGGTGAGCCGTGGCATGTTCCAGCCCCATCTGGTGCGCCGGGTCTACCAGACGTATGCCATCCGGTGCCTGGGCCGCTACCAAGCGCAAGGCACGAAATGCCCTGCTGATGGTTTGTGTTCCGGTGACTTCTTTCGATTCAGTTGAAATGAACGTGCCCCTGTGTGCTGTGTGCTGTGTGCTGTGTGACCTTAGCGTATCAGTCCAACACTACGCCAGCGAGTTGCACCGCCTTAGCCATCTTCTCTGACTCAACCTTCATCAACGCCGCAAACTCTGCCGGTGTGCTGTGCAGGTCTTCCGCACCCGCATTGGTCAGTGTCAACTTCATCTCAGGACTGGCCAAGGCTTTTTTCACCTCCGCACCTAAGCGCTCGACGATGGCGGGTGGCAAGCCTTTGGGCCCCATCAATCCGCTGTAGAGCAACACTTCCAGTGGCACGCCCGCCTCTTTCAAGGTCGGCACATCCGGGGCGGCATTGACCCGCTTGCCCGAGGTCACGGCCAGGCCATAAATTTTTCCAGCCTTGCTTTGGCTCACCGCTGGCGGCATGGTGGAGAACGTGTACGTCACTTCGCCCGCCATGATGGCTTGGGTTGCGGGTGCACTGCCTTTGTAGGGCGCATGCAGGGCCTGTGTGTCAGTGAGGTGCTTGAACGACTCCCCCACCAAATGTGTGATGGCTCCGTTGCCAGACGAGGCATAAACCACCTCATTGGGCTTGGCTTTGGCCAACGTGACCAAGCTCTTCACGTCCTTGGCGCCTGAGGACAAGCTAGAGACCAACATCAACGGCGTCGACGCCACCAAGCTCACCATGGTGAAGTCGTTCCACGAGTCGTATTTCAACTTCTTGTAGGTTGCCGCGCTGATGGCGTGGGTGGTCATGTCTTGAAAATACAGCGTGTAGCCATCAGGCGCTGCATTCGCCACATAGGCCGAAGCAATGGTGGTACCCGCTCCGGCTTTGTTTTCCACAATCACGTTTTGCCCCATTTGTGCCGTCAACCGAGCCGCCAGTGCGCGCGACAACACATCAGAGATGCCCCCCGGCGTGAACCCCACGATCAAGGTGATGGGCTTGGTGGGGTAACTCGCCGTTTGTGCTGTGGCGGTAGTCGCGGCGCACAAAGCGCACCAAGCGGCGAACCAAAACGACAGGTGGTGTGGCTTCTTCATGCGGAAATCCTTTTGGGTTTGAAATGTAACGACATGGTTTTTTCTCCATCCATGCAACGCTGCCGGCGTTGCATGGATGTCCTAGAGCCATACTAGGCTGCCTCAAGTTTGCGTGTCAACACGATATTTTTATAGTCCACTATATGGATAATGTATTGATCTCGCTTTCGCACCTCAATAGATCATCCACCGGAAAAACTGCATTTATAGAGTGCAATATCTATTTTTTATCCCCAATACCGTGCACGAAATATGTCCAATATTTGGACTTATTGATTCCCACATTGACAGCAATTTTCACCACCGGGTAGGATGGATTTTTGTCGCATTCCATGAAAGTCTCGTCCATGCCCCGTCCTCTTTTGCCGCGCCACAACCGCTACGACTACGTGCCCTTGAATGAGCGCAAAGACTACGACTGGCCGGGTGGTGCCCGATTGGCTTTTGTGATCACCACCAACATCGAATGTTTTGCGTTTGGTGCAGGCAACGGCCACGACCCTGCCAAAACCGGCGAACCACAAACCCACCGCAATTACTCATGGCGCGACTACGGCAACCGCATCGGCATCTGGCGTTTTTTTGAACTCTTTGACGAACTGCACATTCCTGCAGGGCACAACGTCAACAGCTTGTTGTACGACTACGCCCCACAAATCATGGACGAAATTCGCCGCCGCGGCGACGAGATCGTGGGCCACGGCCGCACCAACGCAGAGAACCACCGCGGCATGTGGGAGGCCGACGAAGAACGCATCATCCAAGAGGTCATTGACAAGTTTGTCGCCCACGAGGGCAAGGCCCCCACGGGGTGGATGGGCTCAGGCGCCTATGAAACGGGCAACACACCCGACCTGCTGAAAGAAGCAGGCTTCAAGTACCTGATGGATTGGCCCATGGACGACCAACCGATTTGGATGCGCACGCGCAGCGGCCCTATTTTGTCGGTGCCCTACCCGGTGGAACTCAACGACTCGCAAATCATCACCCACCGCCGACAAGACTCCAACGACTTCTGCGACATGATCGTCAACCAGTTTGACGAAATGATCGATCAATGTGCGCGTCACCCCTTGGTGATGAACGTCTCGATTCACCCCAACATTTTTGGCCAGCCCTTCCGCTTGCGCCAACTGCGCCAAGCCCTCAAGCACTGCGTGCAAAGCCCGCACCAAGACAAGGTGTGGCTGGCGCGTCCCGGCGAAATTGCGGACTATTGCTACAGCTTGCCCCCTGGCGTGATTCCTGGCGGTTAACACGCCACAGACACACTGCGCCACACACATTTCACATCCACGCACGCCGCACCACGGCCACTTCACCACAACATCTGGAGCCCCCATGAGCAACCCTATTGGACACAGCGTGCGCGCACGCGCCCCCTACCAATCCATCGTGAACCGCCCGCCCCTCAAACTGCCAGGGAATGCGCGCGTGGTGCTGTGGAACATCGTCAACGTGGAAGTGTGGGAGCCCACCGGTGCCATGCCCCGCGCGGTGCTGCCCCCGCCTATGGGCAACCCCATGCTGCCCGACGTGCCCAACTGGTCGTGGCACGAATACGGCATGCGCGTGGGCTTTTGGCGCCTGCTTGAAGCCTTGAGCGACCGCAAGATGAAAGCCACCTTCGCACTCAATGGCACCACCTGCCGCATGTACGAAGAGGTGTGCACCGCCGCCCTGAAGGCAGGCTGGGAATTCATGGGCCATGGCTTGGTGCAACGCCCCATGCACAAAGTGGAAGACCAACTGGCCGCCATCCGCGAGACCATGGACGAAATCCGCAAGTTCACCGGCAAAGCACCCCGCGGCTGGGAAAGCCCGGGCCTGACCGAAACCGACGACACACTCGACCACTTGGCCGAGTGCGGCATTGACTACGTGGCCAACTGGGTGCTCGACGACCAGCCCGTGTCGCTGCATTCGCCCAAAGGCCCCATCACCGCCGTGCCCTACACCGTGGAGTTGAACGACGTGGTGATATCCGCCGTGCAACAACAACCCTCCGACGAAATGCTCAAACGCGGCAAAGCCCACTTTGACCGCCTCTACAAAGATGGCGCCAAAACACCGCGCATCATGGCCATCTCGGTGCACCCCTACCTCAGCGGCGTGCCGCACCGCATTGGCTACCTCGAACAGTTGTACGACTATGTGCTGAGCCACGAAGACGTGCTGGTGTGGACCGGCGAAGAAATTCTCGACTGGTTCTTGGCCCAACAGCGCGACAACGCCAAATGAGTCAGCCACGCATCTTGATCGTGTCGCTCGGCGGCACCATCACCATGACCCGCTCGGATGCTGGGGGCATCACACCCACCCTCACCGCCGACAAGCTGGTGGAGAGCGTGCCGCAACTGGCTGGGGTGGCCACGCTCGAAGCCATCACCCAATTCAGCATGCCCGGTGCTTCGCTGACCATTCGCAATTTGGCCGAGGTGGCCCAGCTGCTCAACGAACGCTTGCAGGCAGACATCGAAGGCGCGGTGGTGGTGCAAGGCACCGACACCATCGAAGACACCGCCTTTGTTCTCGACCTGTTGGTGCGCAGCCCGCGTCCAGTGGTGGTCACCGGTGCCATGCGGGGGCCCCAAGCCGCTGGCGCCGATGGCCCGGCCAACATTTTGTCGGCGGTCATCGTGGCCGCCGATGCGCGCTTGTCCGGCCTGGGTGTGGTGGTGGTGCTCAACGACGAGATTCACAGCGCACGCTGGGTTCAAAAATCGCACACGGCCCTGACCAGCGCCTTCACCTCACCCGGTACAGGGTGCATGGGCTTTGTGGCCGAAGGTCGGGTCGAACTGATGATGACACCTCAACGCCACATCGCCCCTATTCAAGGCCCGCTCGCGCACGACCACGCGGTGGCGCAGGTCTCGTTGGGGCTGGGTGAAGACGCACGCATGCTGCCCACCCTCAAAGGCCTGGGCTACAGCGGCGCGGTGATTGAAGGCATGGGTGCAGGCCATGTGCCCGCTGCCAGCGTGGGCGCTATGGTCGAGCTGATGCACCAGATGCCTGTGGTGTTGTGCACACGCGTGCGCGGTGGCCGCGTGTTCACCCAGACCTATGGCTTTGCCGGTTCAGAGATGGACCTGATTGCCAAAGGCGCCATCCCCTGCGGTCACTTGAGTGCCTCCAAAGCCCGGCTGCTGTTGAGCCTCCTGCTGGCCACCGGCACCTCGCCAGACGGCATACGCCAAGCCTTCGCACACACCACGTCGGCATAAAGGCCAAGGTGATGGCCATGGCCATGGTCATGGCCGTGGCAACTTCGGGCAACTCAGCCTGAGCGGCCACGCGGGTTGTTCAGACCTTGGCGGGCAGCACGGTGCCCCAGCAAGCGCCAAAGCCAATGCGCGCCGCGCCCGCCTTTTCGCACCAGCCCCGCAGCACCACCGAGTCGCCGTCTTCCAAGAAAACGCGGGTCTCGCCATTGGGCAAGGGCAGCGGGTTCTTGCCACCGTTGGTGAGTTCGATCAATGCACCGGCTTGGTCCAGCGTGGGGCCCGACAAGGTGCCACTGCCCAGCAAATCACCGGGCTGCAAATTGCAGCCGTTGACGGTGTGGTGGGTCACCATCTGCGCCACTGTCCAATACGCGTGGCGGTAGCTGGTGCGGCAAATCGACGCATCGTCCAGTCCGGCCTGGCGCATCTTCGGCGTCAACACGCCCACTTGCAGCTGAATGTCAAACGCACCGTGCGTGCGGTTGGCGGCGCTGTCTAAGTACGGCAGCGGCTGTGGATCTTGGGCAGGCCGAACAAACGGCACACGGTAGGGTGCCAAGGCCTCCAGCGTCACCACCCAGGGGGAGACGGTGGTGGCAAAGTTTTTCGACAAAAACGGCCCCAATGGTTGGTACTCCCAGCCCTGGATGTCGCGTGCCGACCAGTCGTTGAGCAAGCACATGCCAAACACATGGTCTTCGGCCAAGGTCATAGGCACCGCATCGCCGCTGGCATTGCCTTGGCCCACAAAAATACCCAGCTCCAACTCCATGTCTACCCGCTTGCTCGGTGCCAGCACCGGCACCTCGACGTCAGGCGCTTTGAGCTGCCCCTTGGGCCGCGCAAACGATTGGCCCGACACGCCAATGCTCGAGGCCCGACCGTGGTAGCCAATGGGCACCCATTTGTAGTTGGGCAGCAAAGGGTTGTCGGGACGAAACTGTTTGCCAATGTTGGTGGCGTGGTGCACCGAGGTGTAGAAGTCGGTGTAGTCGCCAATGCGGGCCGGCACATCAAACGCCACGTCAGACTGCGGCACCAAACACGCATGCAGTTGTGCTTGCTCGGGCGCACCGTCACGCAAGGCGCGCGACAAGGCCAAGCGCAAGGACGACCACACCTCGGGCCCCAAGGCCATCAAGGCATTGAGTTTGTCTTGCGCACCCGCTTGGGCGGCCGCACCGGCCAGACCACTGAAGACGCCAGCATGGGCCAGCGCTGCCAAATCCAACACCTGGTCGCCAATGGCCACGCCACAGCGGAAGGCCTCGTTGGAAGCGGCGCGGCGAAACACCGCCAAGGGCAGGTTTTGGATGGGGAAATCGCAGCCCGCCAGATTGGCAGATGGCACCCAGCTGCGCAGCGCTGGGTCATGGGTTTCGTTCAACAAAGTGCTCATATCGGGTGTCCGTGGTGTGAAGCAAAAGGAAAGTGTCAGAGGTCTTGCAGTGCAATGCTCACCTGCCGCTCAAACAACTCAGGATCACCCAAGGCATTTGCGTTGAGCAAGGCCAACTTGACCAGAAAGAGTTGTGCCTTGTCGGCGCCCGCTTGGTCAATCGCTGTGGCTAAGGTGTCGTACACCACCTCCAAACTTGGAATGGTTAGTGCTGCTTGAGGGGTTGTCATGTCGAGGCTCCTGGCAGTGGCAATGCGGCGTTGATGGCGTCTTGTAAGCGCGTGGCGTCCAAACTCAACCAGCGTGCGCAGACATGTTGGTCGGGTCGCAGCAAATAGCCGGCGCCGCTGGCTGGCACGCCATAGCGCTGGCGCACATCCCCCGAGGCATCAGCCAAGGTGGCATCGGCACCCGCCACGGCTTGCGCGGCACCCACCGCTGTGACGCGAATCGGCACACCCTTGGCTCGCACCGCTGTGACCACGGCTTGCAGTGCTTCAGGCACCGCGTGTGCCTCGGTGAAATACAACAAGTCAAAACCACCGCCTAAGTGATCCAACAAAAAGTCATCCGGCCCCAAACGAATGTTTTGTGGCGGAGCACCGTGGGCCGGACCGCAGGTGAATAAGGCGTTGTCGTCGCCCCGACTGTTGAGCATGGAGTGGGTGTATTCGTGCGGACGTGATGTGCGCCAGTGGTAGAGCGGGCGCACAAAGTCTTGCGTCAGTGACAGCGACAGTACCGCATCACGCAGCAACTGAAAACCACCTGCTGGCGGCGCCATGAAGCGCGTGCTCTTGCCCGACTCTTCAATGATTTCGCGCGCTGCCCCCACACGCTCTGCGCTGTGGTTGGCCAACAAGGCCGGGCCCGCCAAGCCCTTGACCACAAAAGCCAATTGCCAACCCAGCGACTGCGCATCTTGAAATGCGGTGTTGGCACCACGCACCCCAAAAATCGGCAACAGGTGCGCCGCATCTCCCGTGAAAACCACGCGCCCATGTACAAAATTGGGCAGTGTCATGGTGCGGGCGGAATACACCGACGACCAATCCATCTTCCAAGGCTTGCCGCCATGGCCAATCATGGCCAACTGTGCGTCGATGCGCGCCTTCATCGACTCGGGTCTGAGGGCCTCTTCGGGGGTTTCGCCTTCAGGCAACTGGTAATCCACGCGCCAAATGCCGAGCGGTTCGCGGTGCATCAAAATCGTGTTGCCGCGGTTCCAGTCGGGGTCAAAGTAAGCCAAGCGTTCAGTGGGCAGTGGCAGGTCGATCTTGATGTCAGCAATCACAAAAAAGCCTTCGTAAGACGTGCCTTCCATCTGCAAGTTCATTGCACTACGAATGGCCGAACGTCCGCCGTCAGCCGCCACCAACCACTCGGTCTCTAAGGTGTAAGTGCCCTCAGGGGTGTCCACCTCCACTTGGGCAAGATCCGTCATCTGGGCCACTTTCGTGACCTTGTTGCCCCAGCGCAAGTCAATCAGCGCATGGGCCTTGCACGCATCGAGTAGGTATTCCTCCAAGTATTGCTGCTGGATATTGAGCATCGGAAAGAAGCGGTCATTCGGGTCATGCGGCGCCTCCAACCGAAACACCTGTTGGTTGCGGTAGAACGAATTGCCAAAGCGCCAAGGCAAGCCGTTGTCTGTCATGCGCTGGGCCACGCCCACTTGCTGCAAGATCTCCATCGAACGGCGCGTGAACACGATGGCGCGGCTGCCTTGAGAGACCTGCAACTCCGAGTTCAACACCACGCAGGGAACGCCATAACGTGCCAACTCCAAAGCCGTCACCAAGCCTGCAGGACCAGCCCCTGCGATCACCACTTGCTTGCGTTCTTGTTTGGCATGTTGCGATGCCAGCCAGGACGGGTGCACTTGGTAGCGGTAATAAATCGAAGGGCGTGCTTCGGTGGTGGGGGTGTGCATTCTTCTAAATCCTCTGTGGCGTCATCATTCGCCGATGTTGTGTTGCAGCAAGCGGTCGAGCAAACGGCTCAAAATGGCCTGCTCGTCTTTGTTCAAGCAAGACACGATGTGTCGGTTGCGTGCATCGATCAAGGCCATGGTTTTGTCCCACAGCTTTTTGCCTGCGGCGGTTAAACCCAAGGTCACACCACGCCCGTCAGAGGGGTGTTCCTTTTTACGGATCAGCCCCTTGTCCACCAAAATTTGTGCGGCGCGGCTGGCTTGGCCCTTGTTCAAGTTGCCCTTGTCCGCCAAGTCCATCACCGACATGGGCTCAAACGTGCCCACAGTGGCCAAGCAGCGTGCTTCGCTCAGAGACAGGCCAACCTCATCCAGATAAGACTTGTGACTTTCATGGTCAGACACCTTGGCCAGCAAATGCAAGCGGTAGGTGAATGAACGGTCGAGCTGGATCGGCATCTCTGGATTGAAGCTTGAAGCTTTTGCAACCATGCACTTCTCCTGAGGGATTGTCTGAGCCACGCATCAGTCATCATCTTAGCCAGGATGGTTGCGCCCGCAACTAGGTAAAAACGTGAACGGTTGTGCACGCAACCATCAGGCGATACATCCACGACGACGAGGCAGCCGAACTGAAGTCAAGCGTTCCGCAGCGCCAGCAAGTGATCGGCAAACTCGACAAAACCCAAACCACCCGGCGCTTGGGTGATCCACGCGGGCCGATGGGTCAAACGCGCCAAACAGTCACGCACATTGGCCACACCCACGGCGTTGGGGAAGGCTTCAAACATGGGCGCATCGTTGGGCGAGTCACCAACAAACACCAAACGATCCGTCTCTTGGTCGAAATTCAAGCCATAGCGCTCGGCCAGCATCAGGCGCGCCATGGCGAGTTTGTCCCAGTCGCCAAACCAACCATTCACATGGATGGAGCTGACCTTGGCCGTCATGCCCGCTTCTTGCATCAAAGCGGCAATGCGGTCAACGGCGGTGGCGGGCAAGGCAGGCACGTCTTCACAAAAATCAATCGCCAAGTCATAGAGGCGACAAAACTGATCTGAGGCCACGGCACAACCCGGCACCTCCACCAAGATGCGCGCTTGCACCTCGGCCAAGCTCTGACGTGCGAGTACTTGCTGGTCTGGCGCAAGCCAATGACGGCTGCGCAAGACGTGCGCTTGCGCGTCGTGCCACATGTAGAACGCCCCGTTCTCACCAATCACCCCATCCACCGGCCAAAAGCGGGCGATGTGGTCACACCAACCTGCGGGCCTGCCCGTGACAGGTATCACCCGCATGCCTGCTTCTTGCAAGCGCTCCAACGCGCCATACGCCGCCGCAGGCAAGCGACCTTGCAGGCTAAGGGTGTCGTCGATGTCGGTGAATACCGTGTGCACCGACTGCGCAGCTACACGTGAGAAATGTTCAAAGGGGCGCAACTGCACAAGCACTCCAGTTCATACAACAAGTCAATTTGAGTGCTTGATTGAAACACCTGATTGTCAGTGCTGCTCCTGCAAAAACTGTAGCAAAGCGGCATGAAAACGCTCCGGCACCTCCAGGTGTGGCACGTGGCCCACGCCCTCAAACTCCACCAACTTGGCTCCCGGAATCAGGGCTTGGGTCGTCTTGCCCAATTGCGCAAAGTTGCCCAAAGGGCGCACCACCTCAGGCGGCGCGAAGCGGCGGCCAAACACGGTGCGGTCCAACTGCCCAATGGCCAGCAAGGTGGGCATACTCAGACGGGGTAACTCTGCGGTGATGGGCGCGTCGTAAATCATCTGATAGGTCAGCGCCGACACTTTGGCAAAACGCGGGTATTCGGCACTCAGTTGCACACGGGCGAATTGCTCGACAAAACGCTCAAACTCAGGCTGCCAGACCGGGAAGTAGCTGCGCACAAAGTTGCGGTAGGTGGCGGGCGTTTGCGCCATCTCCAGCTTGACCAGGTTGTCGGTGGCTTGGGGCGGGATGTGCAGGGTGTAGTCTTCCAGCCCCAGCGGGTTTTCCAACACCAGCGCACTCACGCGTTGCGGATACATCCGTGCAAAGTGCACACCCAACATACCGCCCATGCTGTTGGCCACCACCGCCACACGGTTGAGGCCTAGGTGGGTCAACAAACGGTCGGTGTTGCGTGCCAGATCGGCAAAGTTGTAGCGGATCTCGGGCTTGGACGATTTGCCAAACCCAATTTGATCGGGCGCAATCACCCGATAGCCTTGTGCGCTGAGGGTGCGCAAGGTGCCCGCCCAGTAATCGGAGCCAAAGTTTTTGCCATGTATCAAGAGCACGGTGCGGCCATTGGGCGTGCCCGTGGGCACCACGTCCATGTACATCATGCGCACCAGTTGGCCTTGCATTTCAAACTGCAAGCTGTGCACAGGAAACGGATAGGCCCAGCCTTCCATCGCGGCACCGAGCGGTTCTGACTGTGCGTAGGTGGGCAGCGCAGGCGGGGCAGCACTTTGCGCCAGACACAGCGAACTGCTCAAACACACAGCCGCGGCGGCCATGACCCAGGTGTTGCTTTTCATACGATCTCCTTGCGTGTTTCAAACACCGACAATGCCCTCTTCGTCGCGCTGCGCGACCCCAGACTTGCCGCATCCTGCCACACCCCACTCTCCCACTTCTTTGAACGCTGTCACCCATGCAAGCCCTGCTCCACGCCATCGCCACGATGCCTCAGCCCCACGATGCCCAACGCATCTTCCATGGCCGTGGCGGTCTGTACCCCGGCTGCGAACAGTGGGCACTCGATGCCTTTCCTCCGGTGTGGGTGTTGACCAGTTTTCAACCCGTGTCTGAGGATGAGCTCGCCACTTTGCACCAAGCCCTGTCGGCGCGCTGGCAGCAGTTGGCACCCGATCAGCCGCTGAACTGGGTGTTCCAGTGCCGCCACGCCAGCCAAACCGAAACTCGGCTCATGACAGGCCAGGTGCCCGAACCGCACGTGGTGAACGAAGACGGTGCCCGCTATCGGATGCATGTGTTGAAGGGACAAAACCATGGCTTGTTCCTTGACATGGCCGAGGGCCGTCGTTGGGTAAGCGCTCATGTGCAAGCGCGCGCACGCCTGAAAGTGCTCAACCTGTTTGCCTACACCTGCGCGTTTTCGGTGGTGGCCATGCAGGCGGGGGCAAGGCATGTGGTGAACGTGGACATGAGCCAGGGTGCGATGACCATTGGCCAGCAAAACCACCAGCTCAATGGCGTGATGGCGGGTGCCAGCTTCTTGGTGCATGACATCTTCAAAACCTGGGGCAAGATCACGCGCAGCGGGCCCTATGACTTGATCATCGTCGACCCGCCCAGCTACCAAAAAGGCAGCTTCGTGGCCACCCAAGACTATGCCAAGTTGATGCGCCGCCTGCCCGATCTGCTGGCGCCGAATGGGTATGCCTTGCTGTGCCTCAATGCTCCCGAGTTAGGCGTCAACTTCTTGCAAGAACAGATGCAAGCTCTCGCCCCCGAGTTGGTGTTCAAACAGCGCGTGGCCAACCCTGCCGTGTTTGCCGATGTGTCACCCGAACGTGCGCTCAAGGTGCTGGTGTACCAAGGGCCAGGCATTGCGGTGCAGTCTTGAGCTTGAACCATAAGGCGCTCTGCACTGGCGGCTGAATTTAGAAGCTCAAATGCGCAAAACCGCCATTAACCTACTTGCAAAATAAACCAACTAGGTAATAATTTGGTGTGGAGGAAAATCGACCCCACCGCAAGTTGTCGCTGGTTCAGGCGCTGATCAACAGCGGCCAAGTCAGGGCGACTGCCAGTGCTTTCGCGGGGGCTCGCGAGCTTGGCATCAACGATCTGTCTGGCATGTGCGCCCTGATCATGACCCTGACCATTGCCGATTTCTACAAAAGCATGACCACGCATGCAGATCACCGTATTTGGCAAGATGTTTATCACACCAAAACTATCAGCGGCGATCAGGCGTACATCAAGCTGACGGTCATTGATGATGTTTTGATTGTTTCCCTCAAGGAGTTGTAACCATGAAATGTCCAAGCTGCGGAGCAGCCAAACTGATCCAAGATACACGTGATGTGCCCTATGTCTACAAGGGCAAAAGTACCACCATTCCAGCCGTGACGGGTGACTTCTGCCCTGCTTGCGATGAAGGCGTTCTCAACCGTGAACACGGGGACCGATACAGCGAATTGCTGGGTGCCTTTCAGAAACAAGTCAACGCAAGCTTCGTTGACCCGAGCTACATCGCTCGGGTAAGAAAAAAACTCGATCTAGATCAGCGCCAAGCCTCAGAGATTTTTGGTGGAGGCGTGAATGCGTTCTCCCGGTATGAGAACGGCAAGACCAAGCCGCCTGTGGCATTGGTCAAACTTTTGAAAGTTTTGGAGCGGCATCCAGATCTGTTGAACGAGGTCAAAGCCGCCTGAACTTTTCCTTGAACGTGCCCTCAAGGTGCTGGTGTAACAAGGGCCAGGCCTGCAAGCCTGACAGCAGGGCAGACCTGCTCAGGCCTGCTCAGGCGCTGGGTGCAAGTCGGTGATCAAACCCGCCTTGGCCACTTGGCCCGGTACCTCGTGGTCCACGATGTAGGGCAGACCACGTGCCACAGAGAGCAAACGTGGCAAGTCCATGCCCGTGTCGTAGCCCATGGCGTGCAACATGTGCACCGCGTCTTCGCTGCAAATGTTGCCACTCGCGCCTGGCGCATAGGGGCAACCGCCCAAGCCACCGAGTGAGCCATCAAATCGCACAATGCCGCCCTGCACGGCAGCCAGCACATTGGCCAGGCCCATGCCGCGCGTGTTGTGGAAATGCAAGGTCAATTGCACGCCGCGCACGCGTTGCTGCAAGGTCTCCACCATGTGGGCCACTTGGCCTGGGTGCGCCATGCCGGTGGTGTCGCAGATGGTCAAGCCGCGCACACCCAAGCCCGCAAAGCGCTCAGCGAATTGCACCACCTCGGCCTCGGGCACATCGCCTTCCATGGGGCAGCCAAAAGCGGTAGAGAGCGACACGTTGATGGGCGTGCGCCCGTCCACATGACGCACCACCTCTTCGAGCGCGGCAAAGCTTTGCTCGCGGCCCATGCGCAAGTTGGCACGGTTGTGGGTCTCCGACGTGGACATCACCAAGTTCAGCTCATCGGCTTTGGATTCCAAAGCCCGCTCTGCCCCCCGCAGGTTGGGCACCAGCACGGTGTATTCCACCCCCGGTGCGCGGGTGATGCGGCCCATCACCTCTTCGGCGTCGCGCAGCATGGGAATGGCTTTGGGCGAGACAAACGAGGTGGCTTCGATCTTGGCGTAACCGCACAAACTCAGCGCGTCGATCAACGCCACTTTGGCATCGGTGGCGATGAACTCGGGCTCGATCTGAAAACCGTCACGGGTCACCACTTCGTTGAAATAAATACGTGTCATGCGACGATGCCTTGGTCTTTGAGGGTTTGAATTTGTTCGGGGGTGAGGCCCATGTTGCTGAGCACCGCATCGGTGTCTTGGCCCAGCGCAGGCGCATTGCGGCGGTGGCCGCCCGGGGTGCGCGACAGCTTGGGCACGATGCCCGGCACGGCCATGGAGGTGCCGTCGCTCATCTGCACCTGTTCAATCATGCCGCGCGCTTGGTAGTGCGGATCGGCGGCAATGTCGGCCACGGTGTAAATGCGCCCAGCGGGCACCGAGGCGGCGTCCAACACCGCCAGCACCTCGTCCACTGTGCGCTCTGCCGCCCAGGCCCCCAACGCCGCGTCGATCTCGTCCACGCGTTTGACGCGGCCCGCGTTGTCAGCCAGCGCAGGGTCTTGCCCCAGATCGTCTCGGCCCACGGCATGCATCAGGCGTTTGTAAATGCTGTCGCCGTTGCCTGCAATCAGCGCGTAGGCGCCATCGCGGCAGCGGTAGGCATTGGTCGGCGCGATACCGGGCAAGGCACTGCCGGCGGGACCACGCACCGCGCCAAAGGCGCTGTATTCGGGCAGCAAACTCTCCATGCAGTTGAACACCGCTTCGTACAAGGCCACATCAATCACCTGGCCCTGGCCGCTGCGTTGGCGCTCATGCAGCGCCATCAAGATGCCGATCACGCCGTGCAGCGAGGCCAGGGTGTCACCCAGGCTGATGCCCACACGCACTGGCACGCGTCCGGGCTCGGCCGTGAGGTGGCGCAAACCGCTCATGGCTTCGGCCACCACGCCAAAACCGGGCTTGTCTCGGTAAGGCCCGGTCTGGCCATAGCCGCTGATGCGCAGCATGATCAAACGCGGGTTGATGGCGTGCAAATCATCAGGCCCAAGGCCCCAGCCTTCCATGGCACCGGGGCGGAAGTTTTCAATCAGCACATCGGCGTCGCGCACCAACTGGCGCACGATGTCTTGGGCTTGGGACTGTTTCAAATCCAGCGCCACCGAGCGCTTGTTGCGTGACTGCACCTGCCACCACACCGAGGTGCCGTCTTTGAGCAAACGCCATTTGCGCAAAGGGTCACCGCTGCCGGGGGTTTCGATTTTGATCACCTCGGCGCCGAAATCGGCCAAGGTTTTGGCGGCGAACGGGCCCGCGATCAACTGACCAAGTTCAATCACGCGCAGCCCGTTGAGCGGGCCTGTGGATGGGGCAAATGTGTCATGTGGCATAGGGCCAAGAGTGTGCCTCAAAGTGGCATGCCAAGAAGGCTGCGATGTGCCACACGTGACGCCTGTGAACGCCGCCAGCACAACAGGTTTTTATCGACAAATAAGGTCGATTTCGAATATTATCGATAAAACCAATCTTCGGATTCCAGTCTTCTTTCCACCTGCTTTCAGCCTTTCTTTCAGGACCTTTCATGACGACAGACGCCACCCACGACAAGCTCTCCCTCTCGGTCACCGAAGCCGCCATGCGCAGCTTTGCACCCGCCAGCAATCCCCGCTTGGGCGAAGTCATGGCTTTGTTGGTCAAGCACCTGCATGCCTTTGTGCAAGAGTCCCATCTGACCAAAGCCGAGTGGTTGCAAGGCCTGGAGTTTTTGACGGCTAGCGCCGCCATCACCGATGGCGAACGCAACGAGTTCAGCCTCATCTCCGACATCATGGGCATCTCATCCATGGTCGACGTGGTGTCGCAGCCCGTGGGCGGCACCCCCAGCAGCGTGTTGGGCCCTTTCCACAACCACGACTCCAAAATCAAGCCCAATGGCAGCGACTTGACAGACGGCCAACCCGGCGAGCGCACCTGGTTCAAAGGCCGTGTGGTGGGCGTGGACGGCCAACCCATTCCCCACGCGGAAATTGACTTTTGGCAAAACGCCGACAACGGCCTGTACCCCGCGCAAGACCCTGAGCAAGACCCGCACAACCTGCGCTGCAAAATCAAGTGCGAGGCCGACGGCAGCTTCAACCTGCTGACCATTCGTCCTCACCCCTACACCGTGCCCACCGACGGCCCTGTGGGTGCGCTGCTGCACGCCAGCAACCGTGGCATTTGGCGTCCTGCGCATTACCACGTCATCGTCAGCGCACCGGGCTATGTGGGCTTGGTGACCGAGTTGTTCCCCGAGGGCTCGGACTACATCGACAACGACACCGTGTTTGGCGTGCGCCCCGGCTTGGTGGTGCCTTTTGTGCCCTCCCACGACAAAGCCGTGGCCGAGCGCTTTGGCATCGACACGCCGTTCTTGGAAGTCAACTTCGACTTCTGCCTGGTCAAAGCCAGCTGACACGCGACGCGCTTTCACCGAAACACAAACAGGAGACAGACATGACCCAACTCACGCACCGCTTGCACACGCTGGCACGCACCACCACCTGGACGAGCATCGGCTTGGGGGCTGTGTGCAGCTTGTTCAGCCTTCACGCGTCGGCCCAGGCCGAATGGCCCAAGGCCAAGCCTGTGACCTTGCTGGTGGCGTTTGCGCCGGGCGCTTCCACCGACATCGTGGCGCGCTCGCTCACGCAAAAGCTGTCCGAGATCACGGGCGGCAACTTCATCGTGGAAAACAAAGGCGGCGCGGGTGGCAACATTGCCACAGGCCAAGTCAAACGCGCGGCACCCGATGGCTACACCGTGCTGGTACACAGCGTGGCCTTTGCGGTCAACCCCTCGCTGTATGCCGACGCGGGCTACGACGCACTGAAAGACTTTGCGCCGCTGGCCTTGGGCCCCAAAACCCCCAACATCTTCACCGTCAACCCCAGCGTGTCGGCCAAGACATTGCCCGAGTTGGTGGATGAGGCGAAGAAGCACCCGATGAGCTACGCCTCATCGGGCATTGGCACCACCACCCATTTGTCGATGGAGCGTTTGAAAACTGCCGCAAAGATCGACATCACCCACGTGCCCTACCAACCTGCGGCGGCCATCAACGCCGTGGTGGCAGGCCACACGCCCATGGCCAGTACCTCCATGCCACCTGCGGTGCCCATGATCAAGGCGGGCAAGCTGCGCGCTTTGGCTGTGACCAGTGCCAGCCGCTCGCCGTTGTTGCCCGAAGTGCCCTCGATCACCGAGTTTGGTTACAAAGAGTTTGACGACTACACCTGGTTTGGTTTCTTCTTGCCCGCGGGCACACCCCAAGCCGTGGTCGACAAACTTAACGCGGCCCTCAACCGCGCCATGGAGTCGCAAGACGTGGTGGACAAATTTGCCCAGCTGGGCATGTCCAGCAGCCGCAACAGCGCCGCTGAATTTGGCAGCTTCTTGCGCGCCGAAGTGCCCAAGTGGGCCGCGGTGGTCAAAAGCTCTGGGGCGAAAGCCGACTGAGCAGCACGACAAGGCATGCTTATACCTTTTCAGGTATGTTTCACGACATGCCCTGCTAAGAAAAGCCACTTCGTTGGATAGGCAGCAGCCACAAAGACTTGATGGCGCTGCCGGTTGATGTCCGGCGCTTTTTCGGCTTTGCATTGTCTTTGGCGCAATCTGGCGACAGACACGATGCCGCCAAAGTGCTCAAAGGTTTTGGCGGTATCGGTGTGTTGGAGGTGGTTGAAGATGACGCAGGCGGTACTTACCGCGCGGTCTACACCGTGAAATTTGTTGAGGCTGTGTTTGTACTTCATTGCTTTCAGAAAAAAAGCAAACGTGGCATTGCCACCCCGAAAGAAGACATGGACATCATTCACGCACGACTCAAAATCGCTGAGGCATGGACAAAGGAAATCAACACATGAAAACGCGACACATCCACGGGGTAGAAGTCCAAGAAAGCTCTGGCAACGTGTTTGCAGACCTTGGTGTGGCCGACGCAGAAAAACTGAAAATAAAAACTGGCTTGGTCATTCAAATCAAGAAAGCCATGCGTGAACAAGCGTTGACCCAGCAAGAAGCTGCCAAGCGCATGGGCATCACTCAACCGAAAGTCTCCGACATGATGCGCGGCGATTTCAGCAACCTCTCCGAACGCAAACTCATGGACTGCCTGACACGACTCGGCTATGACGTAGAGATCAGCGTGCGCCCTGCAAAGTCAAGCGTTGACGATTTGGTGATGGCCGCTGTTTAAGGATCAAGGCAGGCAACCGAACAAACCTAGAATGCAGATGTGACCTCCCCCACCCTGCTCCACCGCTGTCGGCTCGCGCTGCTGCACACCCTTTGGGTGTTGCTGGCACTCGGGCCGTTTTTGCATGCGCATTACGGCAGCAGCAGTCGCACAGGCTTTCACATGGACGAGGTCAGCCAGGCGGTGTCGCACTTGCCGCCTCTGGGCCACAGCATGGAACTCCGCCAGGCCGACACGCCCGAGTCACCCGCGCTGGGTGTGGCCACCTCCTACACCCGCGAAGTCAGCGACCTTGGCCACGACCACCTCAGCAGCGCCCCCAATCCCCCTGTGCACGCAACCCCAGCGGCCCAAGCCCCCGGGCTGGTCAACGCCTGGCAGCTTGCGCCACACACGCCATCTGCGCCCTACAGCGCAGGCCTGCCGCCACCGGCACTGGCCCCCCCACTTTTGCACCGCCACGCTTGAACGCCCGCGTCACATCGGTGTGGTCTGATGACCCCATGACGATGCGCGAGGCCGTCGCAGACTGCGACTTTGTTTGATTCATGGTTTGTTTGGAAGGAGTTGGGCATGTCCAATTCAATCGGTTCAAAGGTTCTTTCGGGTCTGACGTTGTGCTGCGCACTGGGCGTGGGCCTGAGCCACGCTCAAACCCCAACCACGCAGCCGAAGCTGCTGGCGCTCGACGCCAAGCAGCAAGCGGCGCTGGGCGTGCAAGTGGCCACCCCCGGTGCGGCCAACACCGCGCAGTTGCTGGCCAGTGCCCTGGTGAACACGCTGCCCGGCAAAGACGTCACAGTGTCAGCCCCCTACCCTGGCCAGTTGTCGCGCTTGTGGGTCGGGGTGGGCGACCGGGTCAAGGCCGGGGCGCCTCTGGCGCAGTTCACCAGCCCGATGCTAGGTGAAGCACGCCGTCAATGGCAAGAGGCGCAGCTGGAATTGAAGAACGCCAACAGCGCGCTGCAACGCGACCAAGCTATGCTGGACGAGGGCATCATCCCTGCCGTGCGGGTGCAGATCACGCGCAACAAGCAAGAGGCCGCACAAGCGCTGGTACAAGCCCGCGAGGCCGAGCTGCACGCCGCAGGCATCGGCGCCAACGCAGACCATGACAAAGCGACCATGGGCTATGCCAGCGGCACCTTGACCGCGCCTATTGCAGGCGTGGTGACCCAAGCCTTTGCCGCCGTGGGCCAACGGGTAGAGCCCGGTGCGGTGCTGTTCAAACTGGCCGACGACAGCAGCTTGCAACTCGACATCCAACTCGCCAGCGACAAAGCCGCGCAACTGCAAGTGGGCGATGCGGTGGCTGTGCCCAGCCGGGAAGCACAAGCCAAGATCGTGGGCGTGAGCCGCGCGGTGGACGCCAGCCAACTGGCCAGGGCTCGGGCGGTGGTCACCCACCCTGGGCGCTTGCAAGTCGGCGAGGTGGTGGCCATCACCCTGCAAGCCAAAGCCTCCACAGCGACAAGCGCCACGCGCTGGCTGGTGCCTGCGCGGGCATTGACGCCTTGGAACAACCAGTCGCTGGTGTTTGTGCGCCAAAGCACTGGCTTTACCGCGCAACCCGTGCGCGTTCTGTCGTCCAACGATGACCTGGCCTTGGTCGAAGCCAACTGGCCCGCCCACGCTCAGGTGGCCATCAGCGGCATTGCCGCGCTGCGCGCCTTGCTGCAAAAGGACGAGTGATGTTTGAACACTTGATTCGCCTGAGCCTGCGTTACCGCAACCTCACGCTGGGCTTGGGGGTGGCCTTGCTGCTGGGCGGCTTGCAAGCGTGGCTGACCTTGCCCATTGATGCCTTTCCAGACATTTCGCCCACCCAGGCCAAGTTGATTTTGAAAATTCCGGGCATGACGCCGGAAGAAATTGAGCAACGCGTGGTCAAACCCGTGGAGCAAGAGCTGCTGAGCATTCCCAACAAACGGGTGGTGCGTTCGGTCTCGAAGTACGGCATTGCCGACATCACGATCGACTTTGACGAAGGCATCGACATTTACTGGGCGCGCCAGCAAGTGTCTGAACGCCTCAACAACGTGATGCGCGACTTGCCTGCCAGCGTGAGCGGCGGCTTGGCCCCCATCACCACCCCCTTGAGCGAGATGTTCATGTTCACGCTTGAAGGTGACGGCTTCAGCCTGGCCGAGAAACGCCGCGTGCTGGACTGGGTGATTCGCCCCGAGCTGCGCACCGTCACCGGCGTGGCCGAAGTGAACTCGCTGGGCGGCGAAGTGCAAACCCTGGAGGTGGTGCCCAACCCAGAGCGCATGGCCGCCTTGGGTGTGAGCATGGGTGATTTGCGCCAAGCCCTGCTGGCCAACAACAGCAACGACGGCGCTGGCCGCTTGACGCTGGGCGACGAGTCGCTGGTGGTGCGGGTGGTCGGTGCGGTGCGCTCGCTCGAGGACTTGCGCACCGTGCGTTTGGCCACCGCCAACTCCAACCTCAAGGTGTATGTGGACGACGTGGCCACGGTGCGCTTAGGTGCCCTCACACGCTATGGCGCAGTGACAGAGAACGGCCAAGGCGAGGCGGTGCAAGGTCTGGTGCTGGGCATGCGTGGCGTGAACGCGCGCGACCTGGTTGAACAAGTCAGCGCCAAGCTCGACGACATTCAACCCCGCCTGCCGCCTGGCTTGCGGGTACAGGTGTTTTACAACCGGGGCGAGTTGGTGTCGCGTGCAGCGGGCACGGTGACCCAGGCCTTGTTGGAAGCCTCGCTGTTGGTGTGTGTGACGCTGTATGTGTTTTTGGGGGGCTTGCGTGCCGCGCTGGTGGTGGCGGTGTCGCTGCCCTTGGCCTTGCTGTGCACCTTCATGCTCATGCATGCGTTTGGGCTGACCGCCAACCTGATGAGCCTGGGTGGCCTGGCCATTGCGCTTGGCATGCTGGTGGACGCCTCGGTGGTGGTGGTGGAGAACATCGAAACCGCATTTGCCGCGCACAGCGGCCACCACGGCTTGTCGCGCTCTGAGGTGCTGATGGGCGCGGTGCGCCAAGTGGTCAAGCCGGTGGTGGCGGGCGTGTTGATCATCTGCGTGGTGTTTTTGCCGCTGCTGAGCTTGCAAGGGCTGGAAGGCAAGTTGTTCTCACCCGTGGCGGTGACCATCATTTTGGCGCTGGCCGCGTCGCTGCTGATGGCCTTCACCGTGGTGGTGGCCCTGGCATCGTGGTTGCTCAAAGAACAAGGCGCGCACGAGCCACGCTTGATGCAGTGGATTCACCGTGGCTATGTGCGTGTGCGTGACCACGTGTGGCGCTACCCCACTTGGCTGTATGGCACCTCGCTGGCTTCGCTGGTGTTGGCCGCTGGCTTGTACACCGTGATTGGCAAAACCTTCATGCCCACGATGGACGAGGGCGACATCATCGTGCAGCTGCAAAAGCTGCCTTCGATCTCGCTCGAAGCCTCGCTGGAGATGGACACCCGGGTTCAGCAAGCCATGTTGGCCAGCGTGCCCGAAGTCAAAGCGGTGGTGGCACGCACCGGCTCGGACGAATTGGGGCTCGACCCCATGGGCTTGTACGAGACTGACACGTTTTTGGTGCTCAAGCCCAAGGGCGAATGGCGTGGCAACAAAGAAGACATCGTGGCCGAATTGCGCACGGTGCTCGAAGGGTTTCCGGGGCTGGTGTACGGCTTCACGCAACCGATCGAAATGCGGGTGTCCGAAATGCTGACCGGCACGCGCGGCGATGTGGCGATCAAGATTTTTGGCACCGACTTAACCCAGTTACAAGACGCCGCGCAACGCGTGGCCGAGGCCATGCGCGCCATCCCCGGTGCGGGCGAAGTGATTGCGCCCAAGGGCGATGGCTTGCAGTACCTGTCGGTCGAGGTCAACCGCACGCTGGCAGGTCAAGCCGGCCTGAGCGTGGAGGCGGTCCAGCAAGCCTTGAAGAACCAGGTCGAGGGTGAAGCCCTGGGTTACGTGCTGCAAGACGGCGTGCGCACGCCCCTCACCCTCAAGGGCAACGAAGCGGTGCGCCACAGCCCAGAGGCCTTCAAGAACCTGCGACTGGTAGCCCCCAACGGCAGCAGCTGGACGGCGGGTAGTTTGGCCAGCATCACGGTAGTGGATGGCCCGATTCGGGTCGACCATGAACAAAGCGCTCGCTTCACCACGGTGCAGGTGTCGGTGGACGGGCGCGACTTGGGCGGCTACGTGCAAGACGCACAAGCGGCTGTGGCTGCTCTGAACCTGCCCAAAAACTTGCGTGTGGTGTGGGGCGGTCAGTTTGAAAACCAGCAACGCGCTGCGGCACGCTTGGCCTTGGTGATACCCGCTGCACTGGTGCTGATATTTGCCATCTTGGTGGTCACCTTTGGGTCGGTGGTGCAGGCAGGCATTATTTTTGTAAACATCCCGTTTGCCTTGGTGGGTGGGGTGGTGGCACTGGCCGTGTCGGGCGAGTATGTGTCGGTGCCCGCCTCGGTGGGCTTCATTGCCTTGCTGGGCATTGCGGTGCTCAACGGCGTGGTGATGGTGACGCACTTCAACGAGCGTTTGTTGGAAGGCGAAGACCTGGCCACCGTGGTGCGTTTGGGCTCTGAACGGCGCTTGCGCCCGGTGTTGATGACGGCCGTGATCACCGCTCTGGGGATGATTCCGCTGTTGTTTGCCACTGGGCCTGGTTCTGAAATTCAACGGCCCTTGGCGGTGGTGGTGACCGGCGGCTTGTTGACCTCCACCGTGCTCACACTCCTGCTGTTGCCCAAAATCTTTGAACGCTTGGGCGCAGCCAACAGCTTGGGCGAAGCCTGGCGTGAGCTGAAGGGGGGCGCCACGTCGCCGTCGATTGCGCCGACAAGGAGACAGCCATGAAACATGTGTTTTGGTTCACCTGGCTGCTGTGCACAGCCTTGCATGCCAGCCCCGAGTTGGCTGCGTATTTGCCTGCCGAAGCGGTGGCAAAAGACGCACTCCTCCAATCACCGCTGTTGCAACAAGCGCGTGCCCGCAAGCAAGCGCTGGGTTTGCGCGCGCAAGCCATTGACGCAGGCAGTGCTGAGTTCAGCCTGCGCGCTTTGCAGCAGCGGCGCAGCCTCAACGCCACGGGCGAGCACTACGGCGAGTCCAGCATCAGCCTGGAGCGTCCGGTGCGCTTGTGGGGCAAACGCGGCATCGACGCCGAGTTGGCGCAACAGACCCAAGCCTTGGCCGACATTGAATACGCCGACGCGGTGCACGAAGCCAGCCGAGAGTTGCTCAAACACTGGTTTGCTTACCTGCGCGCGGCGGCCACGCACGCCCATGCCCACCAGACCTTGGGGTTGGCGCAAGCCGTGCACCGCTTGGCCAACGTGCGTTTGAAGCACGGCGAAATTTCTCAACTCGATGCACAACTCGCGCTCGCCGAGTTGCAACGCACCCAAGCCGCTTGGCACGTCAGCCAAGCCGACGTGAACAGCGCTGCGGCAGCACTGCAACGCCGCTACCCCAGCCTGCCCTTGCCTGTGGTGGCAGACGCGCAGCGAAGAATGGTTGCCGACATGCCTGCAGCGCTAGACAACCCCACCGAGCTTCAAGCGGCATTTTTGCAAACCAACCACGAGCTCAACATGCTGCGCATCGATGCGCAACGCTTGCATTTGCAGGCCCAACGCATCGACCGCGACCGTTGGCCCGACCCCACGGTGGGCATCTTCAGTGCGCGTGACCGCGCTGGCGCCGAGCAGGTCACGGGGGTGAGCGTGGCCATTGCCTTGGCTGGCGACGCACGCCGCTACCAAGGCCTTGCCGCGTTGGCTGAGGCCCAAGCGGCCGAGGACAAAGTGGCAGCGATGCAACGCCATTTGAGCGCGGCCTTTGACGCCACCTTGGCCCAATACGACCACAAACGCTTGGCTGCGGCGCAATGGCAATTGGCCGCACAGGCGCAAACCTTGGCGGCAGACAAATCGCGTACCGCCTTCACGCTGGGCGAGCACAGCATGTCGGAGGTGCTCACCATCGCCCGCCTGGCCCATGACCACCGACTTGCCGCCGATTTGATGGGCCTGGAAGTCGTTGAACTGCTGGCCAGTGTGCGCTTGGACCTGCATCAAATGTGGGACTTTGACGAGTGACGGCCACCGTCTGACGTGAGCACCGTCACAAATGCGTCAAATACTTCAACTATCATCGAAATATGAAATCCTCGGACGTCATTGATGCACTGGCTGCGTTGGCCCAAGCTTCACGGCTTGAAATTTTTCGAGCCCTGGTGGTGGCAGGCACCGAAGGGCTCACGCCTGGCCTGATGTCTGAGCGCCTGGGTGTAGCCGCCAACACCTTGTCGTTTCACCTCAAAGAGTTGATGCAAGCCAACTTGGTGAGCCAGCAAAGGATGGGCCGCCATTTGATTTACCGCGCCGAGTTTGAACACATGAACGCCGTGCTGTCTTATCTGACGCAGAACTGCTGCCAAGGTCAAGCCTGTGTGAGTTCACCCTTGGCCCACTGTCAGGTTTAATTTTTCAGAAAGTCTCCATGACCACCAACGCCCAAGTTTTGAACGTTTTGTTTTTGTGCACCCACAACTCGGCCCGCAGCATCTTGGCCGAAGCTTTGCTCAACCACATGGGACAGGGGCGCTTCAAGGCCTTTTCGGCAGGCTCCAGCCCTCGTGAAAACCAGCAACCGCACCCGCTGGGGCTGCACGTGCTCGCGCATGCGGGGGTGGACACCGAGGGCTTGCACAGCAAATCATGGGACGTGTTCGCTGGCGCAGAGGCGCCACACATGGACTTGATCATCACCGTCTGCGACAACGCCGCGGGCGAGGTGTGCCCTGTGTGGCCGGGTCACCCCGCCACCGCGCACTGGGGCTACCCTGACCCGTCTGAAGGCGACAAGAGCGATGAAGAGAAACTCGAAGCCTTTCGCCAGACGCTGCATGCGATCCAACGCCGACTGAGTCTGTTGATCAACCTTCCCGCGGACAAACTGGCACACGCAGTGCTGGAAACCAGCGCCCGCGCTTTGGGCTCGGTATGAATATTTTTGAGCGCTTCCTCACCGTCTGGGTGTTTTTGTGCATCGTGGTGGGCATTGCCTTGGGGCAATGGTTGCCAGAGGTATTTCAAGCCATTGGCCATTTGGAAGTGGCCCAAGTCAACTTGCCTGTGGGCCTGCTGATTTGGGTGATGATCATTCCGATGTTGATGAAGGTGGACTTCTCGGCCCTGGGCCAAGTGCGCCAGCACATCAAAGGCATTGGGGTCACGCTGTTTGTCAACTGGTTGGTCAAACCCTTCTCGATGGCATTTTTGGCTTGGTTGTTCATCCGCACTTTATTTGCCCCGTGGTTGCCCGCCGACCAACTCGACAGCTACATCGCGGGTTTGATTTTGTTGGCGGCAGCACCCTGCACGGCAATGGTGTTTGTCTGGAGCCGGTTGACGCAGGGCGACCCCTTGTTCACCTTGTCGCAAGTGGCATTGAACGACAGCATCATGGTGGTGGCATTTGCGCCGCTGGTGGCCTTTTTGTTGGGTTTATCGGCCATCACCGTCCCGTGGGATACCCTGCTGACGTCGGTGGTGCTGTACATTGTGATCCCCGTGGTGCTGGCACAGTGGTGGCGCAAAGCCTTGTTGATGCGCGGCAAAGAGCACTTTGACCACGCGGTGGCTCGCATTGGCCCTTGGTCGATCAGCGCTTTGTTGGCCACCTTGGTGCTGCTGTTTGCCTTTCAAGGCGAGGCCATCTTGGCCCAGCCCTTGGTGATTGCCTTGCTGGCAGTGCCGATCTTGATTCAGGTGATCTTCAACTCGGCCCTGGCCTATGGCTTGAACCGTGCCTTGGGCGAGAAGCACAACATCGCCTGCCCATCGGCCCTGATTGGTGCCTCTAACTTTTTCGAGTTGGCGGTGGCCGCAGCCATCAGCTTGTTTGGCTTTCACTCCGGTGCCGCACTCGCCACGGTGGTGGGGGTTTTGATAGAAGTGCCGGTGATGCTGCTGGTCGTGGCCGTGGTCAACCGCAGCAAAGGTTGGTACGAACGGGGCTAACCCATAATGGTCTGCATGCCACAGACCCGTTACGCGCCCCACCATGCCATGCAATGAGCCCTGGCAAGGCCTGCTCACCGCCTTGGGCATAGGTCTGTTGATTGGCACCGTGCGAGAACGGTTACACACAAGTCCTGGCATTCAGGCCAGTGCTGTAAAAGCCGGTGTGCGCACCCATGCCTTGGTGGCCCTGTTGGGCGCGCTCACCTTCTTGCTTGGACTGGAGGTGTTTGCAGTGGCGTTGTGTGGGGTGGGCCTCATGGTGGCGCTGGGCTACCGCCAATCGGCCACCCTAGATCCGGGCATGACCGGTGAGTTCGCCCTGTTATTGACCACTGTGCTGGCGGGTTTGGCAACCCAAGATGCGGCCTTGGCGGCGGCCTTGGGCGTGGTGGTGGCCGGCTTGCTGATGGTCAAAAAACCTTTGCGACGATTTAGCCAAGAGTTGCTGTCAGAGCAGGAACTGGAAGACGCCTTGATGCTGTGTGCCGCTGCCTTGGTGGTGCTCCCCCTGTTGCCCACCGAAGCGGTGGATCCTTGGCTGGCACTCAGGCCGTATGCGATTTGGAAAATCGTTGTATTGATCATGGGCATTGGCATGTTGGGTCACATCGCCATGCGCCTGACGGGTGCCCAATGGGGCCTGCCACTGACCGGGGTGTTCTCGGGCTTTGTGTCATCCACTGCCGCAGTGGCTGAGTTTGGACACAAGGCCTTGGCCAAGCCTGCGCTCACCTGCGCTGCCAGCGCGGCGGCGCTGTTCGCCACCTTGTCCTCGCTGGGCCTTTTTGTTTTGGTGCTGGGCACCAGTTCACCCGCTTTGCTAGCGTCTGTGGCTTGGCCCTTGGCTGCAGGAGCCACAGCCCTGCTGTCGGTGGCAGTTTTTCTGGCGCGACAACCCACACCAGAGGGCGAATGTCATGTGACCAACGCTGGACATGCATTCAAACTCAGCCAGGCCTTGCTCATTGCGGCCACACTGAGCGGGGTCACACTGCTGACCGGCGTGTTCAGGCATTTTTTTGGCGATTCCGCCGTGTTGGCCACCGCAGTTTTGGCCGGGCTGGTTGAACTGCACTCAGCCGTGGTCAGCGTGGCCCAGTTGGCCACACACGAGAGCGTGCAACCGGCTCACGCGCGCTGGGGGGTGATGGCCGTCTTGGCTGCCAGCGTGGTGTCCAAAGTGGGCCTGTCCTACCTCAGCGGCGGCAAACACTATGGCACCCGAGTGACCACAGGCTTGCTGGCGTTCACGGCCGCCATCTTGGCCACCATGGGTTGGGGCCCGACGCCCAGCCCTTAATCCGAAAACCGCTCCGTACCCAAGATGCCCAACTTGTTGAGCCCCAAGCGCTGTGCATTGGCCATCACCGAAGCCACCGTGCCATAGTTGGCTTTGGCATGCGAGCGCAAATGCAACTCGGGCTGGGGCACCCAAGTCGCAGCTTCACGCAACTTGGACTCCATGTCGGCGCGGTCACTCAAGGCTTTGCCATTCCAATAAATCACGCTGCTGGCGTCCACGTCAATCTTGATGACCACGGGGTCTGTCTTTTGGGTAGGGGGGGTTGCCACCGGCATGTCTAAGTTGACGCTGTGCAATTGCGCAGGGATGGTGATGATGAGCATGATCAACAACACCAACATCACATCAATCAAGGGCGTGGTGTTGATCTCCATCATCACTTCTGGCTCATTCTGACCTGAGCCTTGGCTCACATTCATTCCCATGGGTGACCTTTGTTCAGTTGGGTTCAGTGATGAAACCGACTTTGACGATGCCCGCACGCTGGACCGCGTACATCACGCGTCCGACCGATTCAAAATTGGCGCTGGCATCGCCGCGAATTTGCACCTCTGGCTGAGGCTCTTGGATGGCAAATGTTTTCATGCGCAACAACAAGTCCGCAGGGCTTTTGATGGCGGTATCGAATAGGTAAATTTGGCCCGCTGCGTTGACTGAGATGATGACGTTCTCAGGTTTTGTTTCGCGGATCAGGTTTTTCTCTTTCGGAAGATCGACCTTCACCGAGGTCGTCACGACGGGAATGGTGATCAAGAAGATGATCAGCAAGACCAACATCACATCCACCAGCGGGGTGGTGTTGATGGTGCTGATGATCTCGTCCTGTGCATCAGCGCCTAGGTTCATGGCCATCGTCAAGCGCCTTCAAGCGTTGCCGTGTGTGCCGAGCAACACAGCGTGCAAATCCGAGCCAAACGCATTCACATCTTCCATCACGGACTTGTTGCGACGCACCAACCAGTTGTAGCCCAACACCGCAGGCACGGCCACGGCCAAGCCAATCGCGGTCATGATGAGCGACTCGCCCACCGGACCTGCCACTTTGTCGATGCTGGCTTGACCCGACATGCCGATCTTGACCAACGCGTTGTAGATGCCCCACACCGTGCCAAACAAGCCCACAAAAGGTGCCGTCGACCCCACGGTGGCCAGCAAGGCCAAGCCGTCTTGCATGCGGCTTTGCACGTTGTTGATCGCGCGCTGAATCCCCATGGTCACCCAATCGTTGAAGTTGATGGCGCCCAACAGGCCGGTGTGTTTGCTCGCGCCCTCCAAACCCTTTTCAGCGATGAAGCGAAATGGACTGTTTTCGTCCAAAGCGTCTGCACCTTGACGCACGCTGCCTGCGGACCAAAACGTGTTCTGCGCATCTTTGGCAAATCGCCACATCTTGGTTTGCTCCATGAATTTGGTGAAGATCACGTACCAACTGGCCATGCTCATGAGAACCAAGATCAGCAAGGTCCCTTTGGCCACCCAGTCGCCCTGTGCCCACAAAGCTCCCAAGCCATAAGGGTTGTCCAAGGACGCAGGGTCAGGCGAGGTCTGGGCCAGAGCGGACGTACTGAGGAGTTGTGACATCAAAACGAAGGCACAAAAGAAGCTTGGGTTGTATTTTTTAGACATGGTGCATTTCAGAAAATAAACAGTAAAAAGTCAGCCCGCGCCCTGCGCTTCAGTGGGCGGTGCAGGTGGTCTTGTGATTGAGCAGCGTGCAGGTGTGCACAGCGCGTCCTTGCACATCAAACTCGGTCAAAGTCCAAGGTGCGTTGGGTTGTTCTGAGACGTCCAACAGCGCAAACCCATAGTCTGGCTGGGTGGTGAAGTGGTCGACCACGGCGTGGGGGGCCACTTCAAAATCAGCGGGCAAGGTGGCAGGCAGCACACCCTCCATGGCAGACCCGGCATTGCCCAACACAAACGATGCAGGATGATGGCTTTTGAAACTCACCGCTTCAAAGGCATGGATGTGGCCATGCATGAGGTAGCTGATGTTTTGGAACCACGGCGTCTGGGTGTCCAAAGCGTTGACCACCGACAACAAGGCCCGATTGCCCCCCGGCGTCAGGGCTGTACGGGTTTTGGAAGGGGCCACAGCCAACAAGGGGTGGTGGCTCAGGAAGATGCTGTTCGCTTTGTCGGCAGCCAATCGGGTGACATCAACCATTTGCTGTTGGTAGGTCTTGAACATGGCCGAGTCAGGGCTCAAACTTTTTCCTGCTGTGGCAGAGGAGTCAAAGACCACAAACTGGGTGTGCGCGTCGAGCGGCATGGCAAAGGGGGGCGTGAAGTCAGCCACCTCGTCATGCCTGGGCAGATCGCACGATCTGTTGCTTTGAAAAGGGGACGGGTCTAAATAACGAAACCACCCTTGACCCGCGCGTGCGCAAGATTCATGGTTGCCGCGCACAAACAACCACGGGGTTGACTGCAACAGCGCTTTGGCGGGATTGAAGAAATCAGCAACCCATGCATCAGATCCATACCCCCAAGGGCTTTGCTGACAGCCAGCTCGCCCTTCGGGACAGGGGCTTTCTCGGTAATGGAGGTCACCGATGTGGACCACCAAATCGGGTTTGTGTTGGACCGCACGCTCCACGATCTTGGCAAAAGGCCAAGCTTGAGGGTCGTTGCAATCTTGGAATGCATTTTCAGAAGCCTTCATGCGGCAACCGGTATCTGCAATCACCAGGATGCGCTGAAATTTTTGTTTCGGTGCGGCCGTCACTGTTTTTTCGATGCGTGCTGACTGGACGCCTTTGGGCCAAGCGGCTTCGCACACCGCAAGTTCGAACTGGGCCGATTTTTGATCGGCTTGCTGCCCGGTGCGAACCGCCACATCGTGTGGACCCGCACGCATGTCCATGCGCACTGGGGCCCGAGAATCCCAAGACACCTCGGGGCAGGAAGTTGCGGAGGTGAGCCACCTCAGCACCCCCGCCCCCTGAGGTCCCATCACGGTGTAAGCGATGGGCTCAAACGCGAAGGCTCCCCAACTCGATATGGCTAAAACTAACAATAAATTGAATTGGAGGAGCAAACGACGCATGGGGATCAAAAGCTAGATGTCATGGTCAAGTTCACGCTACGACCTGGCAACACCGTCAACAAGTCAGACAGGCTCGGTGCAGCCGTTGTACTGCCTGCGGTGGCGTTGGCAATGCCCACAATTTTGTGAGAATTGAACAAGTTGCTCACACCTAACTGGACCTTGGTTTCCTTGGTCATGGCATCGGGATGCTTGACGGTGTAATTCACAAACAAGTTGGTCACCGTGACGGCACCCAATTCGAAGGCTTGGTTCACCACGGCGCCAGTGCTGTCGGTGCCATCGTTGTACATCTTGCCCACACGCTTGACCGACAGGTTGGTTTTCCATGGGCCTTGCATATAGTTCAAAGCCACCGACTCGGTGTCTTTGGGGGCGCCAGCCACTGACAAACCGGATTCATATTTGTAGGTACCCAAGGTACCGTTGGCATACAAGCTAAAGCCGTTACCAAGTACAAAATTGCCTTCGGCTTCAATGCCTTGGTTGATTTGCTTGCCCCCATACAACCAAGCAAAGTTGCCGTTGGCGTCAGCGGTTGCAGCCTTGGTGTAGGCACCGTCCAAAGTCATGTGATAGACGTCTGCTCCGATGACCATCTTGTCAGATTTCCAGACCGTACCGACTTGCGCCACTTTGGCCAAGGTGGGTTTTGGCACAGGCGAAGCTTTGGCGTTGGTCACATCAAAGACCGAGGTGCTGGGGATTTGGTCGCCGTAAGCATATTGGGCATAGGTGGACCAATTGGGTTGCAACAAATAGTTGGCGCTGATCGAAGGCAGCCAATCACTGTACGTCACGCCTTGGGACAGGCTGGAGGCGCCACCGATGATCGACGTGCCAGAAATCGTGCCACCCAAAGGACCCACGGTGGAGAGGTCTTTGTCGTGCACAAAGTCTTGGGTGTAAGACGCGTACTTGATGCCAGGAGTGATTTTCAAACGATCGGTGACTTTGAATTCATGCTCCACATAGGGCTGAATCGTGGTGGTCACGTAGGTCTCGCGGAAGTTGGGAGCCGCCGCATCCACCCAGGTGCGTGGGTCAGATTTGATTTGATAGCGGAAGCTGTCGGCGCGGTCGTACCAAATACCGGTGCGCAAGGTACCTGCGTCAGACTCTTTGCTGAAACGCAAGATATTGCCCATGGTGATGTAGGAGTTCAACTTGTCAATGGCCGAGGTGGCATTGATGGCTGTGGCGCTGTTGTTGTAATTTTGCTTGTTGTAGTAGCTGTAACGGTAGACCTTGTCTTCCATGCGCCAGCCGCCACCCAACATGGTGTCCAGACCCAGATAGGCGAATGAAGACGGCACATCGTAAAAGTTGTAGCCGTAGAAGTTGGCCTTGGTGGGGTCACCGCTCAACAGATTGGTGTAATTGCCCTGGTTGTAATCTGAGCGGCCAATGCCCTTGATGTTGGGTGTGTTGCTCTTCAAGTCCATCCAAGACGCAAAGGCTGTCAGCTTGGTGTCTTTGGAGACTTCACGCTCGTACTTGGCCGAAAAACCCACGCGGTCTTGGGCGTTGAAAGTTTGATAGCCATCTGACTTCATCTGGTGCACGTTGACCAGCAAGTTGTTCTCGCCGTTCTCACCAAATTTACCCGTGTTGTGCTCGAAATTCACAAGGTTGGTGTTCCATGAACCAATTGAGGCGGTGATGTCGGTGCGCTTCTCATCACTCAACTCACGTGAGCGCAAATCAAAACTGCCGCCGTAAGTGGCTTGACCGATCGTTGCGGCAGAGCCCGGACTACGGTCTACCGTGGCGCCACCCAAAAACTGGGAAGGAAAAAAGGTCCACGAGTGGTGGCTCACGCCGTTGGTGTCGTTGAAGGGGATGCCATCAAAACTGATCACAGAGTTGCCATCGGCCAAGCCACGGATGGTGACCTTGGTGTCGCCCAAACCCACGCCGTTGGGCGAGTAGCTGAAGGCACCTGGCGTGGCGTTCAACACTTGCGTGTAGTCCGCAATCGGGGAAACAAAGTTGCGCACATACACATCACCCACCACAGATTTGGCCGAAGTGGCTTCGAGCAAGGCTTGCGAAGGCGCTGTTTCGCTCGGCAAGAAAGTGACAGGGGCTTTGCCGCCCACATCAACCGTGCTCAAGCTCACGGGTGCGCTGGTTTGGGCGTAACCCGACATCGAAACCAACAACAAGGCGACGGTTTGACCGATCAGACGAGCGCTGCGACGCAATGCAAAGGGCGCAGCAAGAGGATGGTGGTGAGGCATGATTTTTTTCGAGGTGCAGTTAAAGAAACCGCGACTGTCTCTGATGCGTGTGTCAACGGCATGACATATCACCATCAGCTCACATGGCACGAAATTTTTTCACACACGTTGCTACAAAACTGCTTGAGGCCTTCGGTGGGGTGAAAAAAACGTGCTCGCGTCATCAAGCTGAAACATTCAATCGGTAGATTGATCCGATCACTTTCACTGACTCAAGTACACGCGATTGACACATGCAGCAACATTCAAATCCCGGGTTTTCATACCCAAATCAAAAGCAACCCACGCAGTTTGCCGTCGTGGTTGCCCTGCATGTGCTGGCGGTGTGGGCCTTGGTCGTGGCCACGGAACGTGGTGCCATCGCCAAATTGATCACGCCCACTTATGTGATGCTGATGAACGAAGACACGCCCAAGCCCCCGCCGCCAACCCCCAAACCCAAAGTCAAACCCGAGACGGCACCCAAGCCTGACATTGAAATTCCTCGTGTGGCCTCCAATGCGGTGGAAGTTGTCTTGAGCCACGAGCCTGCGCCCCCTCCTGCGCCCATCGTTGCGACCCCCGCGGTCAGTCCCGCAACGCCCTCACCGACGGTGGAAGCGGCTTTGATTTGCCCAACCCAAGTACGGCCTGAAATTCCAAGGCAAGCGCTGTTGAAAAATATCCAAGGCTTGATCAAAGCGGAGGCCGTCGTGAGCGAAGGCGCCGTCAAAGATGTTCACATCCTGTCAGGTCCACGCATTTTTCATGACGCTGTGCGCAGCGCCATGATGCAGTACAAGTGCGCGGTCAAGCGCGACCCCGTACTAGCGGTTCAAGAGTTCAACTTTCACTTCGACTGACGCAGCAGCGCTTCACCCATTCGAATCCTCACGCCATTGGCCACGCCCTGGGCCAACGCATAACCAGGTGGCACGAACATCAAAATGGTGGAGCCGTGTTCGAACCAACCCATCTCTTGGCCCTTCGCATAGCGGGCATCGCAGGGGATCTCGTTCGGGCCTTGGTAGCGCAAATTCAGCAGCACATCGACCGCATGAAACCGCATGCTCGCGACCAACACCGCGGCCACAGGCACCACCAAGAACGGCAAGCCGTCGCGGCTTGTCATTTGCAGCACCGCACGTTCGTTTTTGCAAAACAAAGCTTGGACGCGTTTCAAAGCGATGGGGTTGACGTTCCAGGTGTCCCCCGAGATGTAGGTCACGTGGCTCAGATGCGCGTCACACGGGGCATGGAAACGGTGGTACATGCTGCTGGTCAAGCGCAGCGTGATGAACGTGCCACCCTCTAACTGGCTGGGCCAACGCTGCAGCAACTCTGGCGCGCTCAACAAGGCTTCTAAGGTGTACGGAAAGCCTTTCGCTTGGTACACCTCGCCGTTGCGAATCTCGCCACAGGCACCGACGATGGCGTCGCACGGTGAACTCATCACGTCAGCATCGGTGTTGATGGGACGAAGACCGGGTTTGAGCTCGCGCGTGAAACACGCATGAACGCTGACGAATTGATGGTGCTTGGATTCGCTCAGGTCCAAGTCAGTGAACCAACGCCACACGGCCAGAGAGCCTTTCACGATCCAGGGATGCTCTAACTTGCTCCACCACCCCATGAAGCGGGTCAGGGTGATGCGCGGGATGCGGTTGGTGAGCAAAAAGTTGAGGTCTTCTTGCCACAACCAGTCGTTGAATTTACTTCGAATCTTCATCATCTTGTCACTTAAATTTAATACAAAGGAGTGTCTCTACAACTTGGGAAAAGACTGTGAACACCACTTGGATGAGTTTGGGCGCTTTGGCGACGTTGGCTCCGTCTGTGTATCGACGACTTCAACTATCTCGGGCCAAGCACCGTTCATTGGCAGGACACTCACGCATGGCCAAACGGTTAGCCAGCATGCTGCCCGGCTACCATTTTGACGAACAAGCGTTCTTTAAATGTGACAACGCCCCCCTTGAGATTGAAAATCTTCGCAAACAAGGTTTTTACAAGCTCGCAGAGCGCTTGACTTCTCGCCACCCTTTGAGCATTGCAGCCTCCGCCGAGGCCAGAGAACACATCTCGGACATGCAATTCATCTCGGCTTACCGGGTGCCCTTTCAGTTCAGCCCATTGGTGCAAGCACACCTCAAAGTGGGCTCGTTCCTCGCGTCATCCTCAGGCGTGTGCGTGACCGACTTGGACGGCCAATCTTTTTATGACCTCACGGGCTCCTATGGCGTGAATGTGTTTGGCGCCGATTTTTATAAGAAAACCATGGCCGAGGGCATGGCCAAAACCCAGGCCTTGGGGCCCGTGCTCGGGGCTTACCACCCCTGTGTCACGGCCAATGCCGAACGGCTCAAACACATATCGGGCATGGACGAGGTCTCATTCCACATGTCGGGCACCGAGGCGGTGATGCAAGCAGTTCGCTTGGCGCGCTACCACACACGTCGTAAAAACATCGTGCGCTTTTGCGGGTCGTACCACGGCTGGTGGGAAGACGTTCAGCCCGGCCCTGGCAACCCCATGCCTCCGCGCGAAACCTACACCTTGAGTGACATGAGTGAACACAGTCTGGAGGTGCTGCGCACCCGCAAGGACATTGCGTGCGTCCTGGTCAATCCCCTGCAAGCCCTGCACCCCAACGTGAATGCGCCCGGGGACACCACCTTGATCGACAGCAGCCGCAAAGCCGCTTACGACCGCCAGGCCTACACCCAGTGGCTGAAACAACTGCGTCAAGTCTGCACAGACAGCGGCATCGTGTTGATCTTTGACGAAGTTTTTTTAGGTTTCCGATTAGCGGCTGGCGGGGCGCAAGCCTATTTCGGCGTGCAAGCCGACATGGTCACCTACGGCAAAACACTGGGAGGCGGCTTTCCGGTTGGCGTGGTGTGTGGCAAAAAACAATGGATGAAACGCTTTCATGCCGATCGCCCGGCTGACATTTGCTTTGCTCGGGGTACGTTCAAAGAGCACCCCGGCGTGATGGGGGCCATGTCGGCCTTTCTTGACCAATTGGAAACCCCTGAGATCCAAGCCATCTACGAAGGCTTGGATGAGCGTTGGGATGCGCGACGCAAACGCTTCAACGACACCATGACGGCCCACGGCTTGCCCGTACAAGCCGCCAACATGTCGAGTGTGTGGACACTGTTCTACACAGAGCCCAGCCGATACAACTGGATGTTCCAGTACTACCTCAGAACCCACGGCTTGGCATTGAGTTGGGTGGGCACGGGCCGCTTGATTTTCAGCTTGAACTACAGCGACGCTGACTTCGAGGCTGTGCTGCAAAAATTTGTGCAAGCTGCCGAGGAAATGAAAGCCGATGGCTGGTGGTGGCACTCGCCCATGCTGACCAACAAGGGCATTCGTCGCAGCATTTTGAAAGAAACCTTCTTTCGGTAATTGAAAAGGGGTTCTGGTCAAAGACCAGAACCCCTTGGCGCCATGGGACAGAAAATATCAGTGGCTGGCGTTCAGAAAGTCTTGGTCAAAACGCTGACCACGCAACAATTGAAACGGTGCCTTGTGATACAGGTAAATGTCATGAAAAGGGTCGGTCAGAATTTTGGTCATCCACACCAAACCTGTTTGAACATCTTTGATGAAGCACAGGTGAATGGTTCTGAACACCAAGCCCCCTACGCCGAGAAACAACCATGAGTAGCCGACAGCGTGGAAGAACTCAACCATGTTTTCATAAGTTGGGATCACATCAAATTGTCCTGGGAAATAGTAAATCACCAAAGGCAACAAGACCCAAATGCTGAGCAAGACAGCTTTGCGGCGCAAGTTATAACCCACCTTGATTTCCTCTTTGAATTCGTTGCTGGCGTCGTTGACGTGGTCGTATCCCAGTGGCTCAAAGAAGAAATGGCCCGATTGGCGGGCAACCATGGACACCATCCAAGCCAACAAAGCAGCCCAAGCGGGGTCAACCAACAGCAAGCCATAAGAAATCAAAAAACAAATCGCACTGAGCAAATGCAAGGATTGGTTGATGCGGCAATGGTGGTAGTAACGGTGGTCATCCCAGCGTTGAATCCGCAATGCTTCAAAAAAATTGTTCACTTGAAATCCTCACAGGTTTTAAAACATTTCAATCATGGGTTTTTTGTATGAAAAATTGGTGACAAAGCCATTGACACACAGCTGAAATTAAAAAGATATTTTTGTCACGAAGTTGTTAAATTCTTCAGCAACCATTGCGCACATGGACGCCACCAGCAACAACCCCATCACCGTCGAGCTTTTTGAACCGGCTCAACGCTCACTCAGAATTGCAGTAGTGACTGAAACATGGCCGCCAGAAGTCAACGGTGTGGCGGTGACCCTGTCCAAACTCATCCATCACTTGGGCCAACGACACCACACCATCCAGCTGATTCGACCGCGTCAAAACAAAAGTGACAAAGGCTACGAAGAAACAGGCTGGTCAGAGTTGTTGCTCCGTGGCTTGCCTATCCCTCGATATCCCCAACTCAAGCTTGGCTTACCCAGCAAAAAAGAACTGATCAAGGCGTGGAGCACACGCCGACCTGATTTGGTTCACATTGCCACCGAAGGCCCACTAAGTTGGTCTGCGCTGCAAGCCGCCCACACCTTGCGGCTGCCTGTCACTTCAGACTTTCGCACCAATTTTCACAGCTATTGCCAGCACTATGGCGTGGGCTGGTTGACCAAGCCGATCATGGCTTACTTGAAGAAGTTTCACAACCGCACGGCTTTCACCATGGTCCCCACCCAAGCCATGAAATACCAGCTGGAAGCCTTGGGCTTTAAGAATTTGAAAGTGGTGGCGCGTGGCGTGGACACTCAATTTTTTCATCCCAACCAACGCGATGAATCATTGCGCCAAAGCTGGAATGTCAAACCTGAAACCCTGGTGATGTTGTCGGTGGGTCGATTGGCTGCCGAAAAAAACCTCGACCTCACCATCGAAACCTACCAAGCCCTGAAAGCTGCTGGACGCGATGTGCAAATGGTCTTTGCGGGCGATGGACCCATGCGCGCCATCACGCAAGCCAAATGCCCAGATGCCCTGTTTGTGGGCATGTGCACGCACGCCCAACTCACCCAGGTTTATGCCTCAGCAGACCTCGTGTTGTTTTCAAGCTTGACGGAGACCTTTGGCAATGTGACCTTGGAATCTCTGGCCAGTGGCACACCCGTGCTGGCGTTTGATTGTGCAGCGGCCGGCGAATTCATCACCCATCACAAAAATGGTTGGCTCGCCGACTGCGATGCCCCCAAGGCCTACATTCAGTGTGCACTCGACATCACTCAGGACACGTCCACACTCAGGGCTGCGCGCGAACACGCGCGCGCCAGTGTCGAACACCTGGGTTGGGATGAAATCGCGGGCCAAGTGGAAACGATTTTTCAACGCGCGATCGATTTGGCTTAAACCTTGACTGTGCGGCGCGACGGTTCACGCCGTTGGCGCCACAACAGCAGGCACAACGGAGTGATCCCAGCAACCAGCAGCGTGGCGACCAACAGCATGATCAATGCCAGTGACACCCCATAGGCCAACAAGACACTGTATGCCGCCAACATCCACAACACGCACAGGTTTTCATTGAAGCCTTGCACGGCAATCGATCGCCCCGCACTGAGCACCTGCATGCCTCGGTGTTGAAGCAATGCATTCATGGGCACCAGCAACATACCGCCCGAAAAACCCACGCCCAACAACAATCCGATGGCCCAGCCAGGCTCGGTGATGACCACAATCACAGGCAGAAAAACCGCCAACAACAAACCCCAAGGCAAGGCTTGCCGTGCGGCATGCAACTTGAACCGACGACCTGCCACAAAGGCGCCCACAATCACGCCCACAGCCACCAAAACCTGCAAGTAGGCGCCTGACTTGAGCGTCAGACCTAAGGTTTGTTGCGCCCACAACAGCACCGCAAACTGCATGACAGCGCCCACCCCCCAATACAAGGTGGTGACATACAGGGACACGCCACCCAAGGGGTCTCGCCAGAGCTGTTGGTTGGACTTCCAAAACGTGGCAAAGCTGACGGCGCGAAGCGACAAGGGCACCAGGGCCACGGGTTTGGCCATGGGCTTGAGGCCAAAATTCAACCCGGCAGCGAGCAAGTAAATGCCAATGATCAAGGCCATCGACGGGCCTGCGTAGGTCTGAACCCCCAGCACCGTGATCGACGCCATACGCTGCGCACCCGCGCTGTCGCCCCAAGATTCTGCAAGCCCCGTCAAAGCGCCGCCCAAGGCGATGCCCAAAATCACCGACAACACCACCGACACCTCCAACCATGCGTTGGCTCGAACCAACAACCGGGGCGGAACAGATTCGGTGACCAAACCGTACTTAGATGGGGCATACACAGAAGCACCCAAGCCAATGATGGCAAAGGCAACCACAGGATGTGCCCCTGAGAGTAAAACCACCACACCCACGATCTTGAGTGCGTTCATCCAAGCCATCAACCGGTTTTTTTTGAAGGCATCGGCCAAAGGCCCCACCACACAAGCCAACAACACATAGGCCAGCGTCAATGAGAACTTCAACAAGGGCGCCCACCAACCTGGGTAGCCCTGCTCTTTCAAAAAGTAGATTCCTAAGATGAGCAGCGCGTTGTCTGCAAGCGCTGAGGCGAACTGGGCGCCAATCAGGTAGTAAAAACCTTGAGGCATCAACGGCTTCCTTTGTCTCCCGATGTTGTCACATCCACATGAAAGAAATAAGTCGAAACAGCGACATTCAGATGACGCATAACAACTGGGGGGTCATGACAATGTCACAAAAACTTCTTAAATTGGGAAATCATGAGCGAAATCCACGAAAACCTTCAAAAGCAAAGACGCGGCATCAACCGGGTCATCCATGCCTTTGGTTACTCCATGCAAGGCTTGAAGGCCGGCATGCTCGAACCTGCGTTCAGACAAGAAGCATGGTTGGCGGGTGTTCTGATTCCGCTGTCTTTTTGGGTTGGAACAACATGGGTCGAAATTTCACTGCTGATAGGTTCTGTATTTATGGTGCTGATTGTTGAACTCTTAAACACTGGACTTGAATCTGCCATTGACCGTGTGGGTCCGCAGTGGCACGACCTGTCCAAACGATGCAAAGATTTGGGCAGTGCCGCCGTGCTACTGAGCATCTTGCTGTGTATGGGCATTTGGTTGACTGCCTTGTTTTTGAAGCTGTCCCACTTGATCTGAATGCTGGCAAATGAACACTTCATTGGCGTTGGAAATCAAGTCTGTCTCCAAGCATTTTGGTCAAACACATGTCTTGAAAAATGTTTCTCTGGACATCCAGCCCGGTGAGTTCTTGTCGTTGGTCGGAGCTTCCGGTTGCGGCAAGTCAACACTGCTTCGGGTCATAGCAGGGCTAGAACGACAAGACAGTGGCACCGTGTCGATTGGCAAAAAATCCGTCGATGTGTTGCGCCCCAACGAACGGAATGTGGCGATGGTTTTTCAAAACTATGCGCTGTATCCACACATGACGGTTGCCCAAAACGTGGCCTTGCCGCTTGAAATGGCTCGGCTTTCATGGCTGCAACGTTTGCCCGTGTTGGGTTCATGGATTCCACGCCAGAAGAAACTCAAATCTACGATTGCGCAAGAAGTTGCCGACATGTGTCAAAGCTTGCAGTTGCATGATTTGCTGAAACGCAAACCTGCACAGTTGTCTGGTGGACAAAAGCAACGTGTGGCGTTGGCTCGCGCGATGATCAGGCATCCCGCTGTTTTCTTGATGGATGAGCCACTGTCCAACTTGGACGCCAAACTGCGAGTGCACTTGCGCAATGAGCTGGTCGATTTACACAAACGACTGCAAGTGACCTTTGTTTATGTAACCCATGACCAATCTGAAGCCATGACGATGTCTGATCGGATCGCGGTCATGGACAGCGGAGAGATTTTACAAATTGACACGCCCAAAACTCTTTATGACCACCCCAACAGTGTCAAAGTTGCAGAGTTCATTGGCACCCCAAAAATCAATCTTTTCCAACTCACCACAGGTGATTCACAGAGCCTTTACTGGGGTAGAACCCAAATCCCCCAACACGGGGCCTGCCCTGGCGCTGCGTGGCTGGCACTTCGCCCTGAACATCTGGTGATTGACGCCACCCGCTTGAGCACGTGCGATGTTCAGTCGTGGGCACAGGTAGATCGATTGGAAGACCACGGATCGGAAATTCTGGTGCACCTGAAATTAGAAGGCTTTGATCACTCAACATTCACGAGTCGCCTGTCTTCACACGACATGTCGCAGGAGTTCAAAGCAGGCCAAAGCATCGCTGTGGGTTTCGATCTGAAAAGTGCTCTCTTTTTTGATGGTCAGCAACAGCGTTTAGCCACTCTCTGAGATGCCAAACTCGCACCAAGCACCCCGCCAGGGCATGTCCGGTTTTCTGCTCAGTGTCCCGAGCGGACTGTTGTTGTTGTCACTTTATGTCGCCCCGTTGGTTTGCCTGTTGGTACTGGCTTTCACAAATTACGAGATGGGCAATGTCAACATTGAATGGGTTGGTTTTTCAAACTTTGAACATGTTTGGAACGACTTGGTCTTGCGAAGGTCGCTATGGAACACCCTCTTGTATGTGCTGTTGGTCGTGCCACTGAGTGTCATCGGCGGACTGGTCGTCGCCTTGCTGGTGCACGCGCGCAAAAAAACACGTTCGTTCTATGAAGTCATTTATTTTCTGCCTGTGACTTCGACCTTGATCGCCATGGCCACGGTTTGGCAATTTTTATTGCATCCCAAACTTGGACCAGTGAACTCTCTGTTGAACCTGGCGGGTATGCCCTCTATGAATTTTCTAGGGGATCCCACCTTGATGATGGCCACGTTGGCCGCCATAGGCATATGGCAGTTGATCGGCTTCAACATGATTTTATTTCTGACGGGGCTCTCCAACATCCCCAAGGAACTCTATGAAGCTGCATCGATGGACGGTGTGACCCATTCATTGGATCGTTTCTTGAGCATCACCTGGCCCATGTTGGGACCCACCACACTGTTTGTGGTTGTGACCAGCACGATCACGGGCTTCAAAGTTTTTGACACGGTCGCTGTACTCACCCAAGGCCGTAATCAATCTGAAGTGCTGCTCTACGACATCTACCTAGAAGGCTTCACTTACGCGAAGATGGGTTACGCGTCTGTGCTGACCCTGATCTTTTTATTGATCATTGTGGGTTTGTCTGCGTGGCAGTCAAAGCACATGGACAAGACGGTGCATTACGCATGAAGTGGAACATCGCACACGCCTTGAAAGCGCTGACTTGCCACAGCGTTTTGTTATCAGGTGCCGCTGTGATGCTGTTGCCGTTTGTCTGGATGCTCGTGACATCGGTTCGACCTTCAAGCGAAATTTTTGAGGGTTCTTTGTTGCCCTGGCCTCAAACGTTTTATGGTTGGGGGCATTACGAAGCGGCCTTGCTGAATGTTCCCTTGATGCGCTTCATGCTCAATGGCGTGATCATTTGCACCGGCATATTGCTGGTACAAATCGTCGTGGCCGTGCCGGCAGCTTATGCCTTGGCCAAATTGAACTTTTGGGGAAAAAACGCGCTTTGGATCTGCACCTTGGCCGCGTTGAGTG
>CAITHK010000064.1 GCA_903892175.1 uncultured Burkholderiales bacterium | reverse complement strand
CAGCGCGGTGCCGGTGGTCACACCAAGGCACAAACCCAAACTGGCCGAGGCCACGATACAACGCAGTTTTTTGAATGTCATGACTGTCTCCTGAAAAAATAAAAAACAAATTCGAGGCCGCGCGTCACCAACGGGGCTTGCGCTTGTCGAGGAAAGCTTGCACGCCCTCTTGCGTCAATGCGTTCATCATATTGTCAGCCATGGCCTGCTCGGCGTTTTGATACGCCACCGCCATAGGCTGCTCCAGCTGGTGATAAAAAAGCTGCTTGCCAATCGCAATCGCATGGCGCGGCTTGGCCAAGATGCTTTGCACATAGTGCGCCACCTTGGACGCCAACTCGTCAGACGCCACCACCGCGTTGAGCAAACCCTGCTCCAGCGCCTGCTGGGCTGAGATGAAGTCCCCCGTGACCAACATCTCAAACGCCGCTTTGCGCCCGATGTTGCGCGAGAGTGCCACGCTGGGGGTGGAACAAAACAGCCCCAAATTCACACCACTGACCGCAAACCTCGACGTGGGGGACGCCAGCGCCAAATCACACATGGCCACCAGCTGGCAGCCTGCGGCGGTGGCCATGCCATCCACCACGGCGATCACCGGCACGGGCAGCTGTTGCACGCGCAGCATCATGCGCGTGCACTGGGCAAACAAGGCTTGGTAATGGTCCAGGCTGGGCGTGGCGCGCATCTCGCGCAAGTCATGGCCGGCACTGAAGGCACGGCCTTGATGACCCAGCACCAGCACGCGTGCTTGGGGGTCTTCGGCCACCCGGTCGAGCGCTTGTTGCATCGCGTGCATCACGCTGCTGGACAACACATTGAACGCATCGGGACGGTTGAGACAAATCTCATGCACCCCACGGTCATCCCAGGTGTGTTGCACGCCCTTCAAGTTGTCTTCTTGCATCGGGTCAAGCTTTCGGGGTAGGTGCTTGGTTGACGCGCTCGCGCAACTGGAATTTTTGGATTTTTCCTGTGGAGGTTTTGGGAATCGCCTCAAACCGCACGTCTTTGGGCGTTTTGTAACTGGCCAACAAGGACTTGCAATGAGCGATCAGCTCTTGCGCGGTGGTGTTGCTGCCTGGTTTGAGTTCCACATAGGCCACGGGGGTCTCGCCCCATTTGTCGTCTTGCTTGGCCACCACGGCACAGGCGACCACCTGGGGATGGCGGTAGAGCGCGTCCTCGACCTCCAAAGAGCTGATGTTCTCGCCGCCAGAGATGATGATGTCTTTGCTGCGGTCTTTGATTTTGACGTAACGGTCAGACTCCAGCACAGCCAGGTCCCCGGTGTGAAACCACCCACCCCGAAAGGCCTCTGCCGTGGCTTGGGGGTTCTTCAAATACCCCTTCATCACCACATTGCCTCGGAACATGATCTCACCCATGGTCTCGCCGTCGCTGGCCACCTCGTCCAAAGTCTTGGGGTGCTTGACCGTCATGCCTTCTTGCATTGGGTAGCGCACGCCTTGACGGCCGTTGAGTCGGGTCTGCTCAGACAAACTCTCGTGTTGCCACGACGACCGCTTGACCGAAACCGACGCGGGGCCATAGACCTCGGTCAACCCGTACACGTGCGTGATGTCAAAGCCCAGCTTGGCCATGCCTTCGATCATCGAGGCAGGTGGCGCAGCACCCGCCACCATGCCTTTGACGGTGTGTGGGATGTCACGCCGCACATCATCCGGCGCGGCGATCAACAGGTTGTGAACAATTGGGGCGGCGCAATAGTGATCGGCCTGATGCTCGGCCAGGGCTTTGAAAATGTGCGCCGCATCCACTTGGCGCAAACACACGTGGGTTCCACCCAACATCGCCACCGTCCACGGAAAACACCAGCCGTTGCAATGGAACATCGGCAATGTCCACAAGTAACGGGGGAAGTTGGGCATGGTCCAAGTCACCGCGTTGCTGACCGCATTGAGGTAAGCGCCACGGTGGTGGGTGACCACGCCCTTGGGGTCGCCGGTGGTGCCCGAGGTATAGCTCACCGCGATCGCATCCCATTCATCGCGGGGGCCTTGCAGTTGATCCACCGGTTCATGCTCGGCCAACCAAGCTTCGTACGCATGGACGCCCACACGCTGGCCAGCCCCGGTGTACTCGCTGTCGCACACATCAAT
>CAITHK010000063.1 GCA_903892175.1 uncultured Burkholderiales bacterium | reverse complement strand
GGTGATTTTGGACGATCTGCGCAACATCTTCACCAGTGTGTGCGTGGACTTCGAATCCGAGTTGGTGGAGTTCGATGGGGAGGACGACCATGTTCATTTGCTGGTCAACTATCCGCCCAAGGTTTCTGTATCGGCTCTGGTAAACAGCTTGAAGGGCGTTTCCAGTCGAATGATTCGGCAGAAAAATTACCCCAACATTCGCAAGAAACTTTGGGGGGCGGCGCTTTGGTCACCAAGCTACTTCGCGGGCAGTTGCGGTGGTGCGCCCATCGCCGTCATACGCCAGTACATCGAACAACAGCAGACGCCGCACTAGGGGACAGCTCCGCTGTACGCGCTCTACATCCCCGCCCTAAAGGACGGGGTTTTCCGCGCAAGATGGATAAATGTGGCGAGCTTCGCCACGCTGAACATAGCCCACGACGATCAGGCGGCCGTACATGTAACCGAAACAAATCATTCGCTTTTCCCCATAGGGCTCTCGCACATCCTCGAACTCAAACGTGGCACTGTTAAAAATCTGGTGGGCATCAGCAAAGTCGAGGCCTCGGTCAGCCAACGTTGCTTGCCTCTTGGGCTCGTGCCATGTCAGTTGTGAGATCATCGCTTGAATTGTGGAGATAATCGTCTATATTAAAAGATGATTGTGGAGATAAATCCTGTGGCCTGCTGGGCCGATCAAGTGAAAAAGTCCGGCATCGAAAAGCCCATTACTTGTCGCGCAAGGTGTTCCAAATTGCACGCTCTGCGGCGGTCGACTTGGCTTCATCGCGCAGCAAAGCGTCGATTTGATCGGCACTCTTGCCATGCGCCATGCCGCGCAAAGCGCTGATTTGTTGCCGGTAGCGCTCCATCATCACCTCCGGGTCTAGGCCCTCGGTCACGTCGTGGCCCACACTGCGCATTTCTTGGTGGACGCGTTCGATGATGCGGTTGACGTCTTGCGGTGACAGGTGCAAGCGTTCGGCCTCGGCGTCCATCACATGGCGTTCTGCGCTGGAGTAACGGCCATCGGCAATGGCCTTGCGAAATTCATTTTCAAAAGTCTCGCGGTCAATGCGCAATTGGTCGGTGAAGGCCGAAGCCATCAAACCTGCTGGAATGGCAAAGATGCCAATGCCAATCAGGCTGATCACCACCGTCATGGCACGACCTAAGGGTGTGATGGGCGCAATGTCACCATAGCCCACACTGGCCAAGGTGATCACGGCCCAATACATGGTGGCCGGAATGCTTTCAAACTTGTCGGGTTGGGCATCGTGCTCTAGCTCAAACCCCAGGCTCGCGGTCAAGATCACCAACAGCATCATCATGAAGGCCGAAGCCAGCAACACCCGGTGCTCGCGCTGAACCGCTTTGAACAAGGTGTTGAGGGTGCCGGTGTAGCGTGTGAGCTTGAGCAGCCGCGACAAGCGAAACACCCGCAAGAACCGCAGGTCAAAGTTCTTATCCAGCACCATGTCCAAAAAGAAGGGCGAGATGGCCAGCAAGTCGATCAAAGCGCTCACGGTCATCATGTAGCGCAGCCTGCCCTTGATGGGGTGTTCGTACTGTGGCAGTTCACAGCAGCTGTACACACGGCCCACATACTCGATAGAGAAGATGGTGACCGTGATCACCTCCAGCAATTTGAACTCGGGACCAAACAGCGCCTGAACTTCTGCGATGGTCTCAAAAATAATGCTCAGCACCGATACCAGCACGGACAAGATGATCAAGTGGTCGATATAGCGGTGCAAAGGCCCCGAAGTCGGCGTGGGGTGCAACAACGCGAACACCTTTTGGCGCAAGGTGCGGCCCTTGTTGTGGGTGATGAAGAAATGAAACGCTGCATACAGCGCCCCAATCACATTGAGTTTATTGAGCAGCTTCATGGGTAAATCTTGCCACGGCAACTCTGCAGTTCCCTGACAGCGCGTATGAATGCTTTTGCATGCACCGTCGCCTAGGTGATGGTCTCGCATAAATGTCCTATTGACAGGTCAATAGAACTGATTCACCATTAAGCCCCATGAGTGCTGTCATGCCATTGCCCAAATACCACCAGGTCTACTTGGTGCTGCGTGAGCAATTGCATGAAGGCAAGTTCGCCCAAGGCCTGCCGGGCGAGCTGGCGCTGATGCAGCAGTTCTCGGTGGCGCGTGTCACCGTGCGACGCGCCTTGGCGCAGTTGGCTCAAGAGGGCTTGATCAGCCGTGAGCCCGGTCGTGGCACCCGTTCGCTGTTACAACGCAGCGTGGCGCAGGTCGAGGCCGCCACCCACCAGCCCACCAAAACCCAGCAAGCACGCCTGACGGGTTTGCTGGAAAACCTGGTCAGCATGGGTTTGCGCACCACCGTCAAGGTGCTGTCGGTGCAACGCTTGCCCGCCCCCCATGAGGTGGCCATGGCCTTGCAGTTGCCCGATGGCGAGCTGGTGCAAAAAGCCCAGCGCGTGCGCCACACCAAAGAGGGCCCGCTCTCGCACATCACCACCTGGGTGCCCGATCGCATAGCCAGTGGTTTTGGCCGCAAAGAGCTGGCGCAAAAACCCATCCTGATGCTGCTCGAAGAATCGGGCGTCAAGGTGGGGCGTGCGCAGCAAAGCATTTCTGCCAAGTTGGCCGATGCCAGCATGGCCCAGCATTTGGACATCGCCGTAGGTTCGGCGTTGCTGGCGGTCAACCGCCTGATTTACGACACCGACGACAAGCCCATCCAATGGTTGCATGGGCTGTATCGACCGGACCGTTACGAATACCAAATGCAGTTGTCTCGGGTGGGCAGCATAGATGCCAAGGTCTGGGTCAGCAAAGAGTTATCGGCCAACTTTCATTGATTTTTCAAAGGAGCACAGCATGACTTCACGTCGTCAGTTTATGGGTCAGTCGGCAGCCGCAGCTTCGGCTTTGGCATTTCCATTGGTGGGCGGCGCGCAGCCCAAGACCGTCAAGGTGGGCGTGCTGCACCCCGTCACCGGTGCATTGGCCTACTCGGGCCAGCAGTGCCGTGAAGGCGTGATGATGGCCATTGAAGACATCAACAAAGCCGGTGGCATCAAGTCGCTGGGCGGCGCCAAGATCGAGGCCTTGTTGGGCGACGCGCAGTCCACCCCACAAGCGGGTGCAGCCGAAGTTGAAAAAATGAACGACGCCGGCGTGAGCGCCATCGTGGGTGCTTTTGCCTCGGCCATTTGCTTGGCCACCACGCAAGCCGCCGCCAAGTACAACCTGCCCCACGTGGTGGACGTCGGTGTGGCCGACCAAATTGTCGAGCGCGGTTTGAAAAACACCTTCCGCTTTGGCCCTGGCTACAAAAAGTGCGCTGAAGTGGCCGTGGCCAACTTGCACGTGCTCAACACCGCAGCGGGCAAGCCTGCACGCAGCGTGATGATCATCCACGAAGAGTCTTTGTTTGGCACCGGCACCGCCAACTTGTTGGCGCGCGAGTTGCCCGGCTATGGCTACGACGTGAAAGAAGTTGTCAAGCACGCCAATCCCACGCGAGACTTCAACAACATTGTGTTGCGCATGAAGCAGGTCAACCCCGACATCGTGATCCCGGCCAACTACTACAACGAGTACGCCTTGTTGGTGCGCACCATGCAGCAGCAAAAGGTCACGCCCAAAGCGATTTATTCGGTCTTGGGTGGCGCGGCATCGAGCTACAAGTTTGTCAAGGAATTCCCAGATGCGGCCAACGGCATCATCGACTGCAACCATTGGTTCAATCCACGCGACAAGCGTTCGTTGGAACTCAAAAAGCGCGTCGAAGCCAAGGGCCTGTTCTTCAGCTACGAAGTGTTCATGGCCTACACGGCGATGCGCTTGTTGGCCGATGCGATTGAGCACGCCAAGTCCACCGACCGCGCCGCCATCATCGATGCCTTGAACAAGAGCACCTTCTCTGACCACATCATGCCCTACGGCACCACCCAGTTTGTCAACGGCCAAAACGTGGGTGCTCAGCCTTTGATGACCCAAGTGGTCAAGGGAGACATCAAGGTGATCATTCCTCGCGAGTACCGCGAAGTGGAACCCATCTTCCCCTTGAAAGCCTAAAACGCACTGCCAGAGCCACACGCCATGTTTGATCTGTCCATTTTGTTTGCCTCGGTGCTCAACGGCATCACCACCGGTGCTGTCTATGCGTTGATCGCGCTCGGGCTGACCCTGATCTATGGCGTGCTGCACATCATCAACTTCGCCCATGGGGCGTCGTTGATGGTGGCTTTGTATGGTGTGTATTTTTTGAAAGAAAAACTCGGCATCGACCCCTATCTGGCCTTGCCCATCATGGTGCCAGCGATGTTTGTCTTGGGCTATGTGTTGCAACGCGGTGTCATCAACCGCGCCAGCCATGGCAAGGATGAAAACATTTTGTTGGTCACCCTGGGCCTGTCCATCATTTTGGAAAACCTGGCCCTGTTGTTTTTCAAGTCCGACACCCGCAACATTGAAACCGCTTACACCCTGACGACGGTCAACATCGGCCCGGCCATGATTGCCTTGCCGAAGTTGGTGTCGTTTGTGGGTGCCTTGGTGGTGTCGGCGGTGTTGTTGGCGGTGATGCGCTACACCGACTTGGGCCGCGCCATCCGCGCCGTGGCCAAAGAAAAACACGGCGCCCGTTTGATGGGCATTGATGTGGACCATGTGTATGCCATGTGCTTTGGCATTGGCTTGGCCTGTTTGGGGGCGGCGGCTTGTTTCTTGTTGCCTGCCTATTACGTCAACCCCTTGGTGGGCAGCGGCTTTGTGCTGGTGGCTTTCACCATCGTGGTGTTGGGGGGCATGGGCAGTTTTGTCGGTGCCTTGGTGGGCGGCTTGCTGATTGGCGTGGTCGAGTCCATCGGTGGCCTGTACCTGGGCGAGTCGCTCGGCCAGGTCGGTATTTTTGCCATCTTCATCGCGGTGCTGTTGTTCCGTCCGCAAGGTTTGTTTGGAGCACGCGCATGAAAGATGTTCGCGCCATTGCGGTGTTTGTGGTGTTGGTGGGCAGCATTCCGTTTTTGACCGATTCAGGGGTGGTGCTCAACTTTGTGATGATGGCCTTGTACGCCTGCTTGCTGGCGCAAGCCTGGAACGTGCTGGGTGGTTTTGGCGGCCAGTTCTCGTTTGGCCATGCGCTGTTTTTTGGCACCGGGGCCTATGTGCAAGCCATGGCCCAAGTGCACGCGGGGTGCAACCCCTGGTTCACCTTGGTGCTGGCCATGGGCGCCAGCGCTGCCGTGGGTTTGTTTGTCGGCGCTTTGTCGTTTCGCTATGGCCTCAAGGGCTCATACTTTGCGCTGGTCACGTTGGCGTTTGCCGAGGTGTTTCGCATCGTCGCGCTGTCGGTGCCCTTCACCGGCGCGGGCGTGGGCTTGATGCTGCCCCTGCGTGAGTCGGTGGGCAATATGCAGTTTGCCTCGCGCGCGGGCTATGTGTGGCTGATTCTGGGCTTGGTGACGCTGGCTTTGTGCGTCACAGCTTGGCTGCGCCACTCACGGTTTGGGGCTTACCTGCAAGCGGTGCGTGACAACGAAGACGCGGCACGCGCGATTGGCGTCAACCCCTTTATGGTCAAGCTCTGGGCTACGGTGTTGTCGGGCGGCTTGATGGGCGCAGGCGGCGCGTTTTATGTGCAGGTGTTTCAGTACATCGACCCCGGCTTGGCCTTTGGTCCGCACACCTCGGTCGAGGCCCTGGTGGGCGCCATCGTGGGCGGCATGGGCACGCTGTGGGGCCCGGTGGTGGGCGCCTTGGCCTTGCACGTGTTGGCCGATGTAACGCGCAATTTGTTTGGCCAGTTGCCCGGCATCAACATGGTGGTCTATGGGTGCGTGCTGGTGTTGATCGTGATGTTCTTGCCGCGCGGTGTGGGCGGCATTGGCCAGCGTTGGTTCAAGCGCAAGGTCAGCGCGTCGCAAACGAAGGAGGGCGCATGAGCTTGTTGGAAGTCAGTCACGTGTCGCGCGCCTTTGGGGGCTTGCGCGCCGTGCAAGATGTGAGCTTGCACGTGCCTGCAGGCAGTTTGACCGCCTTGATTGGTCCCAATGGCGCGGGTAAAACCACGCTGTTTGCGTTGATGTCTGGCTTTTTGGTGCCCGACACGGGCCGCGTCACCTTTGACGGTGTGGACATCACCGGCCGCGCGCCGCACCTCAATGCGGCCTTGGGGTTGACGCGCACGTTTCAAATCGTGCAGCCCTTTGCCTCGCAAACCGTGCGTGAAAACATCGCCGTGGGTGCCCACCTGCAACACGCCAAACGCAGCGATGCTTTGCATGCCGCCCAAGCCGTGGCCGAACGCGTGGGGCTATACGCCCAACTCGACAAACCCGCCGGTGACCTGACCGTGGCGGGGCGCAAACGCCTGGAGCTGGCCCGTGCCTTGGCCACCCAACCCAAGCTCTTGCTGCTCGACGAGGTGTTGGCCGGTTTGAACCCGCAAGAAATTCAAGACATGTTGCCCGTGGTGCGCGGCCTGGTGGCCAGTGGCGTGACGGTGCTCATGATTGAGCACGTCATGCAAGCCGTGATGAACCTCGCCGAGCATGTGTGGGTGTTGGCCCAGGGCCAACTCATTGCCCAAGGCGCACCCAGCGAGGTGACGCAAAACCCGCAGGTGATCGAGGCCTACTTGGGCCACGGCACCGCAGCGCGTTTGCGCAAAACACAGCAGGAGGCCGTATGAGCGATTTGCTCACCATTGAAGGCCTGCGCGCAGGCTATGGCGCGGTGGAGGTGTTGCGTGGGGTGGACCTGCACATGGCCCCCGGCGAATTGGTGGCCTTGCTCGGCAGCAATGGCGCAGGCAAAACCACGCTCAACTCGGTGGTCTCGGGCCTGGTGCCCACCTGGGCCGGTCGGGTGGTGTTTGAGGGCCAAGACCTTACCGGCGCGCACTACCGACGTGTGGTGCAAGCCGGCTTGATTCAAGTGCCCGAAGGCCGCAAGGTGTTTCCTAACCTCAGCGTGTTGGAAAACCTGGAGCTGGGGGCCTTCACCCGCGCCCGTGCACGCCGTGCCGAAAACTTGCTGCGTGTGTTTGACACCTTCCCGCGCCTGCGCGAACGCCAGTCGCAACTCGCGGGCACCATGAGCGGTGGAGAGCAACAAATGTTGGCCATTGGGCGCGGCCTGATGGCCGAGCCCAAGCTGTTGATCTTGGATGAGCCGTCGTTGGGCTTGTCGCCACTGCTGGTGGAAGAAATGTTTGCCCTCATCGCCCAGCTGCGTGCGGGTGGCTTGGCCGTGTTGTTGGTGGAGCAAAACGTGGGCCAGTCGCTGGAGATTGCCGACCGTGCCTACGTGATGGAGAACGGCCTCATCCGCTTCTCGGGCACCTCGGCTGAGTTGTTGGCCAGTGACACCCTGCGTCAAGCCTATTTGGGCGTGTGAGTTTGCCCATGTCGTGCGTTCGCTTCTTACGTGTGGGATGTCTGCTGGCGGGTCTGCTTGGCGCTGCGGTGTGGGCGCAAAGTGTCAGCCCCACCGCGCCCGTGCGCATTTTGGTGGGCGCGCCTGCGGGTGGCAGCACCGACACCATGGCCCGTGCCGTGGCGCAGGCCATGGGCCAGCAACTGGGCCGCACCGTGGTGGTGGAAAACCGCCCGGGTGCGGGTGGCAACTTGGCTGCCGAAGCCGTGGCCCGTGCCGCTCCCGATGGCCAAACCTTGCTGATGAGCTTCACCAGTCACGCCATCAACGCTTCGCTGTATCCGCGATTGCCGTTCGATCCGGTGAAAGACTTCACGCCCCTCACCATGGTGTCCACCTCGCCCTCGGTGTTGGTGGCGCACCCGTCTTTGCCCGCTCACAACGTGGCCGAGTTGGTGGCCTTGGCCAAAGCCAAGCCAGGCCAACTCAACTTCGCCATTGGGGCTTTGGGCTCGTCCCTGCATTTGGCGGGCGAGGCCTTCAAACTCAAAGCCGGGGTCTTCATCGTCAACATCCCATACCGAGGCACGGCACCGGCTGTGCAAGACGTCTTGGCCGGTCAGGTGGAGTTGATGTTTGCCGCTGTGGGCAATGTGCAACAACACATTCGCGCGGGCAAGCTCAAGGCCCTGGGCGTGACCAGCCCGCACCGCCTGGGCGTGCTGCCCGATGTGCCCGCGATTGCCGACACCTTGCCGGGCTTTGAGTCCAGCGCTTGGTTTGGCTTGTTTGCCCCCGCCAAGTTGCCCGCTGATGTGTTGCGCACCTGGAGCGACGCTGCCCGTGCGGCGGTGCAAAGCCCGGACGTGCGCCGTCGCATCGAAGCCGAAGGCGCCACCGCCGTGGGCAACAGCCCGCAAGACTTTGCCCGCTTTGTGGTGGCCGATATCGCGCGCTGGCGCGAAGTGGTGAAGTTTTCTGGAGCCAAACCCGAATGACGCGCATTTCTTCTTCTGCTCACGCACCACAAACCTTGGCGCAAAAGCTCATCGCCCGTGCGGCGGGCCAAGCGCAGGTGGCCGTGGGCGAGGTGGTGACCTGCCAGGTCGACCTGGCCATGTTCCACGACTCCTCCGGCCCACGCCGCTTGAAGCCCATGCTCGACGACTTGGGTGCCAAGATTTGGGACCCTGCCAAAGTGGTGCTGGTGATGGACCACTATGTGCCCGCGCAAGACGCCGATGCCCAACGCATTGTGCAAATCGCGCGCGACACCGCACGCGAATGGCGCTTGCCGAATGTGATTGATTCGGAGGGCATTTGCCACGTGGTCTTGCCCGAGCGCGGCCACTTGCGCCCTGGCATGTTGTGCGTGGGTGGCGACTCGCATTCGCCCACCGGGGGTGCCTTTGGCACCTACATGTTTGGCATTGGCGCGACCGAAATGCTGGGCGTGGTGGTGACGGGTGAAATTTGGGTGCAAGTGCCCCGCACCCTGCGCATGCTGTGGCGCGGCCAACTGGCTGCGGGCGTGTGCGCCAAAGACATGATGCTGCACATGATTGCCCGCTTTGGCATGAACGGCGGCCAATACCAGGCGGTGGAGTTTGCTGGTGAGGCCGTGATGCGCTTGGGCATGCAAGAGCGCATGACCCTCTCCAACATGAGTGCCGAGATGGGCGCTCAAGCCGGCCTGATTGCAGCCGACGACACCACCTGCGCCTACCTGCGCAGCGCGGGCGTGCCCGAAGACGCCTTGCAACACGCGCACAGCTGGCACACCGATGCAGGGGCTGATTGCGAAGATTTTGCCTTTGACGCCAGCACCTTGAGCCCGCAAGTGGCGGCCCCCCACAGCCCCGCCAACACGCGCGCCGTGGGCGACTACGACGACGTGGCGCTGAACGTGGCCTACATCGGGGCCTGCACTGGGGCCAAGCTGGAAGACTTGCGTGCCGCCGCCCAGGTGCTGCGCGGCCACCAAGTGGCGCAAGGCGTGCGTTTGCTGGTGGCGCCTGCCAGCGCCCGCGACCAAGCCCAAGCCGAGCGCGAAGGCGTGATGCAGGTGCTGCGCGATGCAGGCGCTCAGGTGCTGCCCAACAGCTGTGGGGCGTGTGCCGGCTATGGCGCGACCTTTGAAGAAGGCGCCACCGTCATCTCCAGCACGGCGCGTAATTTCAAAGGACGCATGGGCCCGGCCAGTGTGCAGGTGTACCTGGCGTCACCCTGGACGGTGGCTGCATCGGCCCTGCGTGGACGCATCAGCGATGTGCGGGAGCTGCTATGACGACAACATCACGTGTGTGGAAGCTCGGTGCCGATGTGGACACCGATGTGCTGGCCCCCGGTATCTACATGAAAAACGGCATCGACGTCATTGCCCAGCACTGCCTCGAATCCTTGCGCCCAGACTTTGCCGCGGGCGTGCGCCCTGGCGACGTGCTGGTGGCTGGCCCCAACTTTGGCATTGGTTCTTCGCGCGAGCAAGCCGCAGGTGCCCTGGTGCACCTGGGCGTGCGTGCGGTGGTGGCCCCATCGTTCAGTGGTTTGTTTTTTCGCAACGCGTTCAACCTCGGGCTGCTCTTGCTGACCTGCGCCGAGGCCGAGCAGTTGCAAGAGGGCGATGCGGTCACGCTGGTGAGCGCAGGCGTGCAACGTGCCGATGGCAGCGTGTTGCCCTGCCAGCCGATTCCTGATTTTTTAATGGACATGGTCCATGCCGGAGGTTTGATGAATGTCTTGAAACAACGCAGCCAAGGAACACACCATGCGTGAACACACCGCTGCAAGCACCCTAGACCCTGTCACGCTCGCCGTGCTCAAGGGACGTCTGGAACAAATCGCCGATGAGATGGACGCCACGCTTTACCGCAGCGCGTTCAACCCCATCATTGCCGAGGCGCACGACGCCTGCCATGGCCTGTACGACGCCCACAGTGGCGACACCTTGGTGCAAGGCAAATCGGGCTTGCCCGTGTTTGTGGGTGCCATGGCGTTTGCGGTGCGTGCGGCCGCGCGCGTGGCGCAAGAGCGCGGCGGCATGGTCGACGGTGACACCTGGCTGTTCAACGACCCCTACGAAGGCGGCACCCACGCCAACGACTTCAAGCTGGTGCGCCCCTTCTTTCGCAACGGCCAGTTGTTTTGCTACCTGGCGTCTGCGGCGCACTGGCATGACGTGGGAGGCGCCGTGCCCGGCAACTACAACCCGGCGGCCACCGAGTGTTGGCAAGAGGCGGTGCAAATTCCGCCGGTGCGCATCGTGCGCCAAGGCCAGCTCGACGGCGATGTGCTGGCCATCTTGCGCGCCAACACGCGCTTGCCCGACAGCTTGTGGGGCGACTTGAACGGCCAGCTCTCGGCGCTCGAGCTGGGTGTCAAACGCCTAGACGGACTGCTCGATGAATACGGCGACGCCGTGGTGCTGCAAGCCATGGGCGAGTTGCGCAAACGTGCCCTGGTGCTGATGCGCGCGCACATTCACAACTTGCCCGATGGTCGCTACAGCTTTGAAGACGTGCTCGACAACGACGGCGTGAAAGACGAATTACTCACCATCGCCTTGGACATGACAGTCCAGGGCGACCGCATGACGCTTGATTTTTCGCGCACCTCGCCGCAGTGCGCAGGCCCGGTGAACATCTCGCGCGCCACCGCGGTGGCCGCTTGCTATGTGGCGCTCAAGCACGTGTTCCCCGACGTGCCCGCCAACGCGGGCGTGCTGGATGCGGTGGACTTTGTGTTGCCCGACGGCTTGGTGATCACCGCCGAGCGCCCACGCCCGGTGGGGGGTTACACCGAAACCATCTTGCGCATGATCGATGTGATCTTCAGCGCCACCGCCTTGGCCGACCCCAACCGTGCCGTGGCCCATGCCTACGGCACCATCAACGCCTTGTCGATTGCCGGGCACCGCACCGATGCCGCACGCAAAGGCCAACGCTGGGTGATGTTCAGCTTCTTTGGCGGGGGCCACGGCGGCCACAGCACGGGCGACGGCTTGAGCCACAGCAACGCGCCTATTTCCACCGCCACCATTCCGCCGCTGGAAATTTTGGAGGCGGCGTATCCGGTGCGTTTCACCGAGTGGTCGTTGCGCGCCAACTCAGGCGGCGACGGCACACACCGGGGTGGCTTGGGCGCGGTGTACGAAATTGAGTTGCTGGAAGAAAGCGCCGAGGCCTTCATCTTTGGCGAGCGTGGCAAAGCGCCACCCAAGGGCATTGCAGGCGGGGGCAACGCCTTGCCCAATGTGTTCTCGTACCAGCACAACGGCCAGTGGTGCAAACCCCCCATGGTCTCCAAGATGCTGGGCATCCAACTCAAAAAAGGCGAGCGCGTGCGTCTGCAAACGCCTGGCGGCGGCGGCTGGGGCCCCGCCGCAGGCCGCGACGCTGCGGCGCGTGCGCTCGACGTGACCTTGGGTTACGTCAGCGATTCGAACATCACTTCTTCAAAGGTCAAACCATGAGTACGCAACAGTCTGTCACCCCACACCTGGTGGTGGGTGTCGATGTGGGCGGTACGTTCACCGACTTGTTTGTGCTTGACGAGCGCGATGGCTCGGCCCGCATTGTCAAAGTACCCTCCACCCGTGGCGAAGAAGCGCGTGGCTTTATGAATGGCGTGGTGCGCGTGAGCGAGGGCAATGCGCCCACGCCCGCAAGTGGTTCAGCAGCCGGTGTGGCCTCGACCTTGGCCACGATCGTGCACGGCACCACCGTGGGCACCAACGCCTTGTTGGAACGCAAGGTGGCGCGCACCGGCATCATCACCACACGCGGCTTTCGCGATGTGTTGGAAATGCGCCGCCGCGACCGGCCCCAAACCTGGGGGCTGCGCGGCAGCTTCACCCCCGTGGTGCCGCGTGACCTGCGTCTGGAAGTGGACGAACGCGTGTTGGCCGACGGCAGCTTGCACACGGTGGTGGACTTGGCCCAAGTGCGTGCCCAAACCCAGGCGCTGTTGGACGCAGGCTATAAACAAATTATTATTAAAAAACCCGGAATAAAGAATCGGCGTTAAGAATATCGAAGATTTAAAAAACCACAAATTCTTCTAAGGATTTAACTGGCCTGAATATGC
>CAITHK010000062.1 GCA_903892175.1 uncultured Burkholderiales bacterium | reverse complement strand
CGTGATGGTGGAGGCGCAAGATGCAGCTCAAGCCCAGAGCTGTGCCCAACGCATTGCGGACACTTTGTTGGCTTGACGATGTCCAAGCGGTTGATTGTCCTGTGGCTAGGGCTTGCCTTGACAAGCAGCGCTGCGCTGTCAGAGGAGCCCTCACTCAAATTCACGACAGGTGTATATGCATTGTCTGGCGGGGCGTTGCCCAGCAGCCACGGGCTCGATGTCAACCTGCGACAAAGTTCGCAGTTGGGCAATATCTGGGGTGCCTGGTATCGCAGTCCAGAGGCGCAAGTCTCTCAACCTCGCATGGGTTGGGACAACAGCTTTGACATGCCGCGCTGGCGAGTCATGCCTTCCGTACAGATCGCTTCTGGGGGATTCATGGGTGGCAGCTTGTCGGTAGAGACGGGCGAAACGTTTTTTGCAGGTGTGGGATTGGGCCGCACAAACCTTCGCCCGTATGTCAACCTCAACTTTGATCCAAATGATGCATGGATGGCCTCACTGGGCTACCGCTGGTCCTCTATGCAGTCACTGTCCATGCAAGTGGTCAAGGACAACCGACAAAACCCAGATCAGCAGCATTTGCATGCCCTGTATCGATCACCTTTACCCAATGGGCAACGGTTGACTCTGGATCTGTTGTTCAAAAGTGGCCTGGTGGAAGAACGCATGGTGCATCGCACAGGCTTGAGCGTGACCTATGACTTTCCTCACTATTTCACCCGTATCGCCTATGACCCGGTGATCAACTTCACGCCACAATCAATGTGGCGTGTTTCTGTAGGGGCCCGCTACTGATCAGTTTTTTGTTGGTTTCTTTTTGTTGCCATGAATTCGTCACAACTGTCACAAAGCCGTCACAAACTTTGTCTAAATTAGCGTTGTTCTAACCAATTTAAGGAATCACATGAATACGAAACGTACATGGATCAAGTCTGTGGCTGCAGCAGCGATGGCAACCCTTTTCATGGGGTCATCCTTTGCGGCTGAAATCACAGGTGCTGGTGCAACCTTTCCTTACCCTATGTACGCAAAGTGGGCTGAAGGCTACAAGGCCGCCACGGGCAACAGCTTGAACTATCAGTCGATTGGATCTTCGGGCGGTATTCGTCAAATCAAAGCCAAGACCGTGACCTTCGGTGCTACCGATGCACCTTTGTCTGGCGAAGAGCTTGACAAAGACGGCATGATTCAGTTCCCCGCCATCATCGGAGGCACGGTGCCCGTTGTAAATTTAGACGGTTTCAAGCCAGGTGAATTGCGTGTGACTGGCGCTGTTTTGGCCGACATGTTTCTGGGCAAGATTGCGAACTGGAATGACCCCAAAATTGCGGCCACCAATCCTGGCAAAAAATTACCAGATCAAGCCATCACCATCGTTCACCGTGCAGATGGTTCAGGGACGACTTTCAATTTCACCGATTACTTGACTGCTGTCAGCAAAGATTGGTCAACCAGTGTTGGCAAAGGCCCAGCTGTGAAATGGCCAGCAGCTTCCTCGGTGGGTGGCAAAGGCAATGAGGGTGTTGCTGCCAACGTGAACCGCGTCAAGGGTTCATTGGGCTACGTTGAGTATGCCTACGTGAAGAAGAACAACATGACCTTCATGCAGTTGCAAAATGCAGACGGCAAGTACGTGGCTCCTGATGACCTGACATTCGCAGCAGCAGCAGCGGGTGCTGACTGGATGAGCGTGCCTGGCATGGGCGTGTCGATGGTCAATGCCAAAGGCGCCAACAGCTGGCCCATCAGCACAGCATCCTTCATCTTGATGTACAAGCAACCCACCGACAAAGCGGCTGCAGCTGAAGCCGTCAAGTTTTTCGATTGGGCTTTTTCCAATGGCAAAAAAATGGCCGAAGAGCTTGATTACGTGGCATTGCCTGACAGCTTGACCGCCCAGATTCGCGCCAAAGTGTGGACACAAATTCAAAAGTAATTTGAATGGTGTTCAAAAAAATCCGTCGGCCTTGAATGAGTGCCGACGGTTTTTTTTAGTATCCATAACCAGGGTGTTTCTATGAGTCTAGGGTCCGTCATGAACTCACAAAATTTACCGATACAAGATCCAGCTCAGTTTGTCAGTGCTGACATGGTGTCTGTGGCGAAGAGGCAGCGAACACAAGACTTCTTTTTTCACCGCATCACGCAAGCTTTTTCTTTGCTTGTGCTGGCTTCCCTTTTGGGCATCATCATTTCATTGTTTGTGAATGCATGGCCTACATTTCAAAAATTTGGCATTCACTTCTTGTGGCATGTTGAATGGGACATCATCAACGAAGATTTCGGTGCAGCCATCGCCATCGTAGGAACGATGGCCAGCGCTGGCATCGCACTTTTGCTCGCTGTGCCCCTGGCGTTTGGCGTGGCTGTGTTTTTAACGGAGACCTGCCCAGCATGGTTGCGTCGCCCGCTGGGCACCTCGATTGAGTTGCTGGCTGCCGTGCCTTCCATCATTTACGGCATGTTTGGCTTGTTTGTGTTCGCCCCCTTGTTTGCAGACTATGTTCAAGTGCCGCTGCAAAAAGTCTTGGGTGGCATGCCTTTGGTCGGGTTCTTGTTTGGCGGCGCCACCAACGGCATGGGGATCTTGGCGGCCGGGATTGTGCTGGCCTTCATGGTGCTGCCGTTTGTGGCGGCTGTGATGCGTGATGTGTTTGAAATTACCCCTGCCATCTTGCGTGAATCTGCATATGGTTTGGGCTGCACCACTTGGGAGGTGGTCCGCCAAGTGGTCTTGCCTTACACGCAAAAAGGTGTGATCGGGGGCATCATGTTGGGCTTGGGCCGTGCTTTGGGTGAAACCATGGCAGTCACGTTTGTCATCGGCAACGCCAACCGCATGCCTACCTCGTTGTTTTCTCCTGGGACCTCGATTGCGTCCGTTTTGGCCAATGAATTTGGTGAAGCAGAAGCCTTGCATTTCTCCACCTTGTTTGCGCTGGGGTTCTTGCTTTTTGTCATCACATTTGTGGTGTTGGCGATGGCCAAGATGATGATTTCGCGTGCCGAAAAAGCCAAAGGCAATTGAGAGGATTCAAATTTCTATGAACAATCAACTTTATACAAAGCGCCGCATCACCAGCTTGTTGGGCTTGGTGTTTTCAATGGCTGCCATGGCCATTGGTTTGGTGGTCTTGCTTTGGATTCTCTATATCCTGTTTGCCAATGGACTGTCGGCTTTAGACGGCAACTTGTTGACCAGCGACACGCCGGCACCCGGCACTGAGGGCGGTGGATTGCGCAATGCAATTGTGGGGAGTTTGATGATCGTTGGGTTGACGGTTTTGGTCTCTACCCCTGTTGGGATTTTGGCCGGCGTTTATCTCACAGAATACGGCGACGAAAGTAAAACGGCTGAGTTAACCCGGTTTGTCACGGACATCATGTTGTCGGCTCCTTCCATTGTGTTGGGGTTGTTTGTGTACGCCATTGCTGTAGCGAGCGTGGGTAACTTTTCTGGTTACGCCGGTAGCTTGGCTCTCTCGCTCATTGCGGTGCCTGTCATCATGCGCACCACGGAAAACATGTTGCGCTTGGTGCCGGGTAGCTTGCGAGAAGCAGCATTTGCTTTGGGTGCGCCGCGTTGGAAAGTGTCGACTTTCATCACGTTGCGTGCTGCAAAAAGTGGTGTCATGACCGGGTTGCTATTGGCTGTGGCCCGCATCAGCGGTGAAACAGCGCCTTTGCTGTTCACTGCGCTGAACAACCAATTTTTCAGCACCAACATGGGTGCGCCCATTGCCAACTTGCCTGTGGTGATCTTTCAATTTGCCATGAGTCCTTATGAAAACTGGGTGCGTTTGGCTTGGGCCGGCGCCTTATTGATCACTTTGACAGTGCTGGTGCTGAACGTACTCGCACGGGTCTTCTTTCGCGACAAAGTCAGCGCCTAATTTCAATCAGGAATTTAAAAATGTCTGAAACCAAACCAGCAAGCAAAAACGCCATTGAAGTTCGTGACCTGAATTTTTTCTACGGCAAGTTTCAAGGTCTGCGCAACGTCACCATGGATATTGCAGAGCGTAAAGTCACCGCGTTCATTGGTCCATCCGGCTGCGGTAAGTCCACCTTGCTGCGCACCCTGAATCGCATGTACAGCCTGTACCCTGGGCAACGCGCAGAGGGCGAAATCAACTTCTACGGCCAAAACATCTTAGATCCCAAGCAAGACTTGAACCTGTTGCGTGCTCGCATTGGCATGGTGTTCCAAAAGCCCACACCTTTCCCAATGACGATTTACGACAACATCGCATTTGGTGTCCGTTTGTATGAAAACCTGAGCCGTACCGAAATGGACGAGCGCGTGGAGTGGGCCTTGACCAAGGCCGCCCTGTGGAACGAAGTGAAGGGCAAATTGGGACAAAACGGTTTGTCATTGTCTGGCGGTCAGCAGCAGCGTTTGTGTATCGCTCGCAGCGTAGCCGTCAAGCCTTCGGTGTTGTTATTGGATGAACCCACCTCTGCGCTTGACCCGATCTCGACCGGAAAAGTCGAAGAGCTGGTGCATGAACTCAAGGCAGACTACACCATTGCCATCGTGACCCACAACATGCAGCAGGCCGCGCGTTGCAGCGATTACACCGCATACATGTATTTGGGTGAGTTGGTGGAGTTTGGTGAAACCGAACAGATCTTTTTCAAACCCAACAAGACCGCGACCGAAGACTACATCACTGGCCGCTTTGGCTAATAGGAGAACCCCATGCCAGATAAACACCTGTCCTCCCAGTTCGACAACGACCTCAACAATATTTCCTCGCACGTCATGGAGTTGGGTGGGGTGGTTGAGTCGCAAATTCGTCAAGCAATTTACGCCTTGTCTCAGTTCAGCACAGAAGCTGCAGATGATGTGCTGGTCACCGAACACAAGGTCAATAGCCTTGAAGTTGAGATCGACCGCGAAATTGCTTCGGTCATTGGTCGTCGTCAGCCGACAGCGCGTGATTTACGTCTTCTGATGGCAATGTCGAAAACCACGGCTAACCTTGAGCGTGTCGGTGACGAGGCAGCCAAGATTGCCCGCATGGTCAAGTCCATCATTGACGGTGCAGCCCCGCGTTCATTGCCATCTTCTGATTTGCGAGTTGCAGCCGAATTGGCTTCAGGCTTATTGCGTAAAGCCTTGGATGCCTTTGCGCGTTTGGATATTCCAATGGCTGTCAGCATCTTGCGCGAAGACAATGACATCGATCAAGAATTCGATGGCTTTGTTCGTAAGCTCATCACCTACATGATGGAAGATCCGAGAACCATCTCGGCCAGCTTGGACCTTTTGTTCGTTGCCAAGGCGATCGAACGCATTGGGGACCACGCCAAAAATATCGCCGAATTCATCATCTACATTGTCAAGGGTGAAGACGTACGTCACACGCCATTGGCCGATGTTGAGTCCTCCATGGGCTGATAGAGGCGGATTCAAGATGAAAATGGCTCGAGTGTTGGTGGTCGAAGACGAGTCGGCGATTGCCGAGTTGATTGCTGTGAATTTGCGTCATCAGGGAATGCTTGCCATACTAGCGTCTGATGGAGATGCGGCTCAAAAAGCAATTGACGAGGTGTTGCCCGACGTGATTTTGCTGGATTGGATGCTCCCCGGTCACAGCGGTTTGGTGTTGGCCCGGCGTTGGCGTGCAGATGCCAGAACCAAAGCCATTCCCATATTGATGTTGACCGCACGCGGTGACGAGCCTGACAAAGTCGCGGGTTTAGATGCTGGGGCAGATGACTACATCACCAAGCCGTTTTCAACCCAAGAGTTGTTGGCACGGATCCGCGCTGTTTTACGTCGTCGTGCTCCTGAGCAAGCCAGTGATTGGGTCAGCGTGGGGGACCTGCAGTTGGATGGTGCAACGCACCGTGTGAGCTTTCAAGACAAACCGCTCAAACTGGGTCCAACCGAATTTAAGCTGCTGAACTATTTGATGCATCACGCTGAGCGTGTGCACAGTCGAAGTCAGCTGCTCGATCGTGTCTGGGGCGACCATGTCTTCATTGAAGAGCGTACGGTCGATGTTCACGTCAAACGCTTGCGCGAGGCCTTGGGTGAGGCGGGCACCATGGTGGAGACTGTTCGTGGCGTAGGATACCGAATCACATGCAAGACCTGATCGGTCTTTGAGGGGTTACGTGTTCTGGCGTTTTTTCAGTTTGCTGTTGTTACTTTTATTGGGTGCGGCCTGCGGCTACCTATGGGCCGGTTCTAACAACGTTCTTGCTGCTTGGACCTCCTTGCTCAGTGGTGCTTTGGTGGCGGGCTTGGTCTGGTGGTTGATCGACGCATTGCGTGGTTTGAGGGTGGTCTCATGGCTGCGTCATGGGGATTTAACTTCAGTGCCTCAAACCATGGGCCTGTGGGGTGAAGTGGTTGATCGCACCCGGCGTTTGCTGCGTGATCGCGAACGAGCCTTGGTGGCAAGTGATCAGCGATTGAAAGATTTTTTGTTGGCAATTCAAGCCTCGCCCAACGGCGTCTTGTTGTTGGACGAACAATCCCAAATTGAATGGTGCAACCAAACAGCAGCTCAACAGTTGGGCATCAGCATGGAGCGCGACCAATTACAGCGTATTGGCAATTTGGTACGCGACCCCTTGTTCACAGCCTATATGGGCGCCGCGGAATCAAGCGATGCGGTGGTGATTGCAGGCCGCGGGGATCGCGAATCTCACCCTGTGCGTATCTCTGTGCAACGTCACCGCTATGGTGAAGGCAAGCAACTTCTGATCACGCGGGACGTCACGGCACTCGAACAGGCCGAAGCCATGCGGCGTGATTTTGTGGCCAACGTCTCACACGAAATTCGCACGCCTTTGACCGTGTTGTCTGGCTTCGTCGAAACATTGCAATCCCTGCAATTGTCCCCGGATGAGCAGCATCGCTACTTGGCCTTGATGGCCAAGCAAGCGCAACGCATGCAAAGCTTGGTCGAAGATTTATTGACCCTCTCGCGATTAGAGGGAAGTCCTAGCCCGCGCTATCAACCAACATTGGCTTTGTCGCAGTTGATGCATGTGTGCCAGCAAGAGGCACAAGCGCTGTCTGCTTTGTTGGATAGCCATGGAACGGCTCAGATTTTGACGTTCTCGTTGGGCCCTAACTTGTCTGAAGCCATCTTGCTTGGCGAGGCCCGTGAACTGCAAAGTGCGGTTTCAAATTTGGTCAACAATGCGGTGCGTTACACACCAGAGGGTGGTCGAATCGATGTGTCAGCTCGTACACAGCCCGACGGCAGTTTGCAGTTGCTCATACAAGACACAGGACCAGGCATTGCTGCGGAGCATTTACCTCGCTTGACCGAGCGTTTCTATCGTGTTGACCGCAGTCGCTCGCGCGAGTCAGGCGGGACGGGCCTAGGCTTGGCCATTGTCAAGCATGTGATGCAACGCCACGAAGGGCACTTGTTGATTCAAAGTGTGCTGGGGCAAGGCTCATGCTTTACCTTGACTTTGCCTCCTGCACGTTGGCGCGCTCAACCCTGAACTTTTAGGTTTCTGCGATGCCCCGCTTTGCGGTAAGCCGTCCGCCAAAGCACACTCAACAACACTGCGGAAGTCAGAAATAAAGCAATGCTGCTGGTCTGCCAAAATGCGATCGGCGACTGTTGGGTCAGCCAAGGCAGCACTGAGGTGTCTAGTCCTCCATAAGCCACGCTGTAACCTCCTGCCAATCCCAAGCCCCACAGCAGCAAGGTATAGGTCAACAGCGGTAAGAGGGTGATGCCATAACTGCGCAGTGTGAAAACACAAAATACTTGGATGGCATCGGACAGGTGATACAGCGAGACCCATACCAACAAGCTGCCTGCGAGTGTGGCGACTTCAGGAGACAAGGTATAAAAATTGGCGATGGCTTCACGTTGCCATCCCATGGCGCCCGCCAAGACACAAGCCGTGCATAAGACGTATGACAATCCCGTACGTAAAACACGGCGTGCACGCTTGACGTCTCCCGCTCCCAGCCAATAGCTCACACGCGCACTACCGGCAATGGACAGGGCCAAGGGGACCATGTACAAAACAGCCGCCATGTTGCTGACGATTTGGTGGCTGGCCGTGGCCACCACCCCAAGCCTAGCAATGAACAGAGACATCAAGGTGAACGATGTCACCTCGACCCCAATGGCCAACCCACTGGGCAATCCCAGTTTGACAAAGCGTTTGAGTTGCTGCCAATCGGGCCTTTCAAGGGCACACCAGATCTGATAGGGTACATAAAAGTTTTGAGTTTTGAGCAGCCACAACGCCAAGCCCAACATCAAGTAATTGACAAACAAGGTCGCCCACGCACAACCGACCAAGCCCATCGGGTCGAACCAACCGGGAATACCCAGCACCAACAAAATAGAAAGCGGTACCTTGACCGCCAGAGCGCATACCTGCACCCAGGTCACAAGTTGGGGCTTGCCAAGGCTTTGGTTCAGCGTTCCGTACATGCGAAACAGCAACGAAGCGGGCAAGCCCAGGGCCACGATGGCCAGGTACTCGCGTACCTCGGCTTGTAAAGCGATGGGAACTTGCGTCCAGTTGAGCAATGGCCCAGGAAAAAACAACGCGGCCATCCCAAGGGCCGTGGTCAGCATGCACAAGTAAAGTGCTTGACGAATGGACTTGCCAACAGAGGGCCGACGGCCCGCACCGTGCAACTCGGCCCACACGGGCAAGAGGGCTTGCAACATGCCCATGAGCGTAATGTGGACCGTGATGTAGGTGGCAGAGCCTACGGACAATGCCGCCAAAGCCGTGTCAGCAAAACGTCCTGCGACCAAAGTGTCGGTGATGCCAAAAGCCATCACCGCCAGTTGTCCCACCAGCACCGTGCTGGCATGACGCACGATGATGGCACCTTCGCTTTGACTCATGGTTGCCGTTGACGGTGAAACAGGATCACGTCCTCGTTGTTGTCGGACGGGCGTCGAATGGTTTGGATCCGATTCCATTCGCTGAGCTTGACCACTTGCGGCAAGCCAGGGCGCAAGTCATTGTCAACCAGTAACCATTCGCAGCTGGCGTGCTGAGGGGGGTGAGTGGCATCCAACGGCTTGATCTCAAATCCGCCGTGGTAACGAAATGCAGTCATTTGGCCAGCATCCAGACCATAGGTCATCAGGCAATTGGGGGGCGATGTGCTTACCCGAGCCATGATGCTTTGAATTTGGATGACCCAGGGTTTGTAGCTGCGGGCAAAGTCGAGAAGGGGCAACCATAAAGTCATCAGCAACAGCCAGCACAAAGCCGCCCCACCAGCTGGAAGCACCACACTCTTCCACAAGGCATGACGATGTTTGCCCACACGCCAGATCACCAACCAGCCCCAAACCATGGTCGCGATCACTGCAATCAAACACGCCAACAAGCCAAAACTCGGAACAAATCCAGGCGCCAAACGGACCACGTTCGCAGCAGGTTGCGCGGGCCAACCCGTTTGCATCGCAAGCCATACGACCCAAATAACCAACGCGCAGCCAGAAAAAAACAGCAATGTGAACCAATCGATGAAGGCACTCATGCTGCGCCGCAAAGTGGGCAGGGCAAACGCAGCCAGGGTTGCCAAAGGTGGCAGTGCCAAAAGCAGGGTCAACTCGGGCGAGGGGGTGAGCAGTGCGGTGACGGCCGTCAGTGCCGTGAACCACATGGGTAATACGACATGGCGGCTCCAGTGCTTAGAAGTCCAGTGGCCACGCCAACGCCACAATGTCCACAAGGCCAAGGGCCAAACTGGCCATGTGAACCATGCCAAAAAGCGCAACAAGCTGCGCCATTCTGACCAGTTGTTGTGCGGGGCTTGCAGTCGCCAATGCCACACATTGAAGCTACTGGCCATGGCGGTGACAGCAACTCCCATGGCAAAGAGCCACCAGGCATGACGTCGCCCATTGGTCGCCGAAGTGCTCTCACGATCCATCCAGCACATCAGGCCACTGCCTGTGGCCATTAACACTGCAAAACTGGGCGCGCCGCTCAAAGCTAAACCCGCCAGCCCCAAACCCAGAGCCAGCAAGCTATAGCGAGGGTGGTAAGGCAATGCAGAGACGCCATAAAAAGCACAGCTGACAAAACACAATTGGGCCAAGATGGGGCTGGCTTCGTGTGACAACTGTGCCAAGCCAAGACAGGCAATCAATGCCAGTAACGCGCCGTCGGCCATGGTGCGTGCGTAGTCCTTGGGTTGGGCTTCGCCGCCAAAAGCAAAGGCCACAGGTTGCGCCTGTGGGCTGAGCCCCAGGTAATATGCACCATGCCAAGTTGCTGCCATGGTCAAACCCAAGAGCAAAGCGAAAGGGATGCGAACAGCCAGTGCCGCAGACATCCCGTGAGGGGCCAGTTGGATGGCCCATGCACCCAGCCAATACGGCAGCAAGGCATCTAAGTCTGGCGCTTGGCCCCACAGGATGGGGTTGAACCAACTGCTTGTTCCGTCCACCAGTGCCAACATTTGCCCCAAGGCTGTGATTTCGTTTCCCTTCCAGGGCTCGCGCCCGAACAGGCCAGGCACCACAAACGCCAAGCAAAACAGCCACATTGCCATGCGAGGCAAGCGGCGAACAGCATGTTGGGCGACGATGGCGGGGGTGGTTTCGGTCATAAAAAAAGGCAGCACCTTGTCGGGCTGCCTTCTTTGAAGTGAGCGAGTGGCTTACTTGGCGGCAGTTTTGCCGTATTTGTTGCGGAAACGTTCCACGCGACCACCCATGTTGTCCACGGATTTTTGTGTCCCTGTGTAGAAAGGGTGTGACTCGCTGGTGGTGTCGAGTTTGAACAAGGGCAACTCGCGACCATCGTCCATCTTCACCATTTCTTTGGTGTTGGCGCACGAACGGGTGACAAACTTGAAACCGTTGGACATGTCCACGAAGCAAACTTCGCGGTAGTTGGGGTGAATGCCTTCTTTCATGATCTTCCTTTTCAGCTGCGGTAGCCACGCCGACCTATTTCAACGCACTCTCCGCAAAACGCGATATTGTGCCATACAAGTCCGCAGATTCAGTGCAACACCCCCAAAGCAAAGGGTAGGCTGAACATGCCTAGCAAGGTGGACAGCGTCACCAGACCCGCTACAAAGGCCCCGTTGTAGCCCATGCGCGTTGCCAGCACATAACAGCTCGATGCCGTTGGCAACCCTGAAAATGCCAGCAAAACCAAGGTTTGCGTGTTGTCTAACTCAAACCAAATGGCCAAGCCCCAAGCCATGAGCGGTGTAATCAGGTGACGAATGGCCAGGAGTGCGACAGCCAGTGTCTTGGCTTGCGCCAGGGTGGCGAACTGCATGCCTGCGCCTGCTGCCATCAGCCCTAAGGCCAGCGAGGCCGCGCCAATGCGCTGTAAGGTGGGCTCGGTCCAGCTGGGAATGTGCAAGCCCACCACGTTCGCCAGCAGGCCTGAGGCGGTGGCAATCACCAGGGGGTTGCGTGACAGTTCGCGCACAAAGCCCCGCTGTCCGTGCCTGGCCATCGGCCAAATTGCACCGATGTTAAAGAGCGGCACACAAATCCCAATCAACACCGCAATCAACAGCAAGCCTTGAGGACCCGCGATGCGGTCTGCCAAGGCGAGTGCAACAAAGGAGTTGAAGCGAAAGCCTACCTGTGCACTGGCCGCATGCAGCCGAGTGTCCATGTGTCGCCCTATCACTGGCAGCCAGGGCAGCGCATAAGACAAAACGATGCTGCCAACACCTAGGGCCAAGCCGGCCATGATCAGGTGGGAGGCCGCATCAAAGTCCAATGGGCTGCGCACGATCGAATGAAACAGCAAGACTGGAAACAGAAAGAAATAAACCAAGCTCTCGACCTGCTCCCATACGGTGCGGTTGAGCGCGGTATAACGGCAGACCAGGTAGCCGCAAAGAATCAAAGAGAAATCTGGAAACAGTAATTGAGCGTAATTCACCCGCCAAGAATAACCGCTTGGAGGCCCGCGCGAGGAGCAGTTGCGGATACGATCAGCGTTATGTTAGTTAAAGCTCAAGGGATATAAATATGCACAAGCTTCATTGGCCAGCACTCTTGCTTGGTTTTGCAACTTCTACTGTCATGGCGCAGGCCTATCCCAACAGGCCCATTCAATTGCAGGTGCCTTTTGCCCCTGGTGGCACCACCGACATCATTGCGCGTGTGATTTCTGAGCCTCTGGGCAAAGCACTGGGCCAGACAGTGGTGGTGGTTAACAAAGCAGGCGGGGGCGGCGTTGTCGGTGCCAATGAAACGGCCAAAGCCTCGCCAGACGGTTATTCACTCGGGCTGGCCACTGTCTCGACCACAGCGGCCAATCCGGCGATCAACAGCAAAATCCCTTACAACGCGTTGACTGATTTCACGGCCATCATCAACATTGCAGCCACCCCAAATATCATCGCGGTGCATCCAAGTTTTCCGGCCAAGGACTACAAAGGTTTTGTCGCTGAAGTCAAGCGTTCTCCTGGCAAATATTCTTACTCATCCTCTGGAACGGGTGGCATTGGCCATTTGCAGATGGAGTTGTATAAAAACTTGAGCAAGACCTTCATCACCCATATTCCTTACCGGGGTGCAGGTCCCGCGCTCAACGACACCGTATCGGGCCAAGTGCCGATGATTTTTGACAATTTGCCTTCGGCCCTGCCATTCATCAAAGACAACCGCTTGGTTCCCATTGTGGTGGCCGCCCCTCAACGCTTGGCCGTTTTGCCCAACGTACCCACGTTCAAAGAGGTGGGTTTGGAGCCCGTCAATCGCATGGCGTATTACGGCATTTATGGCCCCAAAGGCTTGCCCAAAGAGATCGTTGACAAGATCCACGCTGGCGTGAAAAAGGCTTTGGAAGATCCTGCCGTGCGTAAACGCATTGAAGACACCGGCTCGTTGATCGTCGCCAACACGCCTGAGCAATTTGCCGCTCAGATGAAAGCCGAATATGAGATTTACCGAAGTGTGGTGGTTGAACAAAAACTCACCCTCGATTAAGTCTTGAATTGCTTGATGAGTTGGTTCAGTTGTGGCGAATGGTGATGCTCAGATAGACAACTTCGTCAGCGCTTTGTGGCTTGAAGACGGGCTGGCTGAAAATACCTTGGCGGCTTATCGTCGGGATTTGCATGCGCTGGCTCAGTGGTTGGCCAGGATCAACCTATCCTTGCTGGATGCCCAAGAGGTGGACCTGCATAGCTACTTTGCGGCTCGCCACAGCGACACCAAAGCCACCAGTGCCAACCGACGGCTCACGGTTCTCAAACGTTTTTATCGCTGGGCACTGCGTGAAAGACTGTTGGCTGTTGACCCCACGCTCAAGTTGTTGACAGCCAAGCAACCCTTGCGCGTGCCTAAGACCTTGAGCGAAGCCCATGTAGAGAGTTTGCTCGAGGCGCCTGACGTGAACTCACCCTTGGGCGTGCGCGACCGAACCATGATGGAGTTGCTCTATGCCAGCGGTTTGCGCGTGAGCGAGTTGGTAGGACTCAAGACCTTGCACGTCGGACTCAATGAGGGTGTCTTGCGTGTCATGGGCAAAGGCAGCAAAGAGCGCTTGGTGCCCTTTGGTGAAGTGGCTCGCGAATGGCTGAATCGCTACCTGGCAGAGTCGCGCCCCACTTTGCTCAAACAGCACCAGACCGATGCCTTGTTTGTGACCGTTCGAGGTCAACACGCGGGTGAAGCCATGACCCGGGCGATGTTTTGGCAGCTCATCAAGCGCTATGCCCTGGTGGCGGGGGTGCAAGTGCCTTTGTCGCCGCACACTTTGCGCCACGCATTTGCCACGCATTTGCTCAACCATGGTGCCGATTTACGCGCCGTGCAACTGTTGCTCGGCCATGCCGACATTTCGACCACCACCATCTACACCCATATTGCGCGTGAACGCCTCAAAAGCTTGCACGCCGAACACCATCCGCGTGGCTGAAGTCGTCCATATTCAACCAAGCAGGTAAGCCAATTCGGTGTCGGTGAAGCCCGCTTTTTTGCGTGCTTGGATATTGAACGGTGGTTTGAGCCGAGGTGCTTCGTAGCGCTGCACCAATTCACCATACAGCAAGACAGGGTCCAACCCGCGTTGTTCGCATAACCAGCGGTACCAATGGTTGCCAATGGCGACATGCCCAACTTCATCACGCAAGATCACGTCCAGCACCTCTACCGCACGCAAAGCGCCCAAGCTATTGGCTTTGCGCAGCTTGCTTTGAATCAGGGGTGTGGCATCGAGTCCGCGGGCCTCTAGCGTGCGGGGTACCAATGCCATGCGGGCCAATACATCTGACGCTGTTTTCTCGCACATCTGCCACAAGCCATCGTGCGCATCAAAGTCCCCATAACGGTAGCTCAGACTTTGCAGCAAGGTGTGAAGCAGTTCAAAGTGTTGCGACTCCTCAAAGGCCACCCGCATCCAGTCGGTGTAGAAGTTATCGGGCATGTTTTCAAAGCGCCACACGGCATCCAATGCGAGGTTGATGGCGTTGAACTCGATATGACACACGGCGTGAATCAGGCCTGCCAATCCTTGTGGCGTGAACGGTGAACGTGTGACGACCTCCTTAGGAGGTACCAGACGCGGCGTTGAGGGACGACCAGGCAGAGCCTCTTCGGTGGGTAAAGCGATGCGCTGCGTTGTGTCAAGCACCCAGCTGGCGGACTTATTCCACAAGGTCTGAACGGCGTCCACTTTGTCACGTGGGTGTGCCAAACAAAGGGCATGGAGGGCATTGGATCTGAGATGCATCCCTACAATTGTAGAAATTACCCAAACGTGCAAAGGATGTGTCATGGCTGTTTATGAATTGGATGCGCTCAAGCCTCAGGTTGCGGACTCGGCCTGGGTGGCCGACAACGCGCAAGTGATGGGAGATGTGGTGATGGGGCCGCACAGCAGCGTTTGGTACAGCAGCGTGGTGCGAGGGGATTCGGACAAGATCACCATAGGTGAAGGCAGCAATGTGCAAGACGGCAGCGTCTTGCACGCTGATGTGGGCATGCCTTTGACCTTGGGCAAGCACGTGACGGTGGGCCACATGGTGCAGCTGCATGGGTGCACGATTGGCGACGAATCGCTGATTGGCATTGGGGCCATCGTGCTCAACGGTGCCAAGATTGGCAAAAACTGTTTGGTCGGCGCGGGTTCGTTGGTGACCGAGGGCAAAGAGTTTCCCGATGGCTCGATGATCTTGGGCAGCCCTGCCAAGGTGGTGCGCCAGCTCAGTCCAGAGCAAATCGCAGGACTGCGTCGCAGTGCGCAGCACTACATTGACAACGCCCAGCGCCACAAGCTGGGACTGAAGAAAATACCCGGATGACACAACTGCATAAATTTTTATTTGATGGCTTGCCCGTGCGGGGCATGTTGGTGCAACTCACCGACGTTTGGCAAGAGGTGCTCAAGCGCCGCGCTGCCAATCTCGAGACCGGTGCCTACCCTGAACCCGTGCGTCACTTGCTCGGTGAGATGACTGCTGCCGCGGTGCTGATGCAGGCCAACATCAAATTCAACGGTGCTTTGGTGATGCAAATTTTCGGCGATGGACCACTCAAGCTGGCCGTGGTGGAGGTGCAGCCCGATTTGAGCTTGCGTGCCACCGCCAAAGTGGTGGGTGACATTGGGGCGGCGAGCAGCTTGCCTGAGATGGTGAACCAGAACAACGAAGGGCGGTGCGCCATCACCTTGGACCCGAAAGATAAATTGCCGGGTCAACAGCCTTATCAAGGGGTGGTTCCGTTGTTTGGGGACCAACGCGAAAAGCTCACGCAATTCAACCAAGTACTTGAACATTACATGCTGCAAAGTGAGCAGCTCGACACCACCTTGGTGTTGGCGGCTGATGACAAAACTGCTGCAGGTTTGTTGATCCAGCGCTTGCCTGTCATGGGCGAGGGCAACTTGTCCGCCCGCTCCACCGCTGCCGATGAAGATGAAATTGGTCGCAACGAAGACTACAACCGCATCGCTATTTTGGCCGCCAGTTTGAAGCGCGAAGAACTGCTCACGCTGGATGCAGACACCATCTTGCGGCGTCTTTTCTGGGAAGAGCCCGTGGTACGTTTTGAACCCCAGACACCGCGTTTTGCCTGCTCATGCAGCCGCGAGCGCGTCAGTCGAATGATTCGCAGCTTGGGCGTGGCTGAGGCTGAAAGTATCTTGGCGGAGCGTGGCGAGATAGAGGTGGGCTGTGATTTTTGCGGTCAACAGTACCGCTATGACCCGGTGGATGCGGCACAAATTTTCACAGAAAACCAACAGCAAGTGACTGGGCCCTCGTCCTTGCACTAGATTTTCAACAGGACTTTTGCTTGAGCAAGTCGCTGAACAAACGATGTTCGCATTGGGCATCAGCACAGCGTTCACATGGACCAGCCCAACGGTTCAAGACCTCAGGGCGGCTTGGATGTGTCACCAAGTTCGGTGTTTGACGTGCGATGGCGTACAGCGCGTTGTCTACCCGTGCAGAGCCCAACCCGTACACCACTTGATACGGGATGCCTGCTTCATCCAGTTGTCGACGTATGGATAGGTCGATGACGTCTCGTTCAAGATGGGTATGACGCTGGCCTTGCTCAAGCCGACGTGAATCAGGCAGATCTAATCCACAGAGCAAGGCGACGTGATAGGGTTCAAGGTGCCTGATCTCTACCGCGTGGGGTATGTCTCGTACTTCAATATTTGCAAATTGCAAACGCTGTTTCAGCGCAAGCCTCAGTTCAGTTTTTCCAGTGCCAGGCGCACCGAGCAAGGCGATCTTCATGCCTTGATCCTGCTCAATTACTTGGCGATTTGAACAAATAGTTCATTCGGTTTGACCATGCCGATTTCCGAGCGTGCGCGCTCTTCCACCATTTCAAGACCGTCTTTGAGGTCGTGCAACTCAGCACCCAATCGGTCATTGGCCAATTGGGCGGCTGCGTTGTTTTGCTTTTGTTCGGCCAGTTGCTGGCGCAAACGCATGACATCGGGCACGCTGCCACGTCCAAACCACATCTGACCTTGCAGCACCAACAGCAAGGCAATCAGAACCAGGTGGAGTGGGCGTAGCACGTGTGCGACCGTTTAACGCAGGTTGTAGAACGCGGCGCGACCAGGGTACTGGGCAATGTCACCCAAGTCTTCTTCAATGCGCAACAACTGGTTGTACTTGGCCATGCGGTCCGAGCGGCTCATGGAGCCGGTTTTGATTTGTCCCGCGTTCAAGCCTACAGCGATGTCGGCGATGGTGCTGTCTTCGGTCTCGCCCGAACGGTGGCTGATGACTGCTGTGTAGCCTGCACGCTTGGCCATTTCGATGGCTGCGAAGGTTTCGGTCAGGGTGCCAATTTGGTTGATCTTGATCAGGATGGAGTTGGCGATGTGCTTGTCGATGCCTTCTTGCAAGATCTTGGTGTTGGTGACAAACAAGTCATCGCCCACCAATTGAACTTTTTTGCCCAGACGTTCAGTCAACAGTTTCCAGCCATCCCAGTCGCCTTCGTGCATGCCATCTTCGATGCTGATGATGGGGTATTTGTCGACCCAAGTGGCCAGCATGTCGGTCCATTGCTCAGCGGTAAGCTGCAGGCCTTCGCCTTCGAGGTGGTATTTGCCGTCTTTGTAGAACTCACTGGCTGCGCAGTCCAAGCCAATGGCAATTTGCTCACCCGCGGTGTAGCCTGCTGCTGCAATGGCGTCCAAGATCATTTGGATGGCGGCTTCGTGGCTGGGCACGTTGGGGGCAAAACCGCCTTCGTCGCCGACTGCGATGCTCATGCCTTTGTCGTGGATGATTTTCTTGAGTGCGTGAAACACTTCAGCGCCGTAGCGCACGGCTTCGCGGAAGTTGGGGGCGCCCACGGGAATGATCATGAACTCTTGCAAGTCAAGGTTGTTGTTGGCATGTGCGCCACCGTTGATGACGTTCATCATGGGCACTGGCAATTGGCAACCATTCATGCCACCGAAGTAGCGATACAGAGGCAAGCCTGACTCTTCGGCAGCTGCGCGTGCCACAGCCATGGACACCGCCAGCATGGCGTTGGCGCCCAAGCGGCTTTTGTTTTCGGTACCGTCGAGGTCGATCAAGGTTTTGTCGAGGAAGGCTTGTTCGGACGCATCCAAGCCCAGCACGGCTTCGGAGATTTCGGTGTTGATGTGCTCCACAGCTTTGAGCACACCTTTGCCCAAGTAGCGGCTCTTGTCGCCATCGCGCAGCTCAATGGCTTCGCGGCTGCCGGTCGATGCACCCGAGGGCACAGCCGCACGGCCCATGGTGCCCGACTCCAACAACACATCACATTCCACGGTGGGGTTACCGCGGCTGTCCAAAATTTCACGACCCACGATGTCAACGATAGCGCTCATTTTTTCTCTCTCAAAGCTTGAAGTTAAAAATCAGAATCAGATGCCGAAATTGTTTTCCAGAAACGGATGCTTCTTGGTCACACGGTCCAACTCGACCAAGGTTTCCAACAAGGCCTTCATGTGCTTCAGCGGCACCGCATTGGGGCCATCCGACCAAGCCTCGTTGGGATGGGGATGGGTTTCCATGAACAGCCCGGCAACGCCGACAGCCACGCCTGCACGTGCCAACACGGGCACCATGTCACGTGCGCCACCGCTGCTGGTGCCTTGGCCGCCTGGTTTTTGCACCGAGTGGGTCACGTCAAACACCACAGGAGCGCCAGACTTGCGCATTTCTGCCAAGCTGGTCATGTCGGCCACCAAGTTGTTGTAGCCAAAGCTCACGCCGCGTTCGCAAGCCAAAAAGTTGTCTTCGGGTAAACCAGCTTCTCGTGCGGCGTCACGTGCCTTGTCGATGACGTTTTTCATGTCCCAAGGGGCCAAAAACTGGCCCTTCTTGATGTTCACCGGCTTGCCAGATTGCGCCACGGCACGGATGAAATCGGTCTGACGACATAAAAAAGCAGGTGTTTGCAACACATCCACCACGCTGGCCACCGTGCTGACTTGCGTTGCGTCGTGTACATCGGTGAGGATTGGCACTTGAATTTGACGGCGTACTTCGTCCAGTATTTTCAAACCCGCATCCATGCCCACGCCGCGCTGGGTGTTGCCCGAGGAGCGGTTGGCTTTGTCAAAGGAGCCTTTATAGATCAGGGGAATGCCCAGGGTCGAACAAATTTCTTTGAGTTGACCCGCGACGTCGACGGACAGCTCCAAGCCTTCGATGGAGCAGGTGCCCGCAATCAGAAAGAAGGGCTGGTTCAGTCCGACGTCAAATCCGCAAAGTTTCATGGCGTGTCCTGTGTTTTGAGCGCTCAGGCCTTGGCCTTGTGTTCAAGCGCTGCTTTCACATAAGCATTGAACAGGGGGTGGCCATCCCAAGGGGT
>CAITHK010000061.1 GCA_903892175.1 uncultured Burkholderiales bacterium | reverse complement strand
TTTGCAGTTCGGCCGTGGTCTGGCAATGGGCCAGCTGGTAGCGCGCGGCGCGCTCTTGATGCGCCAACACCACCAGGGCTTCGCCCGTGGCCACCTTCTCGCACCAAGCCGCTTGCACCTCTGGGCTGGCGTAGCCTGACAGCAGGGCACCCGCGATGAGCGTCTGAGCCAAGGGTTCGAGCACGATGCCGCGCCCCAACTCCTCCATCACCACCATGCCCTCGATCGGCCCCATGCCTAAGCCACCCAAGGCCTCGGGGATGTAGAGGCCGCCTAGCCCCAAATCGGTCAATTCGCCATAAGCCACACGCGAGAAACCACCCTCGGCCACCAACGCGCGGCGGCGCTCAAAGTCGTAACCCTTGTCCACCCACTTGCGCACCGCATCGCGCAGTTGCTCTTGTTCGTCTGAAAAATTGAAGTCCATGTCTGCTCCTTATCCCAACACCACTTGGGCCACGATGTTGCGTTGCACTTCGTTGGAACCACCATAAATGGTGGTCTTGCGCATGTTGAAGTAACTCGACGCCAAAGGCGCTGCGTGCATCGCGCCGCCCGGCCACAAACCACTCAGCGCGGGGTCACCCTGCCAACCGGCCTCCATCGCTTCTTCGATGAAGGGCACGCTGGCGGGGCCAGCGGCGAGCATCATCAACTCGGTGTAACGCTGCTGAATTTCGCTGCCCTTGATCTTGAGCAAGCCTGCGATGTCGAGCGTTTGCTTGCCCGACTTCTCAGCCGACAGCACGCGCAGCACCAACATCTCCAGCGCCACCACATCCACTTCGAGCTTGGCAATTTCATCGCGAAAACGCAACGCTTCCACACCGCCTGTGGCCGGGTCGTAGACGCCCTCAGCTTTGGCAATGCGCTTCAAACGTTCCAACTCGCGTTTGGCACGGTTGACGTCGGCAATGTTGGTGCGCTCATGCGCCAGCAAATGCTTGGCATAGGTCCAGCCTTTGTTCTCTTCCCCAATCAGGTTCTCCACCGGCACTTGTACGTTGTCAAACCACACCTCGTTGACCTCGCACTCGCCATCGAGCAACTTGATAGGGCGCACACTGACGCCGGGCGACTTCATGTCGATCAACAGAAAAGAGATGCCCGTTTGTGGCTTGCCCTCGTTGCTGGTGCGCACCAAGCAAAAAATCCACTCGCCATACTGCCCGAGGGTGGTCCAAGTTTTTTGGCCGTTGACCACGTAGTGGTGGCCCACACGCTCGGCACGTGTCTTGACCGAGGCCAGGTCTGAGCCCGAACCCGGCTCGCTGTAGCCCTGGCTCCACCACACCTCGCCGCTGGCAATGCCCGGCAAAAACCGCTGCTGTTGTTGGGCATTGCCAAAGGCCATGATCACAGGGGCGACCATCACCGGGCCAAACGGCACGATGCGGGGAGCTCCCGCCAAGGCGCACTCCTCTTCGAACAAATGCTTTTGCACCGCGGTCCAGCCGGGGCCGCCAAATTGCTGGGGCCAGCCATAACCCAGCCAGTTCTTTTGGCCCAAAATTTGAGCCCACCGCTGCATGTCGTCGCGCGTCAACCGCAAGGCGTTGTGCACTTTGTGTGAAATCTCAGACGGCAAGTGGGCATGCACCCATGCACGCACCTCCTGGCGAAACGCCTCTTCTTCGGGGGTAAAAGCCAAATCCATCGCAATTTTCCTCAGCTGAAACACAATCCCTCGTTTTTAGCACGATCGTGCGATTTTTTTTGCCCCTGGATAATTCGGAGCAGATGAAAAATATCGTGATCTTGATTTCAGGCAGCGGCTCGAACATGGCGGCCATTGTGCAAACCGCACAGGCTGAGCAATGGGCCCAGCGTCTGGGGGCACGCGTCTGCGCCGTCATCAGCAACCGCCCTGACGCTGCGGGCCTGGCGGTGGCGCAGTTCCACGGCATTGCCACTGAAGTGGTGGCGCACACTGCCTTTGCCGCTGAACCGCATCCACGCGAAGCCTTCGACGCCGCTTTGATGGCCACCATCGATCGCCACCAACCCCACTTGGTGGTGCTGGCGGGTTTCATGCGCATTCTGTCCCCTGGGTTTGTGGCGCATTACAGCGGGCGCTTGATCAACATCCACCCTTCGTTGCTGCCCGCTTTCACGGGGCTGCGCACGCACGAACGTGCGCTTGAAGCTGGTTGCAAATTCGCCGGCGCCACCGTGCACCAAGTGACCTCCGAGCTAGACCATGGCGAAATCTTGGCGCAAGCTGTGGTGCCGGTATTGGCCAACGACACCGCAGACTCCTTGGCCGAGCGCGTGTTGGCGCAAGAGCATGTGATGTATCCGAGGGTGGTGGCTGCGTTGTTGTGAGAGAACCGCTAAGGCACAGAGAAAGTACATGCCCACAATCTCTTGAATGCCTTCATCTGAGCTATGCCACCAATTCAATGCCCACATCGGCGAACGGCAGCGACCTGATGCGTTGACCTGTGACAGAAAAAATAGCATTGGCAAGCGCAGGCGCAACAGTTGGAACGACAGGCTCGCCTACACCCGTGGGAGGCAATTGGCTGTCCAGGATATGCACTTCAACCGGCGGCATGTCCTTCATCGAAAGGATGGGGTATTGGTGGAAATTGTCTTGTTGAACCATCCCCTCTTTGAAGGTGATTTTCTGAAACAAGGCTGCCGACAATGCAAACGCAATGCCACCTTCTACTTGCGCTTTGATGATGTCAGGATTGACGGCAATCCCGCAATCGATCACACACACAACACGAGATATCTTCAGCTTTCCGGCCTGGACCCGTTGAACTTCGACTACATGCGCAATATGGCTTCCGTAGCAACTATGTGCGGCAATGCCTCGCCCAAACTTCAAGGGCAGCTGGCGCGCCCAATTTGACCTTTTGCCCGCTTCTTGGATGACCCGACTGAGTCTTTCATTGTGTTTCAGCCGACCTAATCTCCAAGCAAGAGGATCTGATTTCTCGCTGTGGGCCAGTTCATCCGCCATGGTTTCTGTGACGTAAACACCGTGTGTATGGCCTACTGAACGCCACCACAAAACTGGAACTTTTTTGGGCGCAGCACTCACTGTGCATTTGAAATTGGCAAGTCCGTATTTGTTTTCAAATGACCCTTCTTGGGAGGTGTGGTCGATGCCATTTTTCACAAGGAACTTGGCAAACCCTGTGCCCTCTGCAATTGAATGGCCCGCTACTTTGTGGTCCCAAGCCACCACTTCCCCATCCCTGTTGGTGGCAGTTCTGACCTGGTGAACGAACATGGATCGGTAATAGCCACCGTGTAAATCGTCTGAACGGCTCCACACCAATTGAACAGGTGCTTTTCCATAGGCTTTGGCGACGACGGCAGCTTGACGAATGTAATCAGAGGCAGGATTGGCCCTTCTTCCGAACGAGCCCCCAGCCATCAGTGTGATCACTTTGATCTGAGCGGGTTGCAGACCCAGCTCTTGTGCAACAGCCATCTGGTCTACCGTTTGGAATTGACAGCCTGTGTAAAGATTTGCACCCGTGCCAGTGAGCTCGACGGTCGCATTCAACGGCTCCATGGGTGCATGGGCTAAAAACGGAAATGAATATTCTGCCGACCGCACAGAAAAGTATTCCTCAAGTCCATCGATGGCGTTTCCGCTTTGTTTGGCCACAGGTGCGGGTTGCGCCAAAAGAACTTTCAAATCTTTCAGCATTTGATCTGTGCTTCTCTGCTCAGCCTCGCTGAAGTCCCAAGCAATGACCAAGGCATCACGCCCTTTCATGGCCGCCCAGGTATGGGTTGCCACCACTGCGACGCCGAATTTGGTTTGCACGACCTCCAATACCCCGGGTAAGGCGAGTGCTTTGGATGCATCGAAAGAATGTAACTTGGCGCCAAATTTAGGCGGCCTTGCAAGCGTGGCGTAAACCATCCCAGGCAGCTTCAGATCGAGGCCGAAAATTTCTTTCCCCGTGGTCTTCTCTAGGTTGTCTAATTTCCTGATGGATGGTTGACCTATCAACCGGTATGAACTGCTGTTTTTAAACACGATGCGTTGCGGGACAGGCAGCTCCGATGCTTTCTTGGCCATCGCCCCATAGGACACAGATCTGGAACTGGCCTTGTGATGGAGACGGTTGGCCTCGGTTGTAATTTCTTCTGGCGAAACCTTCCAATGCTCTGCTGCGGCTTGAATGAGCATTTGCCGAGCAGCAGCCCCAGCTTGACGTAGTTCGGACCACGAATTGGCTATCGAAGTAGAAACGCCAGTTCCCTGAACGCCAAGCAGGCCATTTTTAAACTTGGTGATGTCTGCGGGGGCATATTCATAGCGCACCAAGTCCCAATCTGCATCTAATTCTTCTGCAACGATGGATGCCAAGCCTGTGACCGTGCCTTGACCCATGTCGAGGTGCTTGATTTTCACAAGCACGGTGTTGTCTGGTTTGATGGTGAGAAATACATGGGGCTGAGGAGGACTTTCAACCAATCCTCGGTCTTGGCTCATGCTTGGAAAACTCACCGAAAGCAGGAAGCCCCCGCCCGCTGTCACGCTGGCTTTGAGAAAACTTCTGCGAGAACCATTCATCCCATCATTTTTCAAGTGGTTAAAGTCCATGTCATTGCCCCAGGCTTTTCAAGGTTTGAGCCGCCATGTGTATCGCCTTTTTGATTCGCGAATAGGTGCCGCAACGGCATAAATTTCCGCTCATGGCTTGATCAATTTGCAAATCACTGGGCGCTGGGCTCTTTGTCAACAAAGCCGTGGCTGCCACTATTTGTCCGGACTGACACCATCCACATTGCACAACATTGAGTTCTCGCCACGCTGCACGGATGGCATTTGCCTCTTTGCCATCCAGACCTTCAATTGTTTGAATTGGCTGCCCTGACAGGGAAGAAACGGGGCGTTGGCAAGACCGACTTGCAACACCATCGATCAGCACCGTGCAGGCACCGCACAGCGAAGCGCCGCAGCCAAATTTGGTACCGGTCAGATTCAATTCGTCGCGCAACACCCAGAGCAATGGGGTGTCAGTTGGGCTGTCAATCTTCTGTTGAATACCGTTCACGTTCAAAGCAACTTGAGACATGGTCGACCTTTTGAGGCAAATGGTGGGGGGCTAGTCAAGTTTGATGCCTAAGTCTTTGACGACCGGCACCATTCTGTCGGTATCACTTCGAATCAACGCCCTCAGTGATTCGGAACTGCCCCCCATGGCTTCCAGAGAAAACTTGTCGAACAAGGATGTTCTGAGGGCGTCATCTTTTAATATTTTGTTGACCGATGCATTTAACTTTTGAACAACATCTTGTGGCGTACCCGCTGGAGCCAACAAGGCAAACCAAGATGATGGGTAAAAGTTTGAAACGCCCACCTCCTTGAAAGTCGGCACATCAGGCAACAAGGAAGACCGTTTGTTGCCTGCGGTAGCCAACACGCGCAGGTTGCCGCTTTTGGATTGAGCGGCGATGAGGCCTGTAGAAACAATCATGGCGTCGACATGACCACCGATCAAATCATTGATCGCCACAGAGGCCCCTTTGAACGGGATATCGTGCATCGACAGCCCGACCGTTCGTTGAAACATCTCAAAGTTAAGGTGCGCGGTCGAGCCCACGCCCAGCGTTGCATATGAAACCTTTCCAGCGTTCTTTTTTGCATGAGCAACAAAGTCTTGATAGTTTGCAATTCCCAACTTTGAGCTGATGATTAAACTTTGTGGCACTTGCGCAATGGCAACGATCGGTGCAAAGTTTTTCTCAACATCGTAAGGAAGCTTGGCATAGATCAGGGGGTTGAGGGTCAACGTTGCTTCTGCGGTCAGAAGCAAGGTGTAGCCGTCCGGATTCGACTTGGCGACATGCGTTGCACCTATCAAGGTGTTGCCGCCCGCTTTGTTGTCCACCAGAACTTGGGTTTTCAATTCCTGCGACAGTTTTTGCGCAAGGCCTCGTGCGATGGCGTCAGACACACCCCCGGATGAATAAGGAACCACGACAGTGATTGACTTGTTTGGGAAGTCGGCTTGGGCCATGACCTTCACTGCGCAGATCGACAGGGAAAAAGCAATGGCGCTGATAAATTTTCGGTTCATTGACGTTAACTTCTTGAAATGACTGCGCAACTGTGACTTGCGTCTGTGGCAATGTCAATCGAATCGACATTTCTAATGTAAATACCAAGAATCACCACCGATCAGTTGATGTGGAGCGCTGACTTGCCTAGCATTCGAACCATATTTATTTGGAGAGGAAATGAAAAATACATTCCTGCAATCGATGTCTAAGTCACTGTTTGCGTTGGTGCTAACTGCGGCCAGTTCATTGGCGCTTGCCCAAGCGCAACCCCAAACAGTCCCCCCTCTTCCAACGCAAATGAAGGCCTCTGAAACAGCTGTGATCTTGGTCGATTTCCAAGGGAACTTTGTCAATCCGGACGGCGCTTGGTATCAAAAGTTCAAGCCTGATTACGACAAAGGCATGCTGGATAAGACAGTGAAGATGGTGAATGAGGCGCGTGAAAAAGGCGCTTGGATCATCCATGTCACCGAGGGTTATACCCAGGACCATCGGGAATTAGATTGGACAAACCCAGGCGGTTTTCACCGTGGCCAACTCATGCGCAAAGCGTGGAAAGTGGGGAGCAAAGAAGCTGCCTATTACGAGCCATTGATGCCAAAGCCTGAATACAAAGATTTGTTCTTGGCCCCCCGCATTCAAGTGAGCGCCTTTGGAGGAACTGGATTGAACGAAATTTTGCGTTCTAAGGGAATCAAAAACGTCGCTGTCGCTGGTTTCACAACAGACGTCTGTGTCTACGCAACCGTGATCGCTGCTTACGACCTGGGTTATCACGTGTACGCACTGCGTGAATCGATGCTGGGCTTTTTCCCTGAAATGTCTCAATCCATGCTCAACAGCATTTTCCCCATGTGGTCTACCGTCATTGACAACGACAAGTTCGTGGGCATGGTTCAGAAATAACAAAGAAATCATGTCGGCATCCTCATCAACCATTGACCGCTTGCGCGCCTTGACAGTCACTTCGACTGACATGGATCGTTCATTTAATTTTTATACACGCACGTGGGGGCTTAGCCAAGTCGCAGATCGCAGGGGTTCGATTTGGCTGCGTGCCAAAGGCATTGACCATCACGTCTTAGTGCTAGAGCCCGGTGAACAAGCCGGCTTGGTGAGCATCACCTGGGGCACAAGTTCTTTGGAAGGCTTGCACCGTGTGTATGAGCAACTGGTGGCGGCCTCCGTGAAAGTTGAACAAGCGCCGAGGCAATTGGGCAGCCCAGGAGGTGGATGGGGATTTGCTTTTGAAGACCCAGATGGCAACGTGCACAAGGTGGTGGCCTTGCGTGAGGACCATGCGAACGAAGAGCCCAGCGATACATCACCCCTCAAGCTGTCGCATGTGGTTTTGAACTCTCAAAACGCGGCTCGACTCGTTCGTTTCTTCATGGATGTCCTGGGTTTCAAAATCAGTGATCAGACCATGAAGATGACTTTTTTGCGTTGTAATTCAGACCATCATTCCATTGCTGTCGCCCAGGAGGATGTGAATGGCTTGAACCACTTTGCGTTTGAAATGAAAAGTTGGAACGAGTTGATGTTTGGAGTGGGTCGACTCAAGCTGGCTGGTCACCCAATTCAATGGGGCATTGGACGACACGGCCCTGGTGACAATGTCTTTGCGTATTTTTTAGACCCCGATGGATACGCCACAGAATACACCGCTGAGCTTCAAAGAATCACGGACCCTGATCATGTGCCGGGCAAACCTGAACAATGGATAAGACCGCCGGAAAGAATGGATCAGTGGGCATTTTCAGATCTTCCGACAGCGGCGATGAAACAAGCCATGCACAGTCATTTTGTAAAGC
>CAITHK010000060.1 GCA_903892175.1 uncultured Burkholderiales bacterium | reverse complement strand
GTTGGTCTTGGATGAAAAACATCACCAAGGTGGCGGGCACAGCGCTGGCGATGCCATTGAGCACAAACACTTGCAGCAGCGCTCGAAAGGCTGGGCGTTGCAGCGGCCAAGCCCCGCTGTCCGATACCGCGAGGCGCTGCTGAGGGGGGTGATTGGGGAACGGCGCTGCGCGCCACAACCACCAGCCCAGCCCAAGTGCCAGCGTCAACCCGACCACCAGCGCCTGGGCATCTAACCCAGCGGTCAAGGCCGACGCCAGCACCACGCCCAGTAAACCCAAGCCTTCGCGCCAAGCCACGATGCGGCTTTGTTGCGTGGCGTGGCCACCCAGTCGCGTGCCCCATGATTGCAGTCCCAAGTTCAAGCAGGTCGCCCCCAAGTACGCCAGCACCAAACATGGGGCGGCCATGGACAGCACGGTTTCGGGCGTCACGGGCAGACCCAGCAGGCCCAGCCACACATCGGGCAACCACAGGCCTGCAAAACCCAGCGTCAACAGGCCACACATCATGCCGGTACGCGCCAGCACCCGGGGCATGCCGTGGGCAAACCAGCCATCACATCGCGCCCCCAGCCAGGGGTCAAGCAACGCATCGAGGGCGCGCACGGTCAGCAACAAAGCCCCCAAGCTGGCCAGAGGTACGCCCCATGCGCTGGCGTAGCGGTGTGGCAGCATCACGTACAAAGGCAAGCTGACAAAGGCCAACGGCATGGCCATCCAACTCAGACGCAGCCACGCCATCTTGCGCCACAACGTGGGGAGCCAGCGGTTTGTCACAGCGCCGCGCCAGCCAGCAACTGTTGACGCAACACCGGTTGGGAGCTTTGGGGAGACAGCCAAATGCCAAAAAAGCGGCGCGCAAACTCTGTGTCTCGAATCTCGCCCAGGGCTTGGCCTTGGTGCCAAAACTGCGCACCCGAATCGGGCAGGTAGGCGCCAGTGAGGATCTCTCCCTTGCGCACATTGGGCAGCAGCGCCAGCAAACTTTGTCGCCAGGTGCTGGCTTGTTCGGCGCTCAGTGGGCGTTGGCTTTGTATTTCGTCGATCGAGCGTTGCGCGATCTCGCGGCCTTGAAAGTCGCGCAAATACCGCAGCTCCAGCACCAGACGCTGCGTGGCCCAATCCAGGGGAGAAAACGTTGCGTTGCTGGCCCAGAGTCTGGCGTGGTAGACCTCAAACCCCCAGTAGGTCAAGCGGTGTTCACCCACCAAACGAGGGTTGCCCAGCAGGGGGCGCAGTTGTTGCAAGCTTTGCGCCAGCACGTCTTTGGTGAAGGTGCTGTCTTGGGCGCGTACGAACCCAGCAGGGCAGGCACAAGACAGCAAGGTCATGAGCCAGCGCCTGCGCTGCATCACAGCTTCTCCAGCGTGTACTGCACCACGTCGGTGTTGGCTTGCTCAAACGCGGCTTCGCAATACGCCAAATAGAAATCCCAAATGCGCACAAAACGTTCGTCAAAGCCCAAGGCTAACACGCGGGACTGATCGGCCAAGAAGGCGTGGCGCCAGCGACGCAGGGTTTCGGCGTAGTCAAGGCCAAAGCGCATCTCGTCCACGATGCGCAAGCCTGCCGCTGCAGCGTGGGCGCGAAACTCGCGCGGGCATGGCAAGCAGCCGCCGGGAAAGATGTACTGCTGAATGAAGTCGGTGCTTTTGACATAGCGGTCAAACAAGGCATCGTCGATCACGATGGTCTGGATGCACGCCTTGCCACCCGGTTTGAGCAGTCGCTGCACGGTGTCAAAGTAAGTGGGCCAATACTCTTGGCCCACGGCTTCGAGCATCTCGATCGAGCAAATGGCGTCATAAGGGCCGTCGTCGATGTCGCGGTAGTCTTGCAGGCGCAAGTCGCTGCTGCCAGCCAACCCCAAGCGCTGCATGCGTGCTTGGGCATAGTCCAGTTGTTCATGGCTCAGGGTGACGCCGTGCATGCGGGCGCCAAATTCGAGGCCACCCATTTCGGCCAAAGCGCCCCAGCCGCAACCGATCTCCATCACCCGGTCACCGGGTTGGGCTTGCACCATGCACAAGGCGCGGTGCACTTTGGCGTTTTGCGCTTGCGATAAGTCTTGGCTGTGGTCATCGCCAAACCAGGCCGATGAGTAGTTCATGGTCGGGTCCAGCCACAGCTGGTAAAACGGATTGCCCAAGTCGTAATGGGCATGGATGTTTTTGGCGCTGTTGCGCTTGGTGTTGCGGTGGAGCAAATGCCGCACGCGGTACACCAAACGGCCCAACCAATGGCCATAAATCAAATCATCCATTTCACGCCGATTGGCCACCAGCAGTTGCAGCAGTGCGGGCAAATCTGGCGTGGTCCAGTCGCCTGCAATGAAGCCCTCGGCAAATCCAATGTCACCTGATTTGATGGCTTCACTCAGTGGCTTGAAGTTGTGCAGGTGCAGCTGTGCCTGCAGGCCCCCTGCATCGTGGACGCCAAAGTGGGTGCTGTTGCCATCGGGCCACACCACACGCAAGTGGCCCTGGCGCAGTTGACCCAGCATGGCCACGACACGGCGGGCGCTGGCCGGCATATCGACCGTCTGCGGCGAGACGGGCTCAGAGGTAGGGGAGGAAGAGGTGGTGTTCATGGTGCTTGGGGGCATCGGTCAACGGGTCACAAAATCTGTTGGAGGGTTGGGTTTGGTGAAAAAACGCACACGCTTGCGCCACAGCTGCAGCGCTTGCCAGTGGATGCGCAGCATCACCATCAAGGTCATCCAAGGAAAGCGCCACAACGCTTGCCGCTGAGCCGCCAGGGTGGCCGGAACCAACACGCCGCTGACACTGGTTTGAATCAACGGGCCTTGGGCGTCGTCGTGCTCGATCCTGGCCACGGTGCGATCCGCGGTGCGCATGAAGCGAAAACGATAGCTGCCTTCGATGGCACAAAACGGCGACACATGAAACACCTTGGTGGCCACTTGTTCAACCCCCCAGCGGGGACGGTCTAGCAAATAGCAATGCCGCTCACCGAATGTGTTGTTCACTTCAACCACGATCGCACGCAATTGCGCATCGGCGGTGTGGCAATACCAAAAACTCACCGGCTTGAAGGTGTAGCCCAGCACCCGCGGGTAGCAGTGCAGCCAGACTTCGCCCTTGGCGTCGTGGATGCCTTCTTGGTGCAGCACCTCATCCAGCCATGCCAGAGCGCCACCTTGCGCCGCGTTGCGCCCGTCGCCGTGGTCTACATCGTGAAAGCTCATCAGCCCCGCACGGTTGATGGCCAGTGCGCAAAGCCCCCCTGCGGCCAAGCTGCGCATGGGCAAAAGCAAAAAATACGTGGCGTAGTCAAAGGCATGGCGTGTGGGCCGCAAGCGCGTGTGGCGCACCTGCCCCAAACCCAGCAAGGGTTGAGTTGGGTCTGCGCTTGCTGCGGTGCTCATCGCGCCAACACCCCCAACGCGGCGTCGCGCCCGGCTTTGAATCCGTCTTCGTGAAAGCCGTACCCCATCCATGCACCCGCATACCAAGTGTGCTGTTGGCCTTGCAGCGCAGGCATCTTGACTTGCGCTTCAATCGCGGCCAAGTCAAACACCGGATGTGCATAGTGGTAACGGCCCATCACATGCTTGGGGTCGATCTCGTGGATCGGATTGAGCGACACAAACACAGGGTCGGTGAAGGGCAAAGGCTGTAACTGGTTGAGCCAGTAATGCAGGCAGACTTGGGCGTTGTCGGTGCCTTGCTTTTCGGCGCGTTGGTAGTTCCAAGCGGCCCAGGCGAGTTTTTTCTTGGGCATCACCGAGGCATCGGTGTGCAACACCGCCAGGTTGGGGTGGTAGCGCACCGCCCCAAGCGTGCGCTGTTCTTGCGCACTCGGCTCGGACAACATGGCCAACGATTGGTCGGCGTGGGTGGCCAGCACCACGGCGTCAAAACGCTCGTGGGTCGATGCGGTGTGGACCGAGACGCCTTGCGCATCGCGTTCAATGCGGCTGACGGCGCAGTTCAGGCGCTTGTCTGGGATGTGCGCGATGATTTTTTCAACGTAGTGGCGCGCCCCTCCGCGCACGGTGTGCCACTGGGGCCGGTTGTTGACCTGCGCCAATCCGTGGTTGTGGCAAAACCGCACCATGGTGGCCACTGGAAACATGAGCATTTGGTCGGTCGGGCAACTCCAGATGCAACCCAGCATGGGCAGCAGGTAGTCGTCGCAAAACGCTTCGCCGAAGCGGTTGGCCAGCAAAAACTCGCACAGGGGTTGGGTCAACTCTTCGTCGTGGTTGCGCAGCGCCAGTGCGGTGACCAGGCTGTTGAAACGCATCACCTCGCGCAGCATGCCGATGAAGCGCGGGTTGAACAGGTTGCGCCGTTGGGCAAACACGGTGTTGAGGGTCGAGCCGTTCCACTCCAAGGGGCGTTGGCCATGGGGCTGCGGCGCCTGCACCGAGAACGACATGTCGGACTTGGCGCTGGGCACCTGCAATTCGTCCAGCAAGGCAATCAAGCCGGGGTAGGTGCGCTCGTTGAACACCAAAAACCCGGTGTCCACGCCATGCGTTTGCATGCCTTGGGGCGTGGGCAAGGTCACGTCCACCGTGTGGGTGTGACCGCCAAAATAGTCTCCGGCTTCAAACAGGGTGATGTGGGCGTGACCGCGCAAATGGTGGGCGGCAGACAGGCCTGAAATGCCCGAGCCGACGATGGCAACGCGTGGCTTCATGAGCCGTTGACTTTGGCAGCCAGTTGTTTTTCCACTTCGGCCACGAAAGACTTGTCTTGCGGGCCCGTCATTGAGCTGAAGCTCTTGATGTGTTGACCATCACGGCTGATCACGTACTTGTAAAAGTTCCAGCGAGGCGCGGTGCCGGTTTGATCGCTCAGTTGCTTGAACAGGGGCAAGGCGTCAGTACCTCGCACCGTTGATTTGGCAAACATCGGGAATTTGACACCGAAGGTGTTTTCGCAAAAGTCGGCGATTTTGGCGTTGCTGTCAGGCTCTTGGGAAAAGTCGTTGGAAGGAAAACCCAGCAACACCAAGCCGCGGTCTTTGTATTTGGCATACAACGCTTCCAGTCCCTTGTACTGCGACGTGAAGCCGCAGTAGCTCGCGGTGTTGACCACCACCACCACCTGCCCAGCGTATTGGCACAGGGCTTGGGGCTTTTCGTCTTGCAAGCGCAGCACGGTGTGTTGCAACACGCGTGGGCAAGACGCCGACGGCGCGCTAGGCGCGGTTTCTGCGGCCAGCGCGTGGAGTGGAGACAAACAGACCATCCCAGCCCAAAGTGCCACGGCAAAAGTGCGAACGAAACCTGATGGAATTGACATAGGTACTTGTGAGGTGATGCGAGTTCGTGCATGATCGCGTAAATTGCCTATTTTGTCTAGGACAAGCTTGCACCCCTACCCTCTGACCAGGAAATTGTGGCCCCCATGAATTTTCCAGCTGAACTTGCCGCACAAGCCGTGCAGCTGTCGATTGCAGCGGTTGAGCGCGACACGGGCATTGGCAAAGACACGCTGCGTATCTGGGAGCGACGCTACGGGTTTCCAAACCCAGGCCGGGATGCGTTTGGTGAACGCACCTACCCCACCGCGCAGGTCGAAAAACTGCGCCTCATCAAACGCTTGATGGACCAAGGCCAGCGACCCGGCCGCGTGGTGCCCCTGGCCAGCGAAGACTTGCAAAGCTTGAGTCAAAACCTGGCGACCACCCGACAACAGGTCACACCCCCAGAGTCCGAGAGCCCGCATGCCCAAGTGGCGCGCTACCTGCAGCTGATCCGTGACCACGACACAGATGGCTTGCGCGCCCAACTCCACCTGGCATGGACGGAGCTTGGGCTCGAGGCCTTTGTCATGCAGGTGGTGGCGCCCGTGACCGCTGCCGTGGGTGACGCTTGGGTGCGCGGCCAGATGGAGGTGTTTGAGGAACATTTCTACACCGAGAGCGTGTCTGCCTTGCTGCGTCACGCCATGGACAGTTTGCCCCAGGCCCAGGCGACCAACTCGCCCCGGGTCATGTTGACCACGTTTGCACAAGAACCCCATGGCTTGGGCCTGCTGATGGCGCAAAGCCTGTTGGCCTTGCAGGGCGCGCATTGTGTTTGGTTGGGCACGCAAATGCCAATACACGACATTGCCAAAGCGGCGGCTGCCCATTCAGCGCAGGTGGTGGCTTTGAGTTTCAGCGCCATCATGAACCCCAAGCAGGTGGTGAACGGCTTGAACGAGTTGTGCTTGTTGTTGCCCCCCGCCACTGAGGTCTGGGCCGGCGGGCAAAACACCGCCCTGAGGCGCCTGCAACTGTCGCGGGTGGTGTGTGTCCAAGGCTTGGGCGATGTGGCCGCGCAAGTGCAGCGTTGGCGCGCGGAGCACGCCAACTAAAATTGCGGCCATGACAGCCCACTCACTGACCGCCCCCGCGTTTTTGCACAAACTCAGCGCACGTGGCGAGGCCGTGCAGCGCGTGGCCGCTTTGCGCTCCCATGGGCCCGTGGTGTTCACCAACGGCGTGTTCGATGTGCTGCACCGAGGGCACGCCACCTACTTGGCACAAGCCCGTGCTTTAGGGGGCAGTTTGGTGGTGGCGCTCAACAGCGATGCGTCGGCTCGGCGCTTGGGCAAAGGCCCTGACCGACCGCTCAATGCCGAAGCCGACCGTGCGGTGCTGATCGCAGCCCTTGAGTCGGTGAGTTTGGTGACCTGGTTTGACGAAGACACCCCGTTGGAACTCATCCGCGAGTTGCGTCCAGACATCTTGGTCAAAGGCGGTGATTACGACATGTCCAAACTTGCCGAAACCCAGGTGGTCGAGGCCTACGGTGGCCGTGCACAGGCGATTGCTTTTGTCGACGGTTACTCCACCACGGCGCTGGTCACCAAGATCCGCGCGCAGTGACGTGTAGGCGTGGCGGCCCTGCAGCTTTGATTCATTGACCCGGGGCGTGGGCGGTCTGCGCGCCAAAGACGGCAGCCCACAAACCCACAATCGCTGAGCGCTCCTGCAGCAAATCGTTGGCGCTCACTTGGGTCGGCTGTTCGTCCAAACGCGCCGTGTGCTGCACTTTGCGCAGCGCCCGGTAAGCATTGGCTGCAGCCGCGCCAACCCCGTTTGGCAGCAGCCCGTCCTGTTCGGCGTTGTGCAACAAGGCAATGTTGCCCAAGTTGGCGCTCAAGCTGGGATGGGTGTGTGAAAAGGCCAGCACCAAGTACTGCACCGCAAACTCCACATCGACCATGCCGCCGGTGCTGTGCTTGACGTCAAACAAGCCCGCCTTGACGGGACGCGCAGTTCGCAGGGTGTCCCGCATGGACTGGATCTCTTGAGCCAAGGCGGCTCGGTCGCGTGGCGCATGGATGACGCTGCATCGAACGGCTTCAAAGCGCGCGCGCAATTCAGGCGAGCCCAAGCAGCAGCGTGCCCGTGTCATGGCTTGGTGCTCCCAGGTCCACGCGGTGTTGCTGCCGCGTTGCGCTTGGTAACTGGCAAACGCCTCAAAGGTGGTCACCAGCAGCCCAGAATTGCCATTGGGGCGCAAGGCGGTGTCAATCTCATACACATCGCCCTCGCCAGTTTTGACCGTGAGCCAATTGATCAGCTTGCGCACAAAGGCGGCATAAATTTCACCGGCGTGTTCGTGCGGGTCTTCGTACACAAACACGATGTCGAGGTCGCTGCCATAGCCGAGTTCTTTGCCGCCCAATTTGCCATAGCCCACGATGGCAAACAGCGGCTCGTCGCGGTGCCGCTGCTTCAAGCGCTGCCAGACCCAGCGGCTGGTGATGGTGAGCATGGTGTCTGCCAGCGCGCTCAGGTCATCGGCCACTTGCTCGATCGTCAGGCTGCCCTCGACATCGCGTGCCAAGGTGCGAAACACCTCCGCGTGGTGTGCACGGCGCAGCAGGTTGAGCAAGGCTTCGTCATCGTCTTGGTCTACATGGTGCAAAGCCGCGTGGCGATGTTCGAGCTCGGCCTCAAAAGCCACCGGGTCAAACCGTTCATGCAACAAGGACTCAGAGGCCAACTCGTCGATCACCCCCGGGTGTTGCAACAAATAGCGGGCGGGCCAACGCGCAGCACCCAACAAACGCAGCAATTGCTCATGCACACGCGGACGCTCCAGCAGCAAAGCCAAATAACTTTCGCGTCGCATCAGGGGCTCCATCCAGTCGCACCAGCGCACGGCGGCATTTTCGCTGACCAAACCCTGGGTCAGCCAGGTTTGGGTGCGCTGCAACAGCCGCAACAACCGCTGGCGCGCATCGTCGCGCAAGGCGCGCACCCGGGGCTGGTCGGGCCATGGGGCCACGCGTGCGCGCAGTCGCTCGCTGAGGTGTGGCAGCAGACTTTCTAGATCGGGACAATCCTGCGAGGTGTGCGCGCCACATCCTTTGCAGTCTTTGGCTGGGGTGTCGTGGCGCGCACGGTCTTGGCCCAGCAAGCGGTCAAACTCTTGCGCCACACATTCGCGGTGACCATCGAGCTGGATCAAAAAGTCACACACATCGCCAAAGCCCAGCGTCAGGGCCACCCACTCAAGGTCGGCATCCTGAGTGGGCAGCAGGTGGGTTTGCTGGTCGTCCAAGTACTGAATGCGGTGCTCGACTTGGCGCAAAAACACATAAGCCTTGGCCAGTGCCTCGGCGGTGTGCGCGGGCATGAGCTTGGCTTGTACCAAGCGTTGCAAGGCTTGCAGGGTGGGGCGGGTGCGCAACTCTGGAAACTGCCCGCCGCGCACCACTTGCAGCAGTTGCACGGTGAACTCAACCTCGCGGATGCCGCCACGCGACAGCTTGACGTCGTGGGCACGCTCAGGGCGGCCAGCACTGCGCCTTGCCGAGTGCTGGCGAATTTGTTGGTGCAGTCCGCGCAGGGCTTGGAACACGTTGTAGTCGAGGTAGCGGCGAAACACAAAGGGCAACACCGTGTCGCGCAAGTCCTGCGCTGCCAGTTGTGCACTGGCCGGAGCGACCACCCGGCTTTTGAGCCAAGCAAAGCGCTCCCATTCACGGCCTTGCACGAGAAAATATTCTTCCAGCGCGCTCAGCGACACCACGCTGGGACCGGAGTTGCCATTGGGGCGCAACGCCAAATCCATGCGAAACACAAAGCCGTGTTCGGTGGTCTCGCCAATCAGGCTGTAAATCAGCTTGACCGCTTTGGCAAAGTAATCGTGGTGGCTGATGCGGCCACGACCGTCGGGCAAACCGGTGGTCTCGCCCTCCACGTCGTAGACGTAAATCAGGTCGATGTCGCTTGACACATTGAGTTCACGTGCACCCAGTTTGCCCATGCCGATCACCCACAGCACGGCGCGTTGGCCGCTGGCGCCCAAGGGGGGGCCGTAAAGCGCATCCAGCTGGGCACAGGCCTCTTGGTGGGCCACGTCCAAGGCCAGTTCAGCCAATTCGGTCATGCCGCGTGTGATCACCGACAAGTCGGCATGCTGAGTGCAGTCGAGCACCGCCAAGCGCTCCATCACCAACTGGCGCAGGATGCGTAGGGCCGCACCGCATCCGTGTTGCTGGCGCAAAGCCGACAGCGCCACCTGCAAGGTGGCCATGACAGGCGCGCCGCTGGGCAACAGGGACATTTCAGCCGGGTAGCGCCGGCGAATGCGTTGAACAAAGCGTGAGTAAGCGCTCAGGTCGTTCATCGAGAGGGGGATAATTCCGGTCACGTCGCTCTCACCATGAAACAGTTGTCCGATCTGTCTGAACCCACATCCCACATTTGCACACCGCCCTCGCGGTGGAAGCGTCTGTTCACGGGTGTTCTGTGGTTCTTAGGCATGGTGTGTCTGGTGCTGCTGGTGGCGTGGGCCGCCCTGCACGCTTTGATTGTGCCGCGAATCAACGATCACCGGGAGTGGTTGCAGCAGCAGGCTACGCGCGCCATTGGCACGCCGGTCGAGATCGGACAGATCCGGGCCACAGGGGGTTGGCTGGTCACAGGGTTTGAGGTGTTGGAGGTGCGCTTGTTGGACACCCAAGGCCACGAGGCCTTGCGTTTGCCACGCGTGCTGGCGGCTTTGTCCTTGCGTTCGGTGCTTCAAGGAGGTTTTGAACGTTTGGCGATTGACCAACCCGAATTGGACATCCGTCGTGATGCCAAGGGACAGCTCTGGGTGGCAGGTTTGAGCACCCAAGTGTCAAGCGACGGTGCGGCGGCAGATTGGTTTTTTTCTCAACATGAATTTGTCGTGACCCAGGGCCTGCTGCACTGGCGTGACGAGGCGCGTCATGGGTCCGATGCGCCCGTGCTGACCTTGAGCCAAGTGGATGTGGTGATCAAGAACCAATGGAACGGCCATGACCTGCGCCTCGATGCCACCCCACCTGTTGCTTTGGGTCAACGCATCTCGGTGCACGGCAAATTCAGCCAAGCACCTTGGGGCCGAGCCGGAGACACGCAGTCATGGTCGGGTCAAGTGCAGGCTGATTTGCCGGTGGTCGATGTCTCGACCTTGCGCCAATGGGTCCCGATGGATCAGGGCGTGACCCTCCAAGAAGGACGAGGTGCCATGCGCTTGTCGCTGGACCTGGTGCATGGCCAAGCGGTGGGGCTGCAAGCCGATGTGTCGCTGCAGTCGGTCAAGGTACGTTTGGCGGCTGAACTCGAGCCCTTGGCGCTGCGTCACATCACGGGCAAATTGGTTGCCAAGTGGCAACCCAAAGGCCTCAAGCCGTCGGTGGAAATCAGCACCGAGAACTTGGTGTTTGACACCGAGCAGGGCGAGCGTTGGCCGGGCGGTGTGTTGCGTCTGACGTGGCAGGGCGACAACTTGCAATCAGGCACCCTCAGTGCGGATCAATTGGACTTGCAGGCCTTGGCACAGGTCAGCCAACGCTTGCCCTTGCCCGCGCAATGGCGCGCCTTGCTGGCGCGGGTGAGGCCGCAAGGACGGGTCAGCCCATTGCAAGTCAGTTGGCAGACATCGGTCGGCGCCACCTCCAGCCCACGGCTGAGTTACACGGCGCGTGGCGCCGTGCAAGGTCTGCAGCTCTTGCGTGACACGGCACCAGACAGTCCGTTGGCCTCGCTGCCCGGGGTGCAAGGTGCCCACATGGACTTTGAGTTCAACCCAGAGGGTGGCAAAGCCCAGGTGCGCATTGAACAAGGCAGCCTGACTTTGCCCCTGGGCTTGGATGACCCGCGAATTGTGTTGGACCAAGCTTCGGCTCAGTTGCTGTGGCAGCAACGCGGCGAGCAGATCTCTGTGCAAGTCAGCCAAGCCCAAGTGGCCAATACCGATGTGATGGGTCAGCTCGAGGGCAGTTGGAAGACGGGCGAAGGCACCCAGCGTTGGCCGGGGGTGCTGGATCTCACGGCCAGCATCAGCCGCGCCCAATTGGCCCAATTGCACCGCTACTTGCCCAACAGCTTGCCGCTCGATGTGCGTGCCTATGTGCGCGATGCCGTGCAGCAGGGTTTGGCCAGCAAGGCCAAACTGCGCATCCGTGGCGACTTGAACGACTTTCCGTTTGACAACTCCAAGCTGGGCGAGTTCCGCATTTCGACCCAAATCGACGAGGGTCGCTATGCCTATGTGCCCGTGCCCAAGGGCAGCCGACCCGCCCCCAACAGCAGCTGGCCCGCGCTCGCGGCGGTGCGTGGAGAACTGGTGTTGGAGCGACGCGCCTTGCATTTCAAGGGCAACACCCGCGTGGAAGGCGCCGACCACGTGGATTGGCACAAGGTCGAGGCCCACATTGCCGATCTGAGTAAGCCAGAGGTCAAGGTGGTGGCAGAGGGTGGGGGGCCACTCAGCGAGGTGTTGGGCGTGATCTCACGCACGGCACTGCACGAGCTCACCGGTGAGGTGCTCGACGCCAGCCAAGGGGCGGGCTTGGCCAACTACAAGCTTAGCCTGCAGTTGCCACTCAACGCCATGCGCAAGTCCAAAGTGCAAGGCAGCGTGAACTTCTTGGGCAACGACCTCCAGGTCATGCCAGGTACGCCGCTGCTCATGGGTGTCAAAGGTGCCTTGCAGTTCAGTGAGCAAGGCTTCACCTTGAAAGACCTCAAAGCCCGCACCTTAGGGGGTGAGGCTCAGATCGAAGGGGGCCTGAATGTCGCCACGGCCTCAGGCGACTCGCCCTTGCAACTCAGGGCCAAGGGGCGCGCTAGCGCGGACGGCCTGCGTCAAGCTCGCGAGCTGGGTTGGGTCACGCGCATGGCACAACACGCCAGCGGCAGCGCGGCCTATGAATTCACCCTGGGGCTGCGCCGAGGCCAGCCGGAGCTGCTCATCACCAGTGATCTCAAGGGCTTCATGCTGAGTTTGCCAGCGCCTTTGAACAAAGCGGCCGTGGCGGGGCTGCCCTTGCGCGTGTCCACCCAGCTCACCCGTGAGTCATTGCTGCCCAAGAGTCGGGTGTTGCAAGACACCCTCCAATTCAGCTTGGGCCGTGTGCTGGCGCTCAGCTATGTGCGCGACCTCAGTGGCGAGCAGCCCCAGGTGCTGCGCGGTGGCATTGCCGTGGGCGAAGCCCTGAGCGAGAACCTGCCCATGCGCGACAAAGGCGTTAGCCTGAACTTGCAGTTGTCCAGCTTGGACTTGGACGCCTGGGTCGATGCCGTGAGTGACCTCACGGGTGTGTCCATGCGCGACGCATTGCGCGCCCCGTCGGCGCTCAAACCCATGGGCGCCCAGGCCGACCTGGGCGGTGCGCAAGAGTACATGCCCAACTTTTTGGCACTGCGCGCAGACCAGCTCACACTGACCGAGCGGATGTTGCACAACGTGTTGGTGGGCGGCACCCGTCAAGCAGATTTGTGGCGTTTGAATTTGCGCGCCGATGAGCTCAACGGTTCTGCCGAAGTGCGACCGGCCAATGGCAATACCCCGGCGCAACTGTTGGCGCGGCTGAGCTACCTGAACATTCCACCCAGCTTGGTGCCCGATGTCGAGCGCATGCTCAGCGAGCAACCCAGCAGCATTCCCGCCTTGGACATCGTGGTGGAAGACCTGACCTTGCGCAACAAGAAGTTGGGACGGTTGGAAATTCAAGCCGTCAACCGCACCGGCACCAATGCCACCCGTGAATGGCGTTTGAACAAACTCAACCTGAGCATGCCGGAAGCCAGTTTCACCGCCAGTGGCAACTGGGCCGCGGATGGGCCTACCTTGCGGCGCACGCAATTGAACTTTGTTTTGGATGTCAATGACAGCGGGCAATTGTTGACCCGCTTGGGCACGCCCGACGCGGTTCGCCACGGCAAGGGTCGCATGGAGGGGCAGGTTTCTTGGCGCGGTTCACCCATCACCCTCGACTACCCCAGCATGTCAGGCAAGCTGAATTTGGACATTGAAAAAGGCCAGTTCCTCAAGACCGAACCCGGTGCGGCGCGTTTGCTTGGCGTGTTGAACTTGCAAGCCTTGCCGCGGCGCCTGACCTTGGACTTCAGCGACATCTTTAGCGAAGGCTTTGCGTTTGATTTTGTCCGTGGCGATGTGCGCATCGACCAAGGCGTGGCCTTCACCAACAACTTGCAGATGAAGGGCGTGGTGGCGGGCGCCCTGATTGAAGGACGCGCCGACCTGGCGCGAGAAACCCAAGACCTCAAGGTGGTGGTGGTGCCCGAAATCAATGCCGGCACTTATGCGCTGTACATGGCCACCATCAACCCCCTGGTGGGCTTGACCTCCTACCTGGCTCAATTGGTCTTGGCCAAGCCCTTGGTGCGCGCCAACACCAGCGAGTTCCACATCGATGGTACCTGGCTTAACCCCCGAGTGAGCAAGGTCGACTGATGTTGTTTCCAGCCGGTACGTTGTGGCGCCGTTGGTCCTTGTGGCTGTTGCTGGTGGTGTTGGTGCTGTCCATGTTGACCACGCTGGTGTGGTTGGCGGGCCGCTACGAAGTCAGCCAAGTGCAAAGCCGCATCGAGCGCGATGCCTCGGATGCGGTCAGTGACATCCGTGCCGCGTTGACGCGCAATGTGCAGACCTTGCAGACCTTGCAATTTGTAGACCACACCCAGCGGCCTTGGCCACGCGAGGCGGCGAGTTTGTTGCGCGAGCACCGCGAATGGTTGCGCTTGGAATGGCGCGATCTGGAGTTGGGCGTCATCGCCGCTGTGGACACCCCGTTTCGCGCCCCGGTGTTTGCCAAGCAAGGGCGTTCGGCCCGTCAGCCCGAGGTGGTGCAGGCCTGCGCCGTGGCGCGTCGGCAAAGTGGGCCTGGCTATGGGGTGAGCACCTATGTGCCGCAAAACGATGGCTTAGGGCTTGAGATCATGGACCTGTGCTTGCCGGTGCTGGTGGACGGGCGCCTGACGGGTTACACCGTGGCCAGTTATGCCCTGAGCGAAATTCTGGCCGGCATGGTCGGGCCGCAACTCACCCGCAGCCAAGAAGTGTCTTTCACCGAGTCGGATGGCACGCGGCTGGCCAAATTTGGCACGCCACGTCGCGGCAGCCGGGTCTTCACCGCCCAGCAATTGCTCGATTTGCCAGGACATGCCATGGTCTTGCGCATGGACAGCTGGCGGGCGGCACCCGATGTCTTTCCGAATGTGTTGACGGCCTTGGTCACGGCGATGGCCATTGCCTTGGTCACCGTGCTGGTGATGTTGGCCCGTGACATGCGCAGACGCCAGCGGGTGGAGTCTGATTTGGCCGACGCCCTGGCGTTTCGCAAGGCCATGGAAGACTCGCTGGTCACCGGGCTGCGCGCGCGCGACAACCAAGGTCGCATCACCTATGTCAACCCTGCTTTTTGCGAAATGGTCGGCTTCACCGCCAAAGAGCTGTTGGGGCACGGCATTCCGGCGCCTTACTGGCCGCCCGAGATGATTGACGAGTATGGTCAGCGCCAAGCCCTGCGCTTGGCGGGCAATGCGCCGCCGCGCGAAGGGGTGGAGTCGGTCTTCATGCACAAGGGCGGCGAGCGCATTGCGGTGTTGATTTTTGAAGCGCCTTTGATCAACGCCAATGGCCAGCAAACAGGGTGGATGAGTGCGGTGCTTGACATCACCGAGCAGCGACGCGTGGAAGAACTCTCCCGCGCCAGCCAAGAGCGCTTGCAAGCCACCGCCCGTTTGGCCACCGTGGGCGAGATGGCGTCGCTGCTGAGCCATGAACTCAACCAGCCCTTGGCGGCCATTTCCAGCTACGCCACCGGCAGCATGAACTTGCTGCAAGACGTGGCCTTGCAAGACGCGGGTTTGGCCGAGATGCTGGGCAGCGCCATGGCGCGCATTGGCCAACAAGCCGAACGTGCGGGCAAGGTGATCAAGAGCGTGCATGACTTCGTGCGCCGGCGGGACCAAACGCGTGAAGCCGTGTTGCCGCGCACCTTGCTCGACAACGTGATGCCCTTGATCATCTTGCAAGCTCGCAAACTCGGGGTTCGCGTGGTGGTGCGCTGCCCCGAACATTTGCCCGCCGTCTGGTGTGACCGCACGATGGTCGAGCAGGTCTTGCTCAATTTGGCCCGCAATGCCATGCAAGCCATGGCCGATGACACCACCGATAAGGTGCTGACCTTGGCCGTTCGCACCGCAGCTTCCAATGCGGTGAGCCGCTGGATGGCGTTTTCCGTCACCGATGTGGGCCTTGGCATTGCGCCCACGGTGGCTGAAAAACTCTTCACCCCTTTCTTCACCACCAAAGCCGAGGGCATGGGCTTGGGCCTGAGTTTGTGCCGCACGGTGGTGGAACAACACGGCGGCTTGTTGAGCCACTGCGACAACCCCCCCCGTGGCACGGTGTTCAGTTTCACCTTGCCGCAGGCTTGATTTCTAAGGACTCCTCACCATGCAACCTTCCGAAGATGCCCTGGTCTTCATCGTCGACGACGATGCCGGCGTGCGCGAAGCCTTGGCTTGGCTGTTGCGCTCGCGCCGTTTGCCCAGTGAGTCCTTTGACAGTGCCGATGCATTTGCTGCATTTTTGAACGCTTCCCCTGGCGCCGCGTGGTGCCCCAGCCAACCCGGCTGTTTGTTGTTAGACGTGCGCATGCCGGGCATGAGTGGGCTGGCCTTGTTTGAGCAGCTGATCGAACGCCAATTGCTCGAAGTGTTGCCGGTGATTTTTTTGACCGGCCACGCCGATGTCCCCACGGCGGTGGATGCCGTCAAGCGTGGCGCCTTTGATTTTTGTGAAAAACCATTCTCAGACAACGCGTTGGTGGACCGCATCGAACAGGCCTTGCACCGCTCGGCGACCACCTTGCAAGTGCAACGCGCCAAGCAAACTTTGCAACAGAGTTTGGCCGACTTGACCGAGCGTGAACGCGACGTGATGCGATTGGTGGTGGAAGGTTTGCCCAATAAATTGATTGCCGACCAGCTCGACATCAGCGTGCGCACGGTGGAAGTTCACCGTGCCCGCGTGTTCGAGAAGATGGCGGTCAAGTCTGCGGTCGAGTTGGCCAATTTGTTGCGCAGCGAGTGAAAGCTCAGCGCGCGTTGGCCTTGTCTTTGGGCAGTTCGGGGGCTTGTTGTTGGGCGGCCTCGTGCTCGGCTTCGCTGCGACCTGAAAACATGGTCCACCACACGATCAACACCAAGATGCATCCGGCGCCCAGGGCTTCGAGCAAAATCAACAGCATGAAACAACTCCTGTGGCGTGTGGCATCGGCACTGATTGTAGGAAGCCTGGTCGCGTGTGGCTCTGGACCGCCTGTGCGGGCCTTGCCCGATGACGACGCGCGCCCTGCCACCGTGGCGCCGGCACCTGTGCTGCGCACGCCAGAGGCGCCGCGGGCCAGTGGCGCCTTGGCCGGATTGCCCGGTACCCCCAGCCCCCAGCAGTCTTACCGCAGCCGTTGGGTGGCGGTGTCGTGGGACGACTTGCCGGGTTGGCAAGACGACAGCTTGCAAGAGGCTTGGAATGCCTGGTTGCAAAACTGCGAGCGTCCTGGCCCTTTGTTTGGCCCCTTGTGCCCCAGCGTGCGCCAATTGCTGTTGGCCAGCGACGATGAGCGCCGCGTCTGGATGATGGCCCACTTGCAGCCCTACCGGGTGGAGTCGCTTGACGGCGCCATGGAGGGCTTGCTCACCAGTTACTACGAACCCGTTTTCGAGGCGTCGTCGCAGCGCCGTCCGGGGTTTGAGGTGCCGTTGTATGCACCACCCGATGGTTTGGCCGATTTGCGGCGCACTGGGCGCATGTGGTTCACGCGCCAAGAGATCGACACACTGCCTCAAGTCCAAGAGGCCTTGCGTGGCCGTGAAGTGGCGTGGTTGGCCGACCCGATCGATGCCTTGGTGTTGCACATCCAGGGCTCGGGCCGGGTACGCATCACCGAGGCGGATGGCCAAGTGCGTGTAGTGCGCTTGGCGTTTGCGGGCTCCAATGAACAGCCCTACCAAAGTGTGGGCCGTTGGTTGCTCGACCGGGGTTGGGTGCGTGACGCGTCGTGGCCTGGCATCAAAGCCTGGATCCGCACCACCCAATCCATCAACCCGCGCTTAGTGCAAGACATGTTGTGGAGCAACCCGCGCTATGTGTTTTTCCGGCCTGAACAGCGCAGCGCCACCGATGCCGACTTGGGGCCGCGTGGCGCGCAGGGGGTGCCCTTGACGCCGGGCCGCTCCATCGCGGTGGACAAAGACTCGGTGCCCTACGCGACGCCGCTGTGGATGTTTTCCACTGGCAGCGGCGCAACTTTGCAGCGGGTGGTGTTTGCGCAAGACACGGGCAGCGCCATCGTGGGGGCGGTACGTGCAGACTACTTTGCAGGCACGGGCCCACAAGCCGGCGAGCTGGCGGGACGGATGAAACAAAATTTGCGCCTGTGGGTGCTTTGGCCGAGGTAACTATGGGTATCAAACAATTCAATGGTGAGTGGGTGGCGCAAGAAGACCGCGTCATGTTTCGCTTCAATACCCACGAAAACGAAGAATTCAGCCTCTGGCTGACGCGCCGCATGGTGCAAGGCGTGCTGCAAGGCACGCAACATCTGGCCGTGAAAAATTTGGAAAAACTCCATCCGCCGCAAGTTGCGCAAGCGGTGCAAGCCTTCCAACAGCAAGCGGTGGCGCAGCAGGTGAAGTTTGAAGACAGCTACCAATCTGCCGCGCAAAAGCCACTGGGCGAGCTTCCCATCTTGGTCATTGGTTTGGTGATGAACCAAATCGAAGACCAGACAGCGATTGAGTTTCAAATGATCAACGGGCAAAGCGTCAACTTGAAACTGCCCTTGCCGGTGCTGCAACTGATGGTGACCTTGCTCAACAAACTGCAAGACACCGCCGGTTGGGGCGTTGGCTTGAGCGAGGCAGATCCCGGCGCGCAAGCCTTGGTCACGTCCTCGCCGCACCACGTGCATTGACCCCATCTCGTCAACCCAGTTAGCGCGGTGCACGAGCGCTGGGCGGCTTGCAGGTCTACACTTTGTCTTGACCCTCAGAACTTAGGAGCACGCGATGAACGCCCCCCTGCCCGAGCACATTCGCCGTGCCCTCGCCGATGTCACCTTGGACGACAAGTACAGCCTCGACGTAGGCCGTGCCTTCATGAGTGGTGTGCAAGCCTTGGTCAAACTGCCCATGTTGCAGCGCCAGCGCGATGCCCTGCAAGGCAAAAACACCGCAGGCTTCATCAGCGGTTACCGTGGTTCGCCCTTGGGTGGCTATGACCAAGCCTTGTGGAAAGCCAAGTCGTATTTGAAGGCGCAGCAGATCGTGTTTCAACCCGGTGTGAACGAAGAGTTGGCCGCCACGGCGTTGTGGGGCACCCAGCAACTGGGCTTTGCCCCGCCGGGCAGCAACAAGTTCGACGGGGTGTTTGGCATTTGGTACGGCAAAGGCCCCGGTGTGGACCGTTGCTCCGATGTGTTCAAGCACGCCAACATGGCGGGCACCACCCCGTGGGGCGGCGTGCTGGCGGTGGCGGGCGACGACCATGTGTCCAAAAGCTCGACCGCGGCGCACCAGAGCGACCATATTTTCAAAGCCTGCGGCACGCCGGTGTTTTTTCCGTCCAGCGTGCAAGACATCTTGGATTTGGGCCTGCACGCGATTGCCATGAGCCGCTTCTGCGGGGTGTGGTCGGGGATGAAGACGATCCAAGAAATTGTCGAGTCCAGCGCCTCCGCCGTGATCGACCCCGAGCGGGTCAACATTGTGTTGCCTGAGTTTGAGATGCCGCGTGGCGGTTTGCACATCCGCTGGCCCGACGACGCGCTGAGCCAAGAAGCCCGTTTGTTTGACTACAAGTGGTATGCCGCCCTGGCCTATGTGCGGGCCAACCGCTTGAACTACAACGTGATCGAGGGCCCGAACGACCGCTTCGGTTTGATCGCCAGCGGCAAGGCCTACAACGACACCCGTCAGGCCTTGCTCGATTTGGGGCTGGACGACGCCACCTGCCAGCGCGTGGGCATTCGCTTGCACAAGGTCAGCGTGGTGTGGCCTTTGGACGCCCAACTCACGCGCGAGTTCGCCACGGGCTTGCAAGAAATTTTGGTGGTGGAAGAAAAACGCCAAGTCATCGAATACCAACTCAAAGAAGAGTTGTACAACTGGCGTGCCGATGTGCGGCCCAACGTCTTGGGCAAGTTCAACGAGGTGGCGGGCGATTTCTCAGGCGGCGAATGGTCGCAGCCCAACCCCAGCGCCAACACCTTGTTGCGCGCCAACGCCGATCTCAACCCCGCACTGATTGCCAAGGCCATTGCCCAGCGCTTGAAAAAACTCGGGCTGGATGCCGACACCCAAGCGCGGGTGGATGCTCAGTTGGCCATCATCAGCGCCAAAGAACGCGCCATGCAAGTGGTAGAGCTCAAGGTCGACCGCCAGCCTTGGTTTTGCTCGGGCTGTCCGCACAACACCTCCACCCGCGTGCCCGAAGGTTCACGCGCCATGGCGGGCATAGGTTGCCACTTCATGGTGCTGTGGATGGACCGCAGCACCAGCGGCTTCACCCAAATGGGCGGCGAAGGCACGCCCTGGGTGGGGCAGCAGCCCTTTGTCAACGACAGCCACATCTTTGCCAACATGGGAGACGGCACCTACTTCCACAGCGGCATCTTGGCGATACGCCAAAGCATCGCGGCGGGCGTGAACATCACCTACAAAATTTTGTACAACGACGCAGTGGCCATGACCGGCGGACAACCGGTGGGCGAAAGGCCGGAGGGCCACAGCGTGTTGCAAATTGCGCACAGCATGAAGGCCGAGGGTGCGCAGCGCATCACCGTGGTGACCGACGAGCCCGAGAAATACGAGGGCGTTGATTTGGCTCAGGGCGTGGCGGTGTTTCACCGCGATGAACTCGACCGCGTTCAGCGCGAGATGCGCGAGATCACAGGGTGCACCGTCATCATTTACGACCAAACCTGTGCCACCGAAAAACGCCGCCGTCGCAAACGCGGCACGATGGTGGACCCGGCGGTGCGCGTGGTGATCAACGACTTGGTGTGCGAGGGCTGCGGCGACTGTGGCGTGCAAAGCAATTGCCTGAGTGTCGAGCCCTTGGAGACCGAGTGGGGCCGCAAGCGCACCGTCAACCAAAGCACCTGCAACAAAGACACCAGCTGCTTGAAAGGTTTTTGCCCCAGCTTTGTGACGGTCGAAGGCGGCCAACTGAAAAAGAAGCTCAAGGGCGTGGCCGCTTTGGCTTACCCCACCCCCGACTTGCCCGAGCCCACCTTGCCGTCGCTGGACCAGGGCTGGGGCTTGGTTGTGGCGGGTGTGGGCGGCACCGGCGTGATCACCATTGGCCAGTTGCTGGGCATGGCGGCGCATCTTGAGGGCAAAGGCATCGTCACCCAAGACGCAGCAGGTTTGGCGCAAAAAGGCGGCGCCACCTGGAGCCATGTGCTGATGGCCCATGACCAAGACGCGATCCGCACCACCCGTGTGAGCTTGGCTTCAGCCGACTTGATTTTGGGCTGCGACCCGATCGTCACCGCGGGCAAAGAAACCTTGCAACGCATGCGCGCCGGGCGCACCCATGTGGCGCTCAATGCCCACAGCGCGCCCACCGCCGCGTTTGTCAAAAACACCGACTGGCAAAACCCAGCCGATCAGTGCGTCGCTGAAATTGCGCAAGCCGTTGGTGCGGAGGGTTTGGGCCTGTTTGACGCCAACCGCGTGGCGGTGCAGACCTTGGGCGACAGCATCTTCGTCAACCCCATGATCTTGGGCTATGCCTGGCAAAAAGGTTGGGTGCCGCTGGGCTACGAGGCCTTGATGCGGGCCATGGAACTCAACGACGTGGCGGTGGCACTCAACCAAGCGGCCTTCGCTTGGGGCCGTCAATGTGCTCACGACTGGGCGGCAGTGCAAGCGGCGTTGGCACCAGCTCAAACCGTGCAATTTCACAAGCCCGTGGGTGTGGATGACGTGGTTGCGCGGCGTGTGGCTTTTTTGACCGACTACCAAAACGCCGCCTATGCCGCGAGCTACGCCAGCCTGGTCGAGCGTGTGCGTGCGGCCGAGGTCGCGCTGCACAAAACCTCGCTCACCGAGGCGGTGGCGCGCAACCTCTTCAAGCTCATGGCTTACAAAGACGAGTACGAGGTGGCGCGCTTGCACACCGATGCGGCGTTTTTGCAAAAAATCAATGGCATGTTTGAAGGCGACTACACCCTCAACTACCACCTGGCACCGCCCTTGATCGCCAAGACCAATGCCAAAGGCGAGTTGCAAAAGCAAAAGTTTGGCCCGGCCATGTTGTCGGGCTTCAACGTGCTCAAGCACCTCAAGGGTTTGCGTGGCACGCCCTTGGACATCTTTGGCTACAGCGAGGAGCGCCGCACCGAGCGGGCTTTGATTGGCGAGTACCGCGCCACGGTGGACGCCGTGTTGGAGGGACTCACGTCCGACAACCATGCCCTGGCGCTGGAACTGGCCCGGATGCCTGAGCAGATCAAGGGCTTTGGCCATGTGAAAGCCCGTAACCTGGCGGCGGCGCGCAGCAAGTGGGACGGGTTGATGACACAGTGGCGCACGCAGACCCTGGTGTAACCAGGCTCGCCAGAGGGCTGGGCGCCCGCCGCATACAATCCTTGGCTGGCCTGCTGGGGTGCGTTTTGCGCCTTGGTGGGAGCCCTTCTATTTGGAGTTCCACCGTGTTCATTTCTTCTGCTTTTGCCCAAACCGCACCTGCTGCCGCTGCAGGTGGCGACATCATGTCTTCCCTCACCGGCATGTTGCCCTTGGTGTTGATGTTCGTGGTCTTGTACTTCGTGATGATTCGCCCCCAAATGAAACGCCAAAAAGAACACAAGGCCATGATCGATGCCTTGGCCAAAGGCGACGAAGTGGCGACCGCTGGCGGCCTGTTGGGCAAAGTCAGCAAGTTGGGCGACACCACCTTGAGCGTGGAGATTGCCACCGGTGTCGAAGTGCAGTTGCAGCGCAGTGCTGTGGTGCAAGTGTTGCCCAAAGGCACGGTCAAGTAACCTCACTTCAAAGCGATCATGAACCGTTACCCGTTCTGGAAATACGCGATCATTTGCATCGCTTTGTTGGTGGGCTGTGCCTACACACTGCCCAACTTTTTCGGTGAAGCCCCAGCGGTTCAGGTCTCGTCTGGCAAGGCCAGTGTCAAGGTCGATCTGGCGGTGCAAGAGCGCGTGCAAGAGGCGCTTAAGGCCGCAGGCATCACGCCCGATGTGTTGACGCTGGAGAACGGCTCCCTCAAAGTGCGCTTTGACAACACCGACACCCAGCTCAAGGCCAAAGACGCCATTCAGCATGCGTTGGTGCCCGATGCCAACGACCCCGCCTACGTGGTGGCACTCAATCTGTTGTCGCGTTCACCCGCATGGTTGTCTGCTTTGAATGCTGCGCCGATGTATCTGGGGTTGGATTTGCGCGGTGGCGTGCACTTCATGCTGCAAGTCGACATGCCCGCCGCGTTGACCAAAAAAACCGAGTCACTGGCGGGCGACATCCGCACCACCTTGCGTGAAAAAAATGTCCGGCACAGCGGCATCAGCCGCAACGGCCCAACCATCGAAGTGCGTTTCCGCGACATGGCCACCTTGGAGTCAGCCCAGCGCGTGATCCAAGACCAGTTTGCCGATTTGCAAACCACCAGCGCCCCAGACGGCGCCGACTTCAAACTCAGCGCCACCATCAACCCGGTGGCAGCACGACGCGTGCAAGAGCAGGCGATCAAGCAAAACATCACCACCTTGCACAACCGCATCAACGAACTCGGCGTGGCCGAACCGGTGATTCAGCAGCAAGGCACCGACCGCATCGTGGTGCAACTGCCGGGCGTGCAAGACACCGCCAAGGCGAAAGACATTTTGGGACGCACGGCCACGCTGGAAATTCGCATGGTCGATGAAAGCGCCGAAGCCCGTGCGGCTGAGCTGAGCAACTCGCCCGTGCCTTTTGGCACCGAGCGTTTCTTGGAGCGCAACGGCCAAGCGGTGATTGTGAAGAAACAAGTCATCTTGACCGGTGAGAACTTGACCGACGCGCAGCCTGGCTTTGACAGCCAGAGCCAAGAAGCGGCAGTGCACCTGACGCTGGACGCCAAGGGCGCACGCATTTTCAAAGACGTGACCCGCGAGAGCGTGGGCAAACGCATGGCCATCTTGTTGTTTGAAAAAGGCAAGGGCGAAGTGGTGACAGCCCCCGTGATTCGCAGCGAAATTGGCGGTGGCCGGGTGCAGATTTCGGGCCGCATGAGCACCGTCGAAGCCAACGACACCGCGTTGCTGTTGCGCGCGGGCTCGCTGGCCGCGCCGATGGAGATCATCGAAGAGCGCACCATCGGCCCGAGCCTGGGTGCTGAAAACATTGCCAAAGGTTTTGACTCGGTGACGTGGGGCTTTGTGGCCGTGACCGCCTTCATGTGTCTGTACTACATGCTGTTTGGCGTGTTCTCCAGCGTGGCCTTGGCGGTGAACTTGCTGCTGTTGGTGGCGGTGTTGTCCATGTTGCAAGCTACCCTGACCCTGCCCGGCATGGCCGCCATGGCCTTGGTGCTGGGCATGGCGATTGACGCCAACGTGCTGATCAACGAGCGCGTGCGGGAAGAGTTGCGCAATGGTGCGGCACCGCAGTCGGCCATTCACGCGGGTTACGACCGCGCCTGGGCCACCATCTTGGACTCTAACGTCACCACCTTGATTGCCGGCCTCGCCTTGTTGGCTTTTGGCTCTGGCCCGGTGCGTGGTTTTGCGGTGGTGCATTGCTTGGGCATTTTGACCAGCATGTTCTCGGCCGTGTTCTTCTCGCGTGGCTTGGTCAACGTTTGGTATGGCCGCCAAAAGAAATTGCAAACCGTGTCCATCGGCACGGTGTGGCGCGCTTAAAAAAGGAACTCACGTGGAATTTTTTAAGATTCGCAAAGACATACCGTTCATGAAAAACGCGATTGCGTTCAACGCGATCTCGTTCATCACTTTCCTCGCAGCGGTGTTCTTTTTGTTCAGCCGTGGCTTGCACCTGTCGGTCGAGTTCACGGGGGGCACGCTGATGGAAATCAGCTACAGCCAAGCCGCAGACTTGAATGTGGTGCGTGACCAAATTGCCAAGCTCGGTTTGAACGATGTGCAGGTGCAAAACTTTGGCACCGCCCGCGATGTGATGATTCGCATGCCCGCCGTGAAGGGTCAAAGTTCAGCCCAACAAAGCGAGCAGGTCTTGACCGCGTTGAAGGCGAGTGACGCCAACATCCAGCTGCGCCGCACCGAGTTTGTCGGCCCCCAAGTGGGCGACGAGCTGGCGATTGACGGCTTGAAGGCTCTGGCCTTTGTGGTGGTGGGCATCATGATTTATTTGGCCATGCGCTTTGAGTGGAAGTTTGCGGTGGCCGCCATCGTGGCCAACTTGCACGACGTGGTCATCATCTTGGGCTTCTTTGCCTTCTTCCAATGGGAGTTTTCGCTGCCCGTTCTGGCAGCGGTGTTGGCGGTGCTGGGTTACTCGGTCAACGAGTCGGTGGTGATTTTTGATCGGATCCGCGAAAACTTTCGCCGTTACCGCAAGATGAACACCGTGGCTGTCATTGACAACGCCATCACCTCCACCATCAGCCGAACCATCATCACCCACGGTTGCACCCAGCTCATGGTCTTGTCGATGCTGCTGTTTGGTGGTGCCACGCTGCATTACTTTGCGCTGGCACTGACCATTGGCATTTTGTTTGGCATTTACTCGTCCGTGTTTGTGGCAGCAGCCATTGCCATGTGGCTGGGTATTCGCCGTGAAGATTTGATCAAGCCCACGGGCACCCCATCGTCAGGGGACCCTGACGACGAAAACGCAGGGGCGGTGGTTTAAGTTAGCCGCTCAGTGCGCCACGCGGTCGTGGTCGTCGCACAGCTCATCGAGCACCAAGGCATCAGGCTCTAGCCCGACGCTCCAGTAGACCATCAGCACAATGATCTTGAGGTCGTCCAAGGACACGGGTTGTCCGGGCACGGCCATGGCGCGGTCCATCACGATCTCGCGCATATGCGCCGAGAGCACGCCCGCAGACTCTAAAAAGTTGACAAACCCCAAGCTCTCGGCGCCAAGGTGGTCTTGCTCAGCCACCGAGTAAATGCGCAGGCTGTGTGCCGATTCGGTGTGGGCTTCGGGGGCGCTTTGGCTGATGTCGATGAGCTCGGTGCTGTGCGACGCCAAGTTCAACCCGGCCAGCCAATGCAGAGCTTGTTGGATGTCGTCTGATTCAAACCCAACGGCGCTCAATTTGCGGCCCAGCTGTTGCAGCTCTGGACACGCATCGCCTCGCCAGTAGTTTTCATAGACGAATACGAGCACTTCAAACATGGCTTCAATATACATGGTTTTAGGGTCTCGGCCATGCCAGTCGGGTGGGTGTTTGTCCGTGTCAGCCGCTGGCCAGTTGCTGTAACAAGCCACCGGGCAAACGCGCCACGCGCCCTTCCAGCTCCAGGGTCAGCAACTGCGCTTGCAGGCTGGCGGTGTCCAAGCCGCAGCGTGCCTGCGGGGCGTCCAGGCTAACCGGCGCAAAGCCCAGGTGTGCCAGCAAGTGGGGCATCTTTGTGTCGGCGGTTGTCGCGTTTTCACCCAGCGATGGGTTGGATGTGTCGCCTGCTGGACCAAGCCCAAGGCTGAGCTGCGGTGACACCAGTTGCAATTCTTCGATCACATCTTGCGCGGTCTCCACCAGCTTGGCGCCTTGACGGATCAAGGCATGGCAACCGTGTGACTGGGGGGAATGGATGGAGCCCGGAACGGGCAGCACATCACGTCCCAAGTCTATGCGCGCAGTGATCAAGGAATCTGACTGCAACGCTGCTTCCAACACCAAGGTGCCCAGGCCCAGCGCGGCAATGAGTCGGTTGCGTTTGGGAAAGTTGGCCGCCAAGGGGGGGTGTGCCCAGCGGGTACTCGCTGAGCAAGATGCCTTAATGGGCAAT
>CAITHK010000059.1 GCA_903892175.1 uncultured Burkholderiales bacterium | reverse complement strand
TTCGGTGCTGCTTGGGCGGCCTGGGTGGCCGATGTGGAGGTGCACCGCCACACCGGTGAAGTGCATGTGAAACGCGTGGTGGTGGGGCACGACGCTGGCTTGATGGTCAACCCCCAAGGCGTGCAACACCAGGTGCACGGCAACGTGGTGCAAACCACCAGCCGCGCCCTCAAAGAACAAGTGCAGGTCGACCCGCAAACGGGCAGCGTGACCAGCCAAGAGTGGGGCAGCTACCCGATTTTGAGTTTCCGCGAAGTGCCGGTGATTGAGGTGATGCACATGCCGCGTCCTGGTGAGCCATCTCTCGGCGCGGGCGAGTCCTCGTCGGTGCCAGGCACCGCCGCGATTGCCAACGCCATTTTTGATGCTACTGGCATTCGCTTTCGCAACCCGCCGTTCACCCCTGAGGTGGTGCGCGCCGCCTTGCACCCGCTGGGCCACACTCCACCGCCCACGCCGCCTGCCGACCAGGTCACGCCGTCCAAGCCAGGCTGGGGCCGGCGCACGCCGCGCAGCCGTCAACCCAGTGTGGCCTCGGTGTGGCGTCGACGCTGGGGACAGCTGGCCTCTTTGGGCTTGGGGGTGTTCACCGTGAGTGCGGCCTTGCTGGGTTGGCGCAGTAGCTTGCCGCTGGTGGGCCCGCTCGACACCTCGCCCTTCAGCGCCAGCATGTTGGCGCGCGGACAACAAGTGGCAGCCCTGGGCAACTGCGCAGGCTGCCACACCACCGAAGACGGCGAGCGCAACGCCGGAGGCCGCGCCATGGCCACGCCGTTTGGCACCGTCTACACCACCAACCTCACACCCGACCGCGAGACTGGCATCGGCGGCTGGTCCTACCGCGCGTTTGAGCGCGCCATGCGCGAGGGCGTGTCACGCGACGGGCACCAGCTCTACCCGGCATTCCCCTACACCGCCTTCGCACACATGCGCGACGACGACATGATGGCTTTGTACGCCTACCTGATGTCGCAGCCTGCCGTGGCGTCACGCCCGCCGCAAACGCAGTTGGCCTTCCCCTTCAACCTGCGGCCATTGATGGGGCTGTGGAATGCGCTGTTCCACACCGAGACGCCTTACACCCCCAATCCTAAACAGTCTGAAGCCTGGAACCGTGGCGCCGAACTGGTCAACGGCTTGGGCCACTGCGGGGGTTGCCACACACCACGCGGCTGGCTGGGTGCGGAAAAGTCACAAACCGCCTACCTGCAAGGCGCGCTGGTGGACGGCTGGGAAGCCCCGGCACTGACCGCGCTCAACCGCAGCCCGGTGCCGTGGACGGAGGATGCCTTGTTCCAATATTTGCGCCGTGGCCACAGCCCGCAGCACGGCATGGCGGCAGGCCCCATGGGTGAGGTGGTGCGCGAACTGGCCGTGGTGCCCGACGCCGACCTGCGCGCCATGGCGGTTTACCTCAGCAGCCTCAACCCCGTGACCGACAGCCCCGAGCTGACCCAGCAAGCCCGCGCCTTGGTCCAAACCGCCGCCGCCCAGGCACCACCGCCCAGTGCCGCGCAACGCCAATTCGAAGGCAGTTGCAGCAGCTGCCACCACGACGGTGACGGCCCGCAACTGCTGGGCTTGAACCAGCCCTTGGCGCTCAACACCAACCTGCACAGTGAACGCCCGGACAATTTGATCCGCGTCATCTTGGAGGGCGTGCAACGCCCGGCCTCAAGCGACATCGGCTTCATGCCCAGCTTTGCGCAAAGCCTGAGCAACACACAAATTGCCGAGCTTGTGGGCTGGATGCGTGCCCGCTATGCGGCGCAACAACCGGCGTGGCAAAACCTGCCAGAAGCGGTAGCGCGGGTACGCGGGCACTAAGCCAGCCCCAAAAAAAGCCACCACGAGGGTGGCCGTGCGCTTGTGAGGTGATGCGGCTTAGCGTTGGCCGTCGTGCACCGACACGTTTTCTTTGAGCAAGCCGCCCAGGCGTGAATGCACACGCCCACCCGTGCCCATGACCAAGGCAAACAAGATTTCGTTGGGACGTGGCGCATCTTGAATGCCCACCTCGATGCTGTTGAAGTGGCTGCGCACGTAGGACGCGTGGATGTAGTGCACCGGCACCATCATGCGATAGCCCGCATTGGCCACGGCCTTGACCGCAGGCACCATCGACTTGGGGTCTCCCAACAGCGAGCGCATGGCCCAGCCGCCGGCTTCGTGCCACACAGCGCCATGCTCCATCTCGCCGTTGACGCCCACGATGGCCGCTTTGCTGTAGACCTCGATGTTGTCTTTGCCCAAGGTGTCCACCAGCTCTTGCGCCAGCAAGGTGCCCAAGCTGCGCAACTCCGCCATGAAGGGCATCAGGTCGGGTTCGTAGCGGCCCGCGTACGGGTTGCGGATGACGGCACAAGCCGCCGCCAACTTGAGCGGCTTGTCCACCACCGGACCGCCCTCGTGGTAGGTGGTTTCAACGATCAGGCAGCGCTTGCGAATTTCGATCAAAGACATGAAGAGGCTTTCTTGGTCAGTGGAGGATGACGCTGGGGCGGCGTCGCTTGGCTGCATTTTTGCAGATCGCGTCACACGCTCAAGGCAAGCGTGCGACATCCAACTCCCACAGCAAACTCTTGTTGGCGTCGTTGGCGAAGTCTGCCGGGGCCACAAAGCCTCGCTTGTCATAGGCAATGTTCAAGCCCAATTGCTTGTAGCACTCGAAAACGTATTCGGAGCAGATGTATTCGTCGTTGCGCTTGATCTCGCCTTTCTTGAAGCCTATGAACGCGCCGACGATGCGCGCCGTGATGCGGGCGATTCCTTCTTCGTCATACGGCCGTGCAAAGCGGTCCACCGCAAACTGCGCCATGGCCCGCAACTTGGTGGGTGTGGCTTGGGTCGCAAAATTTTGATGGCGTGCAATGGCCCAACGCCCTCGCTAACCCTGGCCTGTGCCTTTGAAGTTTTTCACGTACTCGCTCAGGGGCACGGTGCGCACGCCTTTGCCTTCGATGCTCTCCAACACCATCACGCGGTCAATCTCGTCGAGCCGCATGACAAACTCCACATGGCTCCAACATGAGTTGGTGGCTTTTTTGAATGAGTTTGTAGAACATGTACGACCCACGGGCCATGAGCACATCGCCGTTGCGAATGTCTTGGCGTGCTTCGTTGTAGGTGCGGGTGTTGAGTTGGGGGAATTGGGCCACGGGACACCTCCTTCTTGCAACAGAAGGCGTCCACACGAGCGTGGATGGGCACCCTGTCACTGCGCCTTTATAAAAAGAGGCGCTGTGTGAGGGATGCCCTTGGCATCACAAACTTTGCACGCCGGCCTTGTCTTTGTAAACCACAAAACTGGCCTGCGTCTTCATGCCCGCTTCGCTGCCGGCCGGAAAAGCCGTGGTTCTGAAATCACAACGCACGCGCTCAGGTGTGACGGTGATCAAGCTGTAGCCGCGCTCATCGGCGCGCGCATGCAGCACGTCCGAATTGCTGGCTTTGATGACCGCCAGCATGTTGTCGCCCATGCCACGCGAGGTGATGGAGGTGGTGACAAATTCGCTGGCCACGATGGGCGAGAGCGGATCGTTGGGGACCAAACGCAAATTGCTGGCCACGTTCATGTGGACATCGCCGCCCAAGGTCACCACGTTTTGCAAACGCGCGTCGACCACGGTTTGCAGCAGCCTCAGGCGCGCTTGCGGGTATCCATCCCAGGCATCGGTGTAAGTGGCGCGCCCCACGGGCGCAGGAATGCTGGTGGGGGCAATCATGGTGGCTTGCCCCAGCAACTTCCATGTGCGGGTGGAGGTGCTCAAGGTTTGGCTCAGCCAACGCTCTTGCGCCATGCCCAACATGCTGCGCTGTGGATCGTCCAAGGCCTCGCACTGGGTGACCATGCGCCCACCCCCGCGCAACGGGTCTGGGCAGGCCTGGGGGCTGCGGTATTGGCGGCAGTCCAGTGTCCACACATCGGCCAGCTGACCCCAACTGAGTTGGTCGTACAAACGCATCGATGCCCCTTGCGGACTGTTCGCATCGGGCCCCAACAACACAGGCTGGTGCTCAAAGTAGGCTTGGTAGGCCGCCGCGCGGCGCAGTAAAAACTGTTGCGGGTCGGTGTAGTTGCGGTCTTGGTCGTTGGCGTAGTCGTTGACCACCTCATGGTCATCCCACATCAACACCCAGGGGTGTGCCGCGTGTGCGGCTTGCAACATCGGGTCGCGTTTGTATTGCGCATAGCGCTCGCGGTACTGCGGCAAGGTTTTGGGCTCGGGTCCGCTGTGCTTGCGCAAGGCGTATTGCGGGTTGCTGCTTTCGTAGATGTAGTCGCCCACAAACAACACAAAGTCCAGCGACTGCTGCGCGATGTCTTGGTGCGCCACGTACTGGCCTTGTTCGTAGTGCTGACACGAGGCGAGCGCAATGCGCAACTGGCGGACATCGGCGTTGAGGGCTGGGGCCGTGCGGGTGAGGCCCACGGCGCTGAGCGCATCGCCTTGGCGAAAGCGGTACCAGTAGTCGGTCGCGGGTTGGAGCTTCTGCACATGCAAGTGCACGCTGTGGCCACGGCTGGCGTCGGTCAGCACCACGGTGTGTTGCACACGCCGCTTCATCGCTGCGTCGGCAAACACCTCCACCTGCACACCCAAGGTGGTGTCGCCCAACTCCGCGCGGTCTTCGTCGGACAAGATCAAACGCGTCCACAACACGAGCGACTCTGCTCGTGGACGACCGCTGGCCACGCCCAAGGCAAAAGGCGATGTGCGCCAAGCATAGACGCGCGTCTTGGGCGCAGCCAAGGCACGCATCCACGGGGCCAGAGCCAGGGCCAACGCACTGCGTTGAAGGTGTTGGTTGAATGCGCGTCGTTGCATGTTGGGGGCGATCCCAGTGAAAAAGTGATCCATGTTAAGTTCAATCCCATGCACGCACGACGCTCACACTTGGATCCCTTGGCCATTGGCTTGTTGCTGGCCTGTTGTTTGTTTTGGGGTTTTCAGCAAGTGATGGTCAAAGCCACGCTGGCCGAGGTGCCACCCATGCTGCAAGCCGCAGTGCGTTTTGCCGGTGCCACGGGCTTGCTGTGGCTGTGGTGTCGGCTGCGCAAGATTCCTCTGTTTGCGCACGATGCCAGCTTGCGCCCAGGCTTGGTGGCAGGGTTGTTGTTTTGTGGCGAGTTCATCTGTATCTACTTGGGTTTGCAACACACCACCGCCACACGCTTGACGCTGTTTTTATATGCCGCGCCTTTTTGGGTTGCCTTGCTTTTGCCCTTGCGCGTGAGGAGCGAGCGTTTAGGCGGGACCCAGTGGCTGGGGCTGGCCATGGCATTTGTCTCGATGGGGCTGGCCCTCAAAGATGGCGGGGCGGCCCTCACCAGCGACACCGAATGGCCGTGGTTCGGCGATGCCGTGGCCCTGGCGGCAGGGATGTTGTGGGGCATCACCACCGTGGTGGTGCGCAGCACGGGTTTGTCCACCTTGAGCGCAGAAAAAGCCTTGTTCTACCAAGTGGGCGTGAGTGCCTGTGTGCTGCCCTTGGCGTCTTGGGCGATGGCCGAGTCTTGGCCACCGTCCTTGAGTTCGTTTGCTTGCTTGTCTATTGGTTTGCAAACGGTGGTCGGCGCCTTCATGAGCTATTTGGTGTGGATGTGGTTGCTGCGCAATTACCCAGCCACGCGCTTGAACGCGTTTGTCTTCCTCACGCCGGTGTTTGCCCTCCTCACCGGCGCGGTGTGGCTGGGCGAGCCCATCACGGCGGGTTTGCTGGTGGCCTTGTGCGGCGTCGCCGTGGGGATTGTGCTGGTCAACCGCAGGCCCAAGACCTAGGTTTTCTTGGCCAGCCCTAAGCGGTCGACCGTGACGCGTTCGGCCTCGAACGTGCGCAAGGCGTACTTGGTGTAGTCCTCGCTGCTCATGTAAATCGCCGGTTGATGAAAGCGGTCGAGGGTTTCGATCACCTTGGGATCGTCCAAGGTCTTCTTGAACGCGTCGTGCAGCACGCGCACCACCGCCGGGTCCATGCCTTTGGGGCCACCGATGCCAAAGGGCGACTCAGAAATGGTGTCCCAACCACTCTCTTTGACGGTGGGCACCTCGGGGAACGCCTTGGTGCGTTTGCTGCCCAAGGTGGCCAAAAAGCGCAGCTTGCCCTCGCGCACCAGCGGCAAGATTTCGGTGGTGCTGCTCATCAAGCGCACGTGGCCACCCAAGACCGCCTGCACAATTTCAGCCGCGCCTTTGTAGGGGATGGGGTTGAGCACCATGCCTGCTTTTTGGCTGAACTCTTCCATCGCCAGATGCGGCGTGGTGCCGGTGCCGGTGTGCGCATATTCCAACTTGCCGGGGTTGGCTTTGGCATAGGCCACCATCTCTTGCAAGGTTTTGAACGGCGCATCCATGGATGCAGCCAAGCAGAAGGTGTAACCCGTCAAGCACGCGATGTGGGTGATGTCTTTGATCGGGTCAAAGTTGGTTTTTTGCATGTGGGGCAAGCGGTAAATGCCCAGCGGCAATTGGGTGAGGGTGTAGCCATCGGGCTTGGCGCTCACCATGGCAGAGGCCCCCAAAATACCGCCGGCGCCCGGTTTGTTGTCGGGCACCACGGCCACGCCCAACGCACGGCCAGCACTTTCAGCAAATGCACGCAACACAGCGTCGCTGGGCCCGCCTGCGGGCCAAGGCACGATCAGACTGATGGGCTTGCTGGGGAATTTGTCTTGCGCCTGGACCTCTTGGCTGATGAACGCGGGTGCGGCCAAACTGGTCAGCGAGGCCGCCAGGCCTTGCAAGGTTTGGCGGCGATTGAGAAGGGTGGCTTTGAAGTCGGTCAAGAAGGGGCTCCAGATCTTGTTTGTCTAGAGGCCGACGTTAAACGCATGCGAAGAAATGCGACACCGGGACAACACCCATGTCCCGGCGCCATCCCACCCTCAAATGTCAGTTAGAGAACGCCGCGATACCGGTTTGCGCACGGCCCAAGATGAGGGCATGGATGTCGTGTGTGCCTTCGTAGGTGTTGACCACTTCGAGGTTGACCAAGTGACGCGCCACACCAAACTCGTCGCTGATGCCGTTGCCACCCATCATGTCGCGCGCCATGCGGGCAATGTCCAAGGCTTTGCCGCAGGAGTTGCGCTTCAAGATGGAGGTGATTTCCACGCTGGCTGTGCCTTCGTCCTTCATGCGGCCCAGGCGCAAGCAGCCTTGCAGGCCCAGCGCGATTTCGGTTTGCATGTCGGCCAGTTTCTTTTGGATCAGCTGGTTGGCAGCCAAGGGG
>CAITHK010000058.1 GCA_903892175.1 uncultured Burkholderiales bacterium | reverse complement strand
CGGCATAGCCCGTGCCTAACAAGTCGTCCAGCAGCATGGTGTTGCCGTTGGTCAGCTCCATCAAAGGCTGGGTCATCAGCTGGCCGCTGGGAATTTTGGCTTGGGGCATATTCCAGGGCACAAAAAAACCCTCAAAGAAACGGGGCTTGGGTTTGAACTTGAGGTGCAAGATGTAGTCGCGCGCGGCAGGTACGAGGCACACCACTTTCAACAAGGTTTGCGCCAACGCAGCGCCCAGGCGCGACTTGGGCTGCATGAAAGCGCCAATGCGTAAAGCCATTTGAATCAAGGCCCAGGCGTGGGGTTTGCGCTCTTGCTGGTAGCTCTCCAACATCTTGGGCGAGGCGCCGTGCTGCAGGTTGGCCGCCAGTTTCCAGGCGAGGTTGGCCGCGTCTCGCACGCCGCTGTTCATGCCTTGGCCCGCGAAGGGCGGCGTGGGGTGGGCCGCATCGCCCGCCAGCAGCACGCGACCAGCACGCCATTTTGTGGCCACGCGCGCGTGGAAGGTGTAGACCACTTTGCGCAACAGGTGCAGGTCAGCGTCTTGGGCGTCGCGGCCTCGAATCCAACTGCGCAACTGCGAGTCTTCCAGCACAGCCTCAGGGTCTTCGCCGGGGTGCAGCATGAACTCGTAGCGCACCGTGCTTTGCGGGCCGGGCAGGCGAATGGCCGGACGCTGTGGGTCGCAGTACGTGCGGGTGTGGCGAAACGGCGAGGCGCGTCCAATCAGATCGGCAATCAACCATTTTTCTTTGTAGGTGCTGCCCTCCAGCGCGATGCCCAGCAGTTCGCGCACCGTGCTGCGCCCGCCATCACAGGCCACCAGCCAAGCGGCTGTGTGCGTTTGTGTGAGGCCTGCATGTTGCACGGTGGCGCTCACATGGTCGGTGTATTGTTCCAGGCTGATCAGCTCATGGTCATAGCGCAGGCTGACATGGCCTTGGCGTGCCATGCCTTCGCTCAAGGCTTGCACCAACAGCTGCTGGCGAAAGGCGTTGCGCTTGGGGTAGCCGTATTCGCGCGAGCTGGGCTCGATCTTGGCGAACAGCTGATTCGTCCACGAGTAGTAGTGCACGCCATAGCCTTGCACCACGTTGGGCAACACCTCGGGCAACAAGCCCGTGGCTTGAAGTGTGCGCAGGCTTTCGTCGTCGATGGTGACCGCACGGGCTTCGTCCACGGGGCCTGTGTTTTTGTCGATCACCAAGGTGCGCACCCCATGGTTGCCCAGCAAATGCGCCAGCACCAAGCCGGTGGGGCCGGTGCCCACCACGATCACATCAAAATTCAAAGTTGGGTTCATGGTTGGCTCGTCGCAGTGGGGAGAGGTTTTTTGTGGTCGAAAGCCAATCGGGCTTCGATGCGCCGCGCTGCGCTGCGCAACTCGCGCAGGTCGCGTGCGTGTTTTGCAGGGTTGACTGCTTGGGCTGGCAAGACCACGCTCAAGCTGCCCAGAACGCGCTTGCCTTGCATCAGGGCAACCGCGCAGCCAACCGTTGGGGGGTCAAGCTCTGCCTCTGTGGTGACGCTGCCTTCGCTGCGCCACTGTTTCAGCAAGAGGTGAAGTTCTTCCAAGGTCTGTGCCAAGCCGGCAGCGCGGATGGCCGCCTGTTCTTTGACAAACAGCTCGTCCACCTTTTTGGTGGGCAGGTGTGCCAAGATGATTTTGGAGGTCGCGCCTTTGTACAAGGGCATGGCTTTGCCGCGCTCGTAACTCACGGCAGAAGGGGCGTGCTGGCCGGAGGTGTCTTGGATGCAGAGCACTTTGTCGTCATGCAAGCGGCAGATCAGCACCCGCCCGCCCGTGGTGCGGGCCAGCTGTTCAGGAATTTCTGCGGCCGAGCGCAGCAGCGGGTCGGAATGGCGAATTTGCCGATCCAGCTCCACAATTTTGGGTCCCAGCGAGTAGCCGCGCTCGCTCACGCGTTCGATCAAGCCCACACGGCTGAGCTGCTGCAGGTCGCGGTAGATGCTGGCCCGTGAGGCGCCTAAGTCAGCCATCAACCATTCGGGAGATATCTCAGCCCGCTGCGGTGTGAACGCATTGAGCACGCGCAAGATGCGGTGGGTGCTGGGCATGCCAGGGCCTCAGCTGCGCATGATGGCTTTGCCCCACACATTGAGCGTGCGCTCTTCGTGGGGCCACACGCCCATGGGCCGGTCGGGTGCACAGACTTCAATTTCGGAGGAGATCTCTGCCAAGTTGCCATCGGGGTCGCGCACCATGAAAAACACGTCGTCTCCGGGGCCGTGGCGCCCGACGCCCCACACGATTTCGGTGCGCAGGCGACCCATGTGGTCTGCCCAGTCTTTGAGGTCATTCCAGCTTGGGGTTTCAAACGATTGGTGGTCAAAGCAGTTCACGGGCGCGCCAAACAAGGCCAGGCAATGGTGTAGTTGCTCGGTGCGCAAGAAGCAGGCGGTGAGCTGGCCGCTGTCGTCTTGCACCCGGTCTGACAGGATGAACCCCAACTGCTCGGTGTAGAAAGTCAGCAAGGTCTCGATCTGCTGGGTTCGAATGGCGAAGTGTTGGTTGGTGGCCCCAGGCAAGGAGCTGCTGAGGTCCGTGGGTGCAGGGGCTGCTTCAGGCGGCACAAACACCAGGCACAGGCCTTGTGGGTCCCGCACACCCACGGCGTTTGCGGGCAGGTCTGCAAAACCGCTCAGGTCTTGCTGGGGCAGAGCCGCTGTTTTGGCGCGCAGTCGCGCCCACGCCTCTTGGGTGTTGCATGCCCACAGCGCGTAGTGCAACTGGTTGGCTTGACCGGGGGACCTGTGAACAGCGCGTTGCGCTGCCTCGCACACGTGCGTGTTGCCCACTGTGCGCTGCTGCATGTCGTAGCAGCGGGTGTAGAACGCCGCCAAGGCAGCGGGATCGGGGGATTGCAGGTGCAAGCGCACCAGATGGGCATCAAGACTCAAAGCGGGCTTTCAAGGGAGACAGGTTTGAAACGCACGGACTATCGTGTGCACGCCACGTCTCGTCAATCCATCGTCTCATAGGTTGAGACTTTGATGATATCGATGTGCAGCGCAGGCTGACGCATGGCTGACGCGAAGGCGTCAGCT
>CAITHK010000057.1 GCA_903892175.1 uncultured Burkholderiales bacterium | reverse complement strand
GTCCGCACGTTTCAAGAAAAGTTCAAAAACCCTCGTTGCCCTGGCTGCTTTGGCTGCCACTGCCTCTTTCGCTCAATCTTTTGTCACCTTGTCTGGCCGCGCCAGCATGGACGTGTCAACTTTCGAAGCCACTGGCTCCACAGCCAACGATGCAACTCACAACTATGACTTCGCACGCCGCGTCCGTGTTGCTGACACCTCGTCACGCATTACTTTCGCTGCTCAAGAAGACTTGGGCGCTGGTTCACGTGCTGGTGTGTATTGCGAAACAGGTATCAACATCGATAACGCTGCAAACACAGGCCAAGCTGGAACTGCCAACGTCAACACCTCCGAATGGTGCTCACGTGAAGGCCGTTTGTACTACGGTAACAACCTGGCTGAAATCCGTTTGGGCCGCCAAAACGTGTGGTGGACTCAAGGTGCTTTGAACCAAGCTGGTTCACGTCACTTGGGTTCTGACTCCTTCACCAACCTGCAAAACGGTGGCGTGGGCGTCTACGGCGTTCGTTTGGAAAACATGGTCATGATCAACTTCAACAGCGACGCCGGTGCATTCGCTGGTTCGCAAGTTTATGCAGGACGTATGGGCGGTGCTACTGGTGAGGCTTCTATCCAAACCGGTACGGCAACCACTGGCATTACCAACGGCCAATATGCTGGCGGCAAGCTGCAGTACACATCTGGTCAGATTGTTGGCTTGATTGACTATCAAACATCACACAACTCTCCTTCAGCTTCTGGCGCTGACAGCTTTGACCGCTCGGCATTCAAATACGGTCTGGGCTACAAATACGCAGGCGCTTCAAACACCAGCATTGTTTCTGCACAAATGTGGAACAAAAAGCGCACAGATTTGACCAACGGCGCAGCTGCTTTGGCTTTGGCTGGCGGCACCTCTGGACTCTTAACTGCCAACACTGGTACAGGTAAAGATTCTGGCTATGGCTTCGTGCTCGAACACGACTTGGGCACCAACAACATGTTGGTTGCACAGTGGGGTAAAGCCAACAACTTGAAGGATGCCAGCGGTGCTGACGTTGCAAGCACTGGCGCCACAGCCTACACCTTGGGCTACCGTCAAAACCTGTCTAAGCGTACACACATTTATACCGCTTACCACACCATCAAGAACGGTGCCAATGTCAACTACAACATGAGTGGTGGTAACTATTCATCTGCTGCTAACGTCGCAAACGGCGCACAGATCAAGATGATGGCCGTTGGTATGCAACACGACTTCTGATCCACTGCTGGCTTTCGCCAGTTAAGGATTCAGAACTATCAAAGCCCCATAGCTGAAAAAGCGGTGGGGCTTTTTTGCGACTTTTTTTAAAACAAAAAATACACTTGGTATGAATAAATTCGTTCAAATTAGCATCATGACGGCCACACTGTTGGCCACTGGTGCTTTTGCTCAAAAGGCAGGAGACAACATCATTGGCGTAGGCATTGCATCTATCAATCCCAATGTATCCATGGGTACGGTGACTTCTAATTCACCTACTTTTCAAGGTGCGCTCATTGGCTCTTCTGCAGATATCGCCCCGACAACTACTTTATCCGTGGGGTGGTTGCACATGTACACAGATAATTTTGGCGTTGAGGTAACGATAGGTATTCCACCAAAATTGATTGTTGATTTGAATGCTCCTGCAACGCATGCCACTTATCCAGGTGCGTCATCAGCAAAATCTCTGAGTCCTACCGCAGTTGCCAAGTATCTTTTCAGAACATCAACAGATCAATTGCGCCCATATTTGGGCCTCGGTGTTACCCATGCCTCGTTCAAGTCAATTGCAGCAAATACAGCAGACCCTACTGTGAACGCTATGGCGGGAACCTCGGCTAGTCTTAGTGCCTCTTGGGCACCGGTTTATAACGCAGGCGTGATCTACAACATTGATGACAAGTGGAGCATCAATGCCTCAATTAGTTACATTCCGATTAAAACGACTGCGACGTTTATTGGGTCGGGTGCCGTAACCTCTGGCGATTTGACTATCAATCCAACCGACTACGTGATCCGTCTGGGTTATCGTTTCTGAGCTCATGGCTGACTTAAGTCGGTCAATGATTGAACTTTGTGTCCCCGCCTAACGAATGCTTAGCATGCGCTTATCAAGCTCATCAGGTCACCCCAAACGTAGAGACAACTCTATGAAATACTTAGCAAAGCGCCCTAACACGGTCAACCCATTGGATTCAAGGGCGATCACTTAATCAGTGATGAAATTAAAAGTGTGAAGCCCACCGATACGCCGGATTCTGTGCAGGGTGGTTGCCCACCCCGTGACCGTCATTAATCTGGGCCGAGGGTCACCCACTCGGCTCGGTGCTACCTACCCGCCAACTCAGCGAACCGCCTCAACGTTGGCCTACTTGGTATTGCTGCGCGCAGAGATTGCCCGTTTCACCCGCACTAAAGCGGCTCGTCTCTGTTGCTCTGATCCTCACCTCACGGTGGAGAGGTGTTACCTCTTGCGCTGTCCTATGCAGTCCGGACGTTCCTCCAATGCGGCATTTCTGCCCAACGCTTGCGCGTTGACCTTGCGGCTTGCACCGGCGACGGCCTGGTGAGCTTCACGCTGCCGATTATCCGCCGATAATGACTCCCCTCACTCTTTGCTTTGCCCGATCACCACGGGCCCCATGCTTGTGATTCGACTCTCTGAACTCAAACTCCCTCTGTCCGACTTGCCGTTGCCCCAGCGCCGGGCAGCGGATGCGCCCGCAGAAACCGAGGCCGACCGCCATGCGGTGCCTCACCCCATAGAAACCTTGCGCCAGATGGCAGCGCAGGCCCTGGGGCTGGCACCGTCAGCCATTGCCACCCTGGACGTGTTCAAGCGCAGCTTTGATGCGCGCAAAAAATTGCTGGTGGTCTACATCGTGGACGTCACGCTAGCAGACCCCACCCAAGAAGCCGCCTTGTTGGCCCAACACGCACAGCACCCCCACATCCACCCCACACCGGCCATGGCTTGGCAACCCCCAACCCATGCCCCAGGCGACTGGGGCAGTACCGAGGGCGAGCGCCCCGTGGTGGTGGGCTTTGGGCCTTGCGGCATCTTTGCGGCCTTGGTGTTGGCGCAAATGGGGTTCAAGCCCATCGTGATCGAACGCGGCACCTCGGTGCGTCAACGCACCCAAGACACCTGGGGTTTGTGGCGCAAACATGTGCTCAAGGCAGAGAGCAATGTGCAGTTTGGCGAAGGGGGTGCTGGCACCTTTTCCGACGGCAAGCTGTACAGCCAAATCAAAGACCCTCGGCACTTGGGCCGCAAGGTCATGCAAGAGCTGGTGCGCTTTGGCGCACCTGAAGAAATTTTGTGGGCCGCGCATCCACACGTGGGCACCTTCAAATTGGTGAAGGTGGTGGAAGGCCTGCGCGAAGAAATCATCCGCTTAGGGGGTGAGGTGCGCTTTGAACAGCGGGTAGTGGACTTGCTTTACGAAGATGCACCATCTGACACCCACAGCCACACCTCCACCGCCGACCACACCAGGCCACGCCAAGTGCGCGGCTTGCGCGTGTTCGATCTGACGAGTGGCGAGACCCACACCCTGAATGCACACCATGTAGTGATCGCCTTGGGCCACAGCGCACGCGACACCTTCACCATGCTGCACCGCCATGCCGTGGCGATGGAAGCCAAGCCATTTTCCGTGGGCGTGCGCATTGAACACCCCCAAAGCGTGATTGACCGTGCGCGCTGGGGCCAACATGCAGGCCACCCTTTGCTGGGTGCCGCCGATTACAAGCTGGTGCACCATGCCGCCAATGGCCGTGCGGTGTACAGCTTTTGCATGTGCCCGGGCGGCACGGTGGTGGCGGCCACCAGCGAGCCGCACCGCGTGGTGACCAACGGCATGAGCCAGTACTCGCGCAACGAACGAAATGCCAACGCCGGCATCGTGGTGGGCATTGACCCGCGCGACTACCCCACCGACCCGGGGGCGTTTGAAGCCGCCTTGGACGAAGACTTAGGCCACAACATTCCACACAGCGTGCGCCACGACACGCGCGACGCACCGGGCGGTTTTCACCCGCTGGCCGGCATGGTGTTGCAGCGCCAGCTCGAATCACACGCCTACACCTTGGGCGGGGGCACCTACGAAGCGCCCGCACAGCTGGTGGGCGACTTTGTGGCAGGTCGCGCCTCGACCACTTTGGGCACGGTGGAGCCGTCCTACAAACCCGGCGTGAAGATGGTGAGCTTGGACAGCGCCTTGCCGTCCTACGCCATTGCGGCCATGCGCGAAGCCTTGCCGGTGTTTGGCCAAAAGATCAAAGGCTTTGACATGCGCGACGCGGTGATGACGGGGGTTGAAACCCGCACCTCCTCGCCCCTGCGCATGGCGCGCGACGACCACACGCTGCAAAGCCCCAACATGGCGGGGCTTTACCCCGCAGGCGAAGGCGCTGGCTACGCGGGCGGCATTTTGTCGGCCGCAGTGGACGGCATCAAAGTGGGCGAAGCCCTTGCACACCAACTGATGGCCAAGCGCCAACGCCAACAAGCCCGGCACTGACACAATCTGCCCCACCTGCATCATTCACTCTTCACACACGACCAGGAGCCACGCATGAAAGCCAACACCGTTCTCGACACCATCGGCCACACGCCCCACATCCGCATCCAGCGCTTGTTTGGCGACACGCACCAGGTGTGGATTAAGTCTGAACGCACCAACCCGGGCGGCTCGATCAAAGACCGCATCGCCTTGGCCATGATCGAAGACGCCGAAAAGTCAGGCGCCTTGAAGCCCGGTGGCACCATCATCGAACCCACCTCCGGCAACACCGGTGTGGGCCTGGCCATGGTGGCTGCGGTCAAGGGCTACAAGCTGGTGTTGGTGATGCCCGACAGCATGTCGATCGAGCGCCGTCGCCTGATGCTGGCCTATGGCGCCAGCTTTGACTTGACCCCACGCGAAAAAGGCATGAAGGGGGCCATTGCCCGGGCCCAAGAACTGGCTGCGGCCACACCCGGCGCCTGGATTCCACAACAGTTTGAAAACCCGGCCAACATCGAGGTGCACGTGCGCACCACGGCGCAAGAAATCTTGGCCGACTTCTCACACCTGGACGCGCTCATCACGGGCGTGGGCACCGGCGGTCACCTCACCGGTGTGGCGCGCGTGCTCAAGGCCAAATGGCCCGCGCTGAAAGTGTTTGCCGTGGAGCCAGCGGCCTCGCCCGTCATCTCGGGCGGACAACCTGCACCGCACCCGATCCAAGGCATTGGCGCGGGCTTTATTCCCAAAAACCTCGACACCGCTGTGCTCGATGGCGTGATCCAAGTGGACGCCGAAGTTGCCCGTGAATACGGTCGCCGCAGCGCCCGCGAAGAGGGCTTGCTGGTGGGCATTTCATCGGGCGCCACGCTGGCAGCCATTGCTCAAAAATTGCCTGAGCTGCCTGCGGGCGCCAGCGTGCTGGGCTTCAACTACGACACAGGTGAACGCTACCTGTCGGTGGAAGGCTACCTGCCCGCCTGAACGCCACGCATGGGCGAGGCCAACCTGGCCGCCCTCCGCACTGAGCACTCCAGTTGTGAACACCCGCCCTCCAGCCCCACCCGCTTTGCGGGTGTTGAGCCTCATCCCACCGATGACGCAACTCAACACCCCCTACCCGTCCACCGCGTACTTGACGGGTTTTTTGCGTGGGCAAGGGGTAGATGCCGTGCAAGACGACTTGGCCTTGAAGCTGGTGTTGGCCTTGTTCACGCCCGAAGGCCTGCTGCGGGTGCGCGAACGCGCCCTGGGCTTGGCCGTGGAGGCGCGCAGCGCGTGCGTGAATTTCTTCCTCGACCACTTCGCCCGTTACCACCACACCATCGCCCCCACGATTGCTTTTTTGCAAGGGCGCGACGCCACGCTGAGCCACCGCATTGCCGGGCGTGGTCTGCTGCCCGAAGGGCCGCGCTTCGCCGCACTGGACGCGTATGACATCGAAGGAGATGGCGGCGACTCGCTGGCCTGGGCCTTTGGTGCCTTGGGTCAGCAAGACCGTGCGCGCCATCTGGCCACGCTGTACCTCAACGACCTGGCCGATGTGCTGCGCGACGCGGTGGACCCACGGTTTGAGTTTGTGCGTTACGCCGAGTCGCTGGCCAGCAGCCAAGCCAGTTTTGAGCCCCTGGCCCAAGCCTTGGCCGACGCGCCCAGCTTGGTCGACGAGGTGCTGCACGACTTGACCTTGCAGAGCATGGCGCAGCACCAGCCGCAACTGGTGCTGTTGTCGGTGCCATTCCCCGGTGCGGTGTATGCCGCGCTGCGTATCGCGCAAACCATCAAAGCGCACTACCCACACACCGTGATCGCCATGGGCGGCGGTTTTGTCAACACCGAGTTGCGCAACTTGTCTGAGCCACGCCTGTTTGACTATGTGGACTACATCACGCTGGACGCGGGCGAGCGCCCTTTGCTGGCGCTGCTCGCCCACCTGCAAGGCCAGCGCAGCGCGCAACGCTTGGTGCGCACCTTTGTGCGCGATGCAGACAGCGCCCAAGTGCGCTATGTCAACTGGGCTGAGCCCGATGTGGCGTTTGAAGACGTGGGCACGCCCACCTGGGACGGCCTGCCGCTTGACCGCTACCTGTCGCTGCTGGACATGCTCAACCCCATGCACCGGCTGTGGAGCGATGGCCGCTGGAACAAGCTCACCGTGGCCCACGGCTGCTACTGGAAGAAATGCAGCTTTTGCGACGTGAGCTTGGACTACATCTCACGCTACGACGCCGCGTCTGCCAACACCTTGGTCGACCGCATCGAGGCCATCGTGGCCGAGACCGGACAAACCGGTTTCCACTTGGTGGACGAAGCCGCGCCCCCCAAAGCCCTGAAGGCCATGGCCGAAGAGATTTTGCGGCGCGAGTTGCGCATCTCGTGGTGGGGCAACATCCGATTCGAGAAAACCTTCACGCCTGAGTTGGCTGAGTTGTTGGCCGAGAGTGGCTGCATTGCCCTGTCGGGTGGCCTGGAAGTCGCCTCCGACCGCTTGCTGGCCTTGATGAAAAAAGGCGTCTCGGTGGACCAAGTGGCGCGCGTGACCAAAGGCTTTTCAGACGCGGGCATCTTGGTGCACGCTTACCTGATGTACGGCTTTCCGACCCAGACCCTGCAAGACACGGTGGATGCGTTGGAGTATGTGCGCCAGCTGTTTGAAAACGGGTGTATTCAGAGCGGCTTCTTTCACCGCTTTGCCTGCACGGTGCACTCACCCGTGGGAAAAGACCCGGCGGCCTACGGCATCACGCTGGTGCCCAACCCACCGGTGACGTTTGGTGAAAACGACATTGGCTTTGTCGACCCCACTGGCACCGACCACGACCTGCTGGGCCGAGGTTTGAAGAAGGCCATATACAACTTCATGCACGGCATCGGTCTCGAGAACGATGTGCGCAGCTGGTTCGAGTTGCCCAAAGGCCAGTGCCCCAAACCCACCGTCAAGCGGCAGGCGATTGAGAAGGCACTGGGCTATTGAAGGCTCATTGGCCTTGCGCGGCCTGCAGCACCGCAATGCGTTCTTCCAGAGGTGGGTGGGTGGCAAACAACTTGCCCAAGTCACCGGTGATGCCCATGGCCGACACACTGCTGGGCAGCACACCGGCTTGCATCTGGCCCAAACGACCCAGCGCGTTGATCATGGGTTGCTTGCGCCCCAACAACTGGGCTGATCCCGCATCGGCACGGAACTCGCGCTGGCGGCTGAACCAGGCCACGATCATGCTGGCCACAAAGCCCAGCACGATGTCGAGCACAAAGCTGGTCACGTAGTAGCCGATACCGGGGCCGCTCGACTGCTCATCGTTCTTGCGCAACATGCCATCCACAAAGTAGCCCACCACGCGGCTCAAGAACACCACGAAGGTGTTGAGCACGCCTTGGATAAGGGCGAGCGTGACCATGTCGCCGTTGGAGATGTGCGCAATTTCGTGGCCCAAGACCGCTTCGACTTCTTCTCGCGTCATGCCTTGCAGCAAGCCAGAAGACACCGCCACCAAGGCCGAGTTTTTGAAGGCGCCGGTGGCAAAGGCGTTGGGTTCGCCGTCGTAAATGGCAACTTCAGGCATGGCAATGCCAGCGTTGTGTGACAGGCGTTGCACGGTGTCCAAAATCCAAGCCTCGTCTGGCGAGCGGGGTTGGGTGATGACCTCGGCACCCGTGGACATCTTGGCCATCCATTTGCTCATCAAGAGCGAAATGATGGCGCCGCCAAAGCCCATGACCAGCGAAAAGCCCAACAAGGCCGAAAGGTTCAAGCCGTTGGCAGTGAGGTAGCGGTTGACACCCAGCAAACTGGCGACGACCCCCAGCACCACCATGACAGCGAGGTTGGTGAGAACGAACAAAAGAATGCGTTTCATGTAGGACACTCCTCGAGTTATTCAGCACGCCCGTTGGCGCACTGAGCGTGAATATGAGGCACAAAGCCCCTCAATTCAAGTGCGTCAACGCATAGCCCCACGGTTTTTAGGACGAAACACCTGGGCGTTGTCATAAAAGTCAGACGCTTCGTTGGCAGGCCACCAACCTGGCACGCCCAACACGGGCAAAGGTTCAAACGGTTTGGTGGCGAGTTTTTCAGGCTGCAAATCGGCGCTGAGCCAGGCGTCTAGGGCGGCATCGTCTTGGGCGTCCACCTCAGCGGCAATGCGGTACACGTGGCCGGTGATGGAGGCGTAGGGCGTGACCAACTTCTCCAGCAAGGCATGTCCAAACAACACGATGTGCACGTGTTGCCATTGGGCGCGTTGGTACACCAACAAGCTGCGCCAGTCCCGCGCTTGCAGGGCCTGCCACAGCGCATCGGGCAGTTGCAGCAGCACAGCGTTCTCGTCAAACAAGGTCAAGGCATCTCGCACCGGGCCTCGGGTGGCGCCCACGCCTTGGTGAGCGATCTCGGAGGCTTGCAAGGCGTTGAGGCGTTGCTTGGCCAGCGGAAACCGATGCCAGCACAGTCCATTGAAAAAGTCGTGCAAGCCGTCGCGCGTGGGGACACGGCCTTGCTGAAAAATGAAGTCTTCGTAGGCCTGCTTAGGCGCAAGCTCAGATTGCGCGACGAACGCCACGCAGCTGCGAGGGTTCGCTGGCGGTTGGGCGTTCAGCGCTTGGGCCACGCTGTGCAAGCGCAGCGCGTTTTGGGTCACTTGTTCGCCAGGGTTTTGCCAAGGCGCGAACCAGGGCTGCGCCCAATCGATGTCGGCCAGCACCGCACCTGCCAAGGTGCTGGGCGCAGGCGTTAGACCACGCGCCAAGGCAGCGACTCGCCAGAGCGCAGGGGCTTGAGTTCAGTGTCGCCAAACGCAAAGCTCTCCGGCGGTGTCCAGCTCTCGCGACGCAGCGTGAGGGTGCCACTGTTGCGCGGCAAGCCGTAAAAGTCGGCGCCATGAAAACTCGCAAAACCTTCCAGCTTGTCCAACGCACCGGCGTTGTCAAAGACCTCGGCATACAAAGGCATGGCCGCGTGCGCGGTGTAGCAACCCGCGCAGCCGGTGGCATGCTCTTTGAGGTGGGCCGGGTGGGGCGCGCTGTCGGTGCCCAAGAAGAACTTGGGTGAGCCACCCGTGGCAGCTTGCACCAAGGCTTGGCGGTGCACCTCGCGCTTGAACACGGGCAAGCAATAAAAGTGTGGACGAATACCACCCGTGAAGATGGCGTTGCGGTTGTAGAGCAAGTGGTGCGCGGTGATGGTTGCCGCCGTGAAGGCATCACTCTGCGCCACATACTGCGCTGCCTCGCGTGTGGTGATGTGCTCGAACACAATTTTGAGTTCCGCAAAGTCGCGGCGCAGCGGGATGAGCTGGGTGTCGATGAACACCGCTTCGCGGTCAAACAAGTCAATGTCGCTGGACGTCACCTCGCCATGCACCAGCAGCAACATGCCGGCCTTTTGCACGGCCTCCAAGGTCTTGTAGGTTTTGCGCAAGTCGGTCACACCGGCATCGCTGTTGGTGGTGGCACCGGCGGGGTAGAGCTTGGCGGCGACCACGCCAGCGTCTTTGGCGCGGGCAATTTCGTCAGCAGGCAAGTTGTCTGTGAGGTAGAGCGTCATCAACGGCTCAAAGTGCACGCCTTGCGGCACAGCAGCCAAGATGCGCTGTTTGTAGGCCAAGGCTTGGGCCGCGGTGGTGACCGGTGGCTTGAGGTTGGGCATGATGATGGCCCGGCCAAATTCAGCGGCGGTGTGGGGCACCACGGTGTTCAAAGCAGCGCCGTCGCGCACATGCAGGTGCCAGTCGTCGGGGCGTGTGATGGTGAGTTCTTGCGTCATGTCCGCCATTGTCTTCGAACTTGTTTTGTGGGGCCTTGCGGCTGGGCTCGCTGTGCGCGGGAGCTGTGCCCTAACCGCGCAACCGCCTCCGGCGCGACACCCTCCGTGCATCCAAGTTGATTGGGTTCTGACCCCAATTAACTCAGTGCTGCAATATTTTGTTCAAGAACTCTTTGGTGCGGGGCTGGCGGTTTTCGGGGTGGTTGAAGAACTCGTCTTTGGAGCAGTCTTCCAAAATTTTGCCGCCCACATCCATGAAGATCACGCGGCTGCTCACCTTGCGGGCAAAGCCCATTTCGTGGGTCACGCACATCATGGTCATGCCCTCATGCGCCAAGTCCACCATCACATCCAGCACCTCGCCCACCATCTCGGGGTCAAGGGCGGAGGTGGGCTCGTCAAACAGCATCACGATGGGGTCCATGCTCAGGGCGCGGGCAATGGCCACGCGTTGCTGTTGCCCGCCGGAGAGTTGGCCCGGAAATTTGTCTTTGTGGGCCATCAGGCCCACACGCTCTAGGTATTTCAGGCCATGAGCACGCGCTTCATCGGCGCTGCGCCCCAGCACCTTGACTTGCGCCATGGTGAGGTTCTCGGTGACCGAGAGATGGGGGAACAATTCGAAGTGCTGAAAGACCATGCCCACGCGGCTGCGCAGTTTGGGCAGGTTGGTTTGCTTGTCGTGTACGGCCACGCCATCCACAAAAATCTCGCCTTGCTGAAACGGCTCCAGCGCGTTGATGGTTTTGATCAGGGTGGACTTGCCCGAGCCCGAAGGGCCGCACACCACCACCACTTCACCGCGTTGGATGGTGGTGGAGCAGTCGGTCAGCACCTGCACGGGGCCATACCACTTGGAGACGTTTTTGAGTTCGATCACAGCTTATTCTCCAGGCTCAACGGATGATGGCAATGCGCGCTTGCAAGCGTCGCACCAAGGCCGACAGGCCATAACAAATGACGAAATACACCACCGCGGCCAGCAGGTAAGCCTCTTCGGGGCGACCGTAAATCTTGCCTGCGGTGACAAAGCCTTTGAGCAAGTCATAGGCCCCAATGGCATACACCAGCGAGGTGTCTTGAAACAAGATGATGGTCTGCGTCAACAGCACCGGCAGCATGTTGCGAAAGGCCTGAGGCAAGACCACCAAGCGCATGTTCTGTCCGTAGGTCAGCCCCAAGGCCTGGCCGGCAAACACCTGCCCGCGCGAGATCGACTGGATGCCCGCACGCATGATCTCGCTGAAGTACGCCGCCTCAAACGCCACAAAGGTGATGGTGGCCGATAGCTCGGCCCCAATGGGGCGACCGATCAAGGAGGGGATGAGCAAATAGAACCACAGAATCACCATCAGCAGCGGGATCGAGCGCATGCCGTTCACATAAACCACCGCAGGCGTCGCCAACAACTTGTTGCCCGACAAGCGCATGAGCGCGAGCAAAGTGCCAAACAGCACACCGCCGAGGGTGGCGACGATGGTGAGCTCCACGCTGAAAAACAAGCCCTTTGAGACAAACTTGCTCAGGATGTCCCAGTCCAAAAACGAGAG
>CAITHK010000056.1 GCA_903892175.1 uncultured Burkholderiales bacterium | reverse complement strand
GGTTTGACGCTCGATTACGGACCTTTTCAGTTCATGGATGGCTTTGATCCGGGGCACATCTGCAACCACTCCGACACGTCGGGCCGCTATGCCTATGCGCGCCAACCCCAAGTGGCTTACTGGAACTTGTTTTGTTTGGGCCAGGCCTTGATGCCACTCATGGACGCCCAAGAGCCTGCTTTGGCGGCACTGGAGACTTACAAAACGTTGTTTCCCCAAGCGTTGGACCATCGCATGCGTGCCAAGCTTGGGTTGACCGATGCACACGAAGGCGACCGCGCTTTGGTGGAGACGCTGTTGCAAGCCATGCAGCAAGACCGCGTGGACTTCACGGTGATGTGGCGCCGATTGAGTCAAGCCGTGCATGAGTCGTCACATTTGCGCCATGCCTTTGAACCTGTGCGTGATTTGTTTCTTCACCGCGAGATGTTCGATGCTTGGCGTACCCAATACGAAGCGCGGCTGGGGGAAGCTGACCGTCGCCATGTGGGCTTGCAGATGCTGCAAACCAACCCCAAATACATTTTGCGCAACCACCTGGGTGAACTGGCCATCCAACAGGCCAAGACAAGTGACTTTGGCATGGTGCGATCGTTGCTGACGGTGCTCCAGCAGCCTTTTGACGAACACCCGGCACACGAGGCTTGGGCCAATCTTGCGCCAGAATGGGCGTCATCCATCGAAATCAGTTGTTCCTCATGACCATGAAAAAAACCGACGCCCAATGGCGTGACATTTTGGCCGCCAAACAGGCTGAACCTGTGGCATTTGAAGTCACCCGCCACGCTGCAACCGAGCGGCCCTTCACTGGCAAATACGAAAGCCATTGGGCCGATGGGTCTTACCACTGCATCTGTTGTGATGCCAAATTGTTTCAATCAGACACCAAATTTGATGCCGGTTGCGGTTGGCCCAGTTTCAGCCAAGCGGCCGATGCGTCGGCCATTGCCGAGCACCGTGACATCAGCCACGGCATGGTGCGGGTTGAAACCGTGTGCGCCCAATGTGGCGCGCATCTTGGCCATGTGTTTCCCGATGGGCCTGCACCTACCGGTTTGCGGTATTGCATGAACTCGGCCTCCCTCGACTTTGTGCCCAAAGAGTGAGGCAGAACCATGAAAATATTCCTCGATTTTTTTCCCATCATTTTGTTCTTTGTTGTCTTCAAAGCCTTTGGCATCTTTGCGGCCACTGCGGTCGCCATCGTGGCCACCATAGGTCAGATTGCTTGGATGTGGCGCAAAAATGGTTTTGTCGAACCCATGCAGTGGGTGAGCCTCGGTGTCATCGTGGTGTTTGGAGGCGCCACCTTGATCACCCAAGACGAAACTTTCATCAAATGGAAGCCCACCGTGTTGTACTGGCTCATGGGCAGTGCGTTGTGGATCGGTCACGTGGTGTTCAAGCGCAATTTACTGCGCCAGCTCATGGGCACTCAGCTCACCCTGCCCGACCACGCTTGGCGTGTGCTGTTGCACTGTTGGGCCGTATTTTTCACTGGCATGGGTTTTTTGAACCTGTGGGTGGCAGACAACTTTGACACCGACACCTGGGTCAGCTTCAAGCTGTTTGGCGGCCTAGGCCTCATGCTGGTGTTTGTGGTGCTGCAGGGCATTTACAT
>CAITHK010000055.1 GCA_903892175.1 uncultured Burkholderiales bacterium | reverse complement strand
CACAAGCGATGGAGGATGTTTTCATCAACGAGGCGGAGGGCACTACGATGGGCGCCTTTCGGGATAAGGTCCTTGGTGCTACGCGTGAACCCTTCAATCGTATCTTTCCCAATCTGAAGCTGGCTGGCATTGGTAATCCGCTGAACAACGGCACATTTCGATTTGACAAAGGCGGCGTCAAGAACTTCGCGTACCAGAACTTGTCGGGTGGCGAGAAGGCCGCGTTCGACTTGATACTCGATATCGCTATAAAACGAAGTGTTTACCAGGACTCGATCTATTGCATCGACGAGCCCGAGACGCATATGAATACCAAGGTTCAGGGCGCACTTTTGGAGGAATTGCTGGGAATGATTCCCGGTAATTCGCAGCTGTGGATTGCGTCGCATTCGATAGGCATGATGCGCAAGGCACGCGAACTGCATTTAGCCGATCCGAGCTCTGTCGTATTTCTGGATTTTGGTGGCTGCGATTTCGACAATCCGGTTGTCATTACGCCACAGATACCTACGAAGGCTTTCTGGCAAAGCGTTCTAGACGTAGCCCTCGACGATCTATCGAGCCTCGTGGCACCAAGTCAGGTCGTGATCTGCGAAGGCAATCCGGTGGGTGCCGTGAATGGCAAAAACGTCGAGCAGGATGCAAAGATCTACACGACGATCTTTGCTCACGAGCTTCCCGATGTAACCTTCATCTCGGCCGGCAGTGCCAGCCAAGTGTCAGGAGACTTCCTTGGCCTAGCCCTCGCGCTTCCACGAATCGCTGCTGGCATGAAAGTCGCACGCCTCATAGACCTCGACGATCATGCACCGGCTGATGTCGCCGCATTGAACGCACAGGGCATCACTGTGCTGAAGCGTCGCCATATCGAGGCTTATGTATTCGACGATGAAGTCCTCGAGGCACTCTGTGCGTCTGTCGGCAAGCAGGCAGAGTTTGCGACCGTCCTGGCTGCAAAGCAGAAAGCTATCGCCGACAGCGTCGGACGCGGAAACCCACCCGACGATGTTAAGTCGGCAGCCGGTGCGATATATGCGGAGACCAAAAGGATCTTGGGCCTAGTTCAGGTTGGTAACGACAGGAACTCTTTCATGCGCAATACGTTGGCAACCATGATCAAGCCAGGTATGGTGATCTATGACCAGCTGAAAAAGGACATCTTCGGCCCGTAATCTGCTTCTACGTACGATCAGCTCAGTACTCAAAAGCCGTCACACGTGATCAGCTGCTTCGGCTGATAGTTGCAGTACAGCTCGCGACCTTCGATGACCGCAACCGCTGCATACCAGTCATCAACGATAGCTGACTCACCAACCTAATTGGATCAGTAACACCCCCTCACAATACAAACCGTTACCCAGCACGCCCTCCCCCACACATAAACTCCCCGCTAACAAAACAGGATCACCCCCGTGGACACAATCACAACAAAAGCAGCCAACGAACTGCTCTTACGGCATTGGCAAGCAGGCACCACATTGGCAGCCTTGCCACCTGCCCTGTGCCCCACCGAACGCGCGCAAGGCTATGCCATACAAGCCCATCTCGAAGCCCTCAGCCCACAGGCCTTGTTTGGCTGGAAGATCGCTGCCACCAGCACAGCCGGTCAACAACACATTGGCATCGACGGACCCATTGCAGGCCGCCTGTTGGCCGAGATGGTTTACCGCCACGGCGACACACTGCCCTTCGGCGCCAACCGCATGCGCGTGGCAGAGGCCGAGTTTGCTTTTCGCATGGGGCGCGATCTGCCGCCGCGTGCAACGCCCTATGCCCTCAGCGAGGTGCTCGATGCCGTGTCAGCCTTGTACCTTGCCATCGAGGTGCCCGACTCGCGCTATGCAGACTTCGCCAAAGTGGGCGCTGCGCAACTGATTGCCGACAACGCCTGCGGCCACCAATTTGTGCTCGGCCCCCAAGCGCCAGACTTGTGGCGACAAATCGACTTGGCGTCACACCGCGTCGTCGGCAAGGTGGGGCAACGGCTTGAGCGCGACGGCATCGGTGCCAACGTGCTGGGCGACCCGCGCATCGCACTCACCTGGCTCGCCAATGAACTGTCCGCACTGGGCATCACCTTGGCAGCAGGCCAAACCGTGACCACCGGCACATGCCTGGTTCCGCTTGAGTTCGAACCGCAAGACACGGTGTCGATGGATTTTGGTGTGCTGGGTCAGATGTGTTGCAGCTTCAGCGCAGCGTGATGCACGCAGGGTGTTGTGAATGGCTGGACTTGCATAGCATTTGCAATACAATCAACACATGAAAACAGCCACACTTCCCCCCATCCGTGTTGCCCCTGACTTTCGGCTCGAACTCGAAGGTGTGCTGGAAGAAGGTGAGTCGTTGTCGCAATTCGTTGAGAATGCGGTTCGCAGCACGGTCACCAAGCGCAAGACTCAGGCCGAGTTTGTGAGGCGCGGCATGGCTGCCATCGAAGCAACCCAGCGCGACGCCAGTGGTATCCCAGCTGAACAGGTGATTGCCAAACTCGAAGCCAAGCTGGCAACTGCCAAAAAAAACAAGGCGCGGCGCGGCGGATGACTTACCGAGTTTTGTTCAGCAAAGCGGCAGCAGAAGATTTGGAGCAACTGTTTGACTTCGCGCTGCAACGTGAATTGGACAGTGCAACGGGCGATCTCAACATTGCGGACAAAGCGGTGCAAGCCATCAAAGACGGCATCGCATTTTTGAGCACTTCTCCATTTGCCTGTCGCAAGGTAGGCGCCAGTTCTTTTGTTCGTGAACTGATCATCCCGTTTGGCCACACAGGCTATGTCGCTCTGTTCGAGGTTGTAGACAACAGCACCGTCATCATCGGCGCCATTCGCCACCAACGCGAAGACGATTACCACTGAGCTTCTTGAAGTCAGAAGCCCCACTCACTCGAAACGCTTGCCCTGCGCCAGCAACTCAGGCGTGCCAATCACCGCATTCAACCCGTCAAAGTCGAGCATCTGGTGTTGCCACGGCAAGGTGGTTTGGTGTTGGTGCAAGCTGGCGTAATAGCCTTGCAGGGTGTGCGCCACCGCGCGTGCGGTGCCGCCCGGAAAAATCACAATCTTGTAGCCGCGTTGCCCCAACACGTCGGCGCTTTGCACCGGGGTTTTACCGCCCTCCACCATGTTGGCCAGCATCGGCACGCGCTGTGCAAACTGCTGGCACGCGGTGTTCATTTGCTCGGGGCTGCGCACGGCTTCGATGAACAAGGCATCCACACCGCAAGCCAAGTAACGCTCGGCGCGTTCCAGCGCCGCGTCAAAGCCTTCCACAGCCACCGCATCGGTGCGCGCCAAGATCAAGGTGTCTGACGAATGCCGCGCATCCAGCGCAGCGCGCAACTTGCCTTCCATCTCGGCCACGGGCACCACGCCTTTGCCATCCAAATGGCCGCAGCGCTTGGGGAAGGTTTGGTCTTCCAGTTGAATCATCGCCGCGCCGGCACGCTCAAACTCGCGCACGGTGCGTTGCGTATTCAAGGCATTGCCAAAGCCGGTATCGGCATCCACGATCACGGGCACGCGCACGCGGTCGGTGATGTGTGCCAAGGTGTGCGCCACCTCGCTGGCCGTGGTCAAGCCAATGTCCGAGCGCCCGAGCAAGGTGTAGGCCACCGAGGCACCCGACAAATACAGCGCCTCAAAGCCCGCCTGTTCAGCGATCAAGGCGCTGAAGGCGTCGTACACACCGGGGGCCAGCAACACCTCGGGCTGGTTCAAACGTTGTTTCAAATTCATGGAGCGTCTCCCTCAAGCTTGGGTGTGTGTGGCGGTCTGTGCCGCCATGTTTGCAGCGGTGTGTGCCGCAATAAAGCCGCCCGCGATGGCGCTGAGCAGCCCATTGCCCGACAAATAGCCCCACACCGCATCGCCCGACACACCGCGCGCCGCGCCCCCTGCGGCCAGCAGATTGGGCAAGGCGCTGCCGTCGGGGCGCAGAACTTGGCATTGGGCATTGATGTCGAGCCCGCCTTGGGTGTGAAACAAAGCCCCGGTCACGCGAATGGCATGAAACGGCGCTTCCAAGCTGCGCTTGAAGTGGCGGCCTGTGACCGGGTCTTGGCCCTCTTGCACGGCGTCCAAGGTGTGGCGCAAGGTCTCTACTGGGCAACCGATGTGTTGCGCCAGCGCCGCCACATCGGCAAAGCGGTGCACCGCACCCGCCGCTTGCGCGTCGCAAAAGTCGGGGAAGTCTTGGGCAAAGGCCAGCAGGCGGTCGTCAAACACATTCCACGCGGTGCCACCCGGCTGCGCCAGCACATGCACCGCCGCTTCAGAGTAGCCCTGGGTTTCGTCATGAAAGCGTGCGCCCAGGGCGTTGATTTGCACCGCACCTTCCATCATCAAGGCCCACGAAATCAAAGCGCCTTGCGGCACGGCCCACGAGCCGTGGCCTTGGTAGCCACCCAGGTCGGCCAGTTGCGCGCCCAGTTGTTGGCCCCAGGCGATGGCGCTGCCATCGTTGCCCGTGTGGCCGGCATACAGCGCATCGCGCATCTCGGGCAGCAAGGTACTCACCAGCTCGGCGTTGCCGCCAAAGCCGTTGCAGGCCAGCAGCACGCTGTCGCAGCTGAGTTGCTCCAGTTGCCCGTCAGGGCGCACAAAGCCCAGGCCCAGCAGTTGGTCGGCGTGGTTCACATACAGCGTGCTCACCTGGGCTTCGGTCAGCACCACCACGCCCGCTGCTTCGGCGGCATTGTGCAAACGCATCATCAAACCGGCACCGGTTTTTTCGGGCACGGCATGCATGCGATGCACGCTGTGGCCGGGGTACAAAAACGTGTCGAGCACCTGCCACGGCACACCGTGGTGTTGTGCCAGCGCGTCCATGGCGGGGCCAATGGCGCGGCTGTAGGCGTCCACCAGCACCGGTGACGCACGGCCATGGGCCTTGGCTTGAATGTCTTGCGCAAACAGCGCCGGCGAATCGCTGATGCCTTGAGCCTGCTGCGCCTGGGTGGCCGCGGCGGGCACAAAGCCCGACGACAGCGCGGTCGACCCAGTGGGCAAGGCATCACGCTCCAGCACCACACAGTCCACGCCCAGTTGGCTCAGGGTCAGGGCAGCGGTGAGGCCACAGGCCCCGCCGCCCACAATGGCCACCGCCGTGTGCACCGGCGCAGAAAAACTGGCAACACGTTCAACCGTGGGGCTCATAGCGTGGCCAAGAATTGGGCGCAGGTCATCACCTCGGCCACCGACGCCATGTCAGTCAGCGCGGCTTGGTGGGCCGTGTCAGAAAAAGTGGCACAGCCATCGCTCAGCACCACGGTGCGGTAGTCGCGCATGTGGGCATCGCGCACTGTGCTGGCCACGCCACCATTGGTGACAATGCCGCACACCACCACCGTGTCCACGCCCGCGCGGCGCAGCACCCAGTCGAGCTGGGTGTTGAAGAAGGCTGAATAAGCCACCTTGCACACCGACACATCCACCCACGGGGCAATCGCCGCCACATTGGCCTGGCCCCAGCTGCCGGGCGCAAAGTCGCCTGCACGCAAAAACGGGCGACGCTCCAGCAGGTGTGGCGAGATCATGGGTTGACCGTCGATATCGGGCCACAAGGTGAACAAGCTGGCGGCCACCAGGCCGTGGTGGTGCTTGACCGCCTCGGCCACCGGGGCCAGCCGTGCAGGCAGCAACAAAGCCTCGGGGCTGACGGTGTTGCCACGCGCGTAGGCACCCTCGGGCGCCAGAAAGTCGTTTTGCAAATCGACCATCACCAAAGCGATGCGCCGTGGTGTGGCGGGGGCATGGCGCTGACTCATGGCGCGGTCCTTTCCACCAGCAAATTACCCAGTGTGTCCACACGGGCGCTGAAGCCGGGCTCCAGCCACACCGTGGTGTCGGCCTGCTCCAAAATGGCCGGTCCTGCCACCTGGGCGCCCACGGGCAAGTCCAGGCGCGCGTAGCGCTGGGCGTCCCACCATTGGCCGGCGTGGTACACGCGCTGCACGCCCAGCGTTGCGGTGCTGCCCGCGCCCTTGGGGGCCAACACGGCCAGGTCGAACTTGGGACGCACACCAATGCGCGCGTAGCGCAAGTTCATCACACGCACCACCATGCCTGTGAGCACGCGGCCAAAGGAGGCGGCATAGGCTTTTTCAAACGCAGCCTGAATGCTCTCGCGACTGATGTCGGCCGGGTTCAAGGGCACTTGCAAGGTGTGGGTCTGGCCCATGTAGAGCATGTCCAAGGTCACCACTTCTTGCACGCGCTCAAAACGCACACCTGCGGAGTCCAGGCGTTTTTGGCAGGCCTGGGCCAAGTCAGCCAAACGCGATTTGAGTTGCGCCAAGTCCAAGTCGAGCAGCGCCTTGTTGAGGGTCTGCACCGCGTCGTGGCGCATGTCGGCCATCACGCAGCCCAAGGCCGAGGTGACGCCGGGGTAGCGCGGCACGATGCCGGTGGTCACTCCCACTTCGCGCATCATGGCGCACACATGCAAGGCACCGCCGCCGCCAAACGGCATGTAGGCAAACTGGCGTGGGTCGTGGCCCCGCTCGATCGACACCACGCGAATGGCACCGGCCATCTTGGCGTTGGCCACCGTCAGCACAGCCTCAGCGGCGGCCAACACATCCAGCCCCAAGGGCGTGGCCACATGGGTTTGAATGGCCAGCTCAGCAGCTTTGGCGTCCAGCGCTTGCAGCAAGCCACCGCCCAAGGGACGGTCGGCGGCAATGCGCCCCAACACCACGTTGGCGTCGGTCACGGTCGGACGGGTGTTGCCGCGTCCGTAGCACACCGGCCCCGGAATGCTGCCTGCCGACTCGGGGCCGACTTGCAACATGCCACTGGCGTCGACCGACGCGATCGAGCCGCCACCTGCGCCAATGGTTTCAATTTGAATCATGGGCGAGCGCACCACCAGCCCAAACTCGATCGAGGTTTGCGCCGCCAGCGAAGCCTCGCCCTCGGCCACCAGCGACACGTCAAACGATGTGCCGCCCATGTCGCCTGTGATCACGTTGGGATACCCAGAAGCACGCGCCACCGCCGCACAGGCAATCACGCCAGCGGCAGGGCCCGAGAGGGCCGTGCGCACCGGCACATCGCACGCGGTCTCGCGGGACATCACGCCGCCGTTGCTTTGCACAATCAACAGCTCGCCGCTGAAGCCCTGGGTGCGCAAGTCGTCTTCCAGCTTGGCTAAGTAGCTGCCCACCACGGGCTGCAAGGCGGCGTTCAAGGTGGCGGTGGAGCAGCGCTCGAACTCACGAATTTCGGGCAGCACTTCGCTGGCCGAGGTCACATAGGGGTTGGGCCACATGGCACGCACAGCGGCCACGGCCTGTTGTTCGTTGACGGGGTTGGCATAGGCGTTGATGAAAAACACGCACACCGCTTCGCAGCCTGCGTCCAACAGCGCCTGGGTTTGGGCACGCACTTGGGCCAAGTCCACCACCGTGTGCAAGCTGCCGTCGGCCAACACGCGTTCGT
>CAITHK010000054.1 GCA_903892175.1 uncultured Burkholderiales bacterium | reverse complement strand
GGTCCAGTGGGTTGGCATAGTTTTCCACGTCAAAGCCGCCTCGCCCATTCAAACCGCCCACCATTGCACAACACCACTGCACGATTGTTCAATTTATGTTGCTTCGATGTGACCCAAGCTTTGGTTAAATACTTGGGTGACTCAGCCCAGCCCTTCAAACTCATCTCAGCACCACGTCACACGGCGTGAAGACGATGCCTTGCTGCGCGGCCAAGGGTGCTTTGGCCAAGATGTGGCGCTGCCTGGGGCTTGGCACATCGCCTTTGTGCGCAGCCCCCATGCACACGCCAAATTGCTGCACCTCGACACCGAGGCTGTGCCCCTCCAAGGCTTGGTGGCTGTGTTGACCGCAGAAGATTTGGCGCTGCACAGCATGCCACACGCCAACCCCTTGTTGCCGTTGCTGCACCAAGAAGATTTTTCGCTACTGGCCACCCACACCCTGACCTATGTCGGCCAGCCCGTTGCGGTGGTGGTGGCCCTCACACGCGAGTTGGCGCAAGCCGGCGCAGCCCAAGTGGTGTTGCACTGCCAACCCCTGCCTGCACGCACGGACCACCACCTCCAAACCGGCAGCGACCATCCGCCGACCACACGCACCGTCCACCGTCAGGGCGTGCTGCCCCAGGGCAGCGCGCATGTGGCACAGGTGCGCTTGGTTTCACCCCGGGTGACGGCCATGGCCATGGAGCCTCGCGCCTGCAGCGCGCAGTGGCACGAGCACGATGACGAGAAGAAGTGCAGCATCACCATTTGGCTGGGCAGCCAAACCCCCTCGCGTGCCCGTGCCGACATGGCCCAGGTGCTGGGTTTGCCACACAGCCAAGTGCGCTTGATCAGTCCCGATGTGGGCGGCGCCTTTGGGGCCAAGGCCTCGGTGAGCCCGGAAGACTTGCTCACCGCCTTGGTGTCTCAATGTCTGCGCGCGACTGTCAGTTGGACGGCCACCCGCTCGGAAGAATTTGCCGCTGGCATGCAAGGCAGGGGCTCGACCTTGCAAGGCCGTTTGCACCTGGATGACCAAGGCCACTTCACCGGTTTGGCCGCTGAACTGCAGTTTGCCTTGGGGGCTTGGCTGCCCTTTTCGGCGGTGGTGCCGCTGCGCAATGCCGCCCGCATCTTGCCCGGCCCCTACCGCACGATGGCGCTGGACGTGACAGGCCAAGCCACCCAAGCGCATGCCGCGCCGGTCAACATTTACCGGGGCGCGGGGCGGCCCGAGGCGGCCTTGCTGATGGAAACCTTGGTGGAGCAAGCGGCGCGTTTGGCTGGCATAGACCCGGTGGCGCTGCGCTTAAAGAACCTGATTGCGGCTGACCACATGCCCTATGCCACCGCCAGCGGCGAGCTGCTGGACTCGGGAGACTTTGCGACCCTGCTGCATCTGGCCTGCGACAAATTCGGCTACGACCGCGAACGCCAACAACAAGCCGAGCGTCGGGCACGCGGCGAATGGGTCGGCATTGGCCTGGCCTTGTATGTGGAGCCCTGTGGCCAAGGCTTTGAGTCAGCCCGCGTGACCTTGCATGCCGATGGCCGCGTCACCGTGGCCAGTGGCGCACCGGCACAAGGCCAAGGACATGCCACCACCTTTGCTCAGCTTGCGGCCCAAGCCCTGTCATGCGAGGCGTCGCAGGTGACGGTGCTGATGGGCGACACCGACCACTGTCCCAACGGCACGGGCGCCTTGGCCAGTCGCAGCACCGCCATTGGCGGCAGCGCCATTGTGCAAGCCTGTCGCACAGCCTTGGCTTTGCGCGACGGTGGCGCAACTTACCCCATCGTGGTGGACGACACCTTCACCAGCGACGAAGCGTGGAGCAGCGGTTGCGTGATCGCCCGCATGGCGATTGACCCCGACACCGGCCACCCCACGATCGAGCGCTTGGTGTGGGCCGATGACGCCGGCCACATCGTCAACTCCACCTTGGCACACGGCCAACTCGTGGGTGGCGCCGCACAAGGCTTGGGCCAAGCCATGATGGAGCGGCTGGTTTACGACCGCCAAGGCCAGCTCATCACGGGCTCGCTGATGGACTACGCCGTGCCGCGCGCCGACGACATGCCTGCGATCGAGATCACCTCTTTGCACACGCCCAGCCCCAACAACCTGTTGGGCGCCAAGGGGGTCGGTGAAGCCGGCTGCATTGGCGTGCCAGCCGCTTTGATGAACGCCGCACGCGACGCGCTCTCGCCCTTGGGCGAATGCGACTTGAATTTCCCCCTCACGTCAGAACAACTCTGGCGTGCCATGCAACCACGTTTCGACAAGGACCTGTGATGAAGTACACCAAATCTGAGGCCAAAGCCTATGCCCGCCAACACATGGTGGGCGTGTGGGCGGCCAACCTGACACCGTTTGACGCCAATGGCCAACTGGACGAAGCGGCCTACCGCGAGAACCTTCGCCACTGGATCAACGACCTGCAACTCGGCGGTCTGTTCATTGCGGGCAAGCAAGGCGAGTTTTTCTCGATGAGTTTGGACGAACGCAAAGCCCTGATTCGCATTTCGGTGGAAGAAGCCGCCAAAGCCGGTGACCGAGGTGGTTTGGGCCACTGCGGCATCGTCACCTCTTGCTCAGACACCAACCTCGATGTGGTGTTGGAGCTGGGCCGCTACTCGCAAGAGGTGGGCGCTGACTACGTGATCGTGCACAGCCCGGTGCTGCACTTTGGCGCGCACACGGACGAGACCATTTACGAGTATTACCGCCACCTGACCGAGCAACTCGACATTGGCCTGGCGATGTGGAACCACCCCGACTGCGGCTATGTGATGAGCCCCGAGTTGTGCGACCGCATTGCCGACTTGCCCAGTGTGGTGGCCATCAAGTACAGCACCGACCGCGCGGCCTACATCCGACTCACCGAGTTGGCTGGCCACAAAATTCACGTCAGCAACCCCGACGAAGAAGACTGGCTCGAAAACATCATCGAGCTGGGCTGGAAGCTCTACCTGTGCTCGACCCCCCCGTTTTTGCTGCAGACCCGGGTGGACCAGCGCATGAACGACTACACCCGCTTGGCGTTTGCCGGAAAGTTCGACGAGGCCCGCCAAGTGCGCGACAGCCTCGAGCCAGTGCGTCAAGCCATTCGCCGCTCCAAACCCAAAGGCAAGCCCCAGGCCCACAGCAAATTCTGGCAAGACCTGCTGGGCCAACATGGTGGCCTGGTGCGCCGCCCCTTGTTGCAACTGACCGACGCCGAACGCGAGGCCACACGCGTGGCCTTTGCCGAATCGGGTTTACGCCTGAAGTAACCCAACGCCAAGACCTTCGCCATCACTTTCGCCATCACCTTCTCGATGACCCACGCATTGCACTTCACACTCAATGGCCAGCCCACAACGCTGGATGTCGCACCTTCGGCTTGGCTGATGGATGTGCTGCGCGATGGCTGTGGGCTCAAGGGCACCCACCAAGGCTGCGACACCGCGCAGTGCGGCGCTTGCACCGTGCTGGTAGATGGCTTGGCCGTGAAGTCCTGCAACCGCTTGGGACTGCAAACCCAAGGGCGCAGCGTGACCACCATCGAAGGCGTCGCCCCCAACGACCAGGTGCTGCATGTGATGCAGCAATGCTTCACCCGCCACCACGCCTTGCAATGTGGGTTTTGCACCGCAGGCTTTGTGATGCGAGCCTTGGCCATGGTGCACGAAGACGTGCCCGCCGAAGAACACGCGGTACGGGCCGCGCTGTCGGGCAATCTGTGCCGCTGCACCGGGTATGAGGGCATTGTCAAAGCCGTGTGCGAGGGCTTGCTACTGCTGCGGCAACCGGACACGGCCCCATGAAACCCGTGCAGTACCTGCGCCCGGAATCGCTCAGCGCGCTTGAGCGCTGCCTACAGCAACACCCACAAGCACAGCTGCTGGCAGGCGGTCAAAGTTTGTTGGCCGCCATGCGCCTGGGACTGACCCAACCCTCGCACCTGGTCGACCTGCAAGACCTGCCTGAGTTGCAAAACATTCAGCTCGAAGACGACCACGTGTGGATCGGCGCCATGGTCACGCATGCGCGCATTGCCGCGCACGCCGACCTGCAACGCCAACACCCCATGCTGGCCCAATTGGCCGCTGGCATTGCCGACCCACAAGTGCGTAACGTGGGCACCCTGGGTGGGTCATTGGCCAACAACGACCCAGCGGCCTGTTGGCCAACAGGGGTGTTGGCCACTGGCGCCACGCTCATGACCAACCAACGCGAACTGCCTGCCGACGCGTTTTTCACCGATTTGTTCACCACCGCTTTGCTGCCGAGCGAGGTGTTGCTGGGCGTTCGCTTCCCCGTGTGCGCCAGCGCGCAATATGTGAAATACGAGCAACCCGCCTCGCGCTTTGCCCTGGTGGGCGTGGCGGTCACCCGCGCCACCCGACCAAACAACCGAGCCGTGCGCGTGGCCATCACGGGTTTGGGCCACGGCGTACGCCGTTGGCCGCAAGCCGAAGCCGCTTTGCAAGCGCACTGGTCGGTGCAAGCCCTGCAGGGTTTGAACCTGCCCGAGGACTGGGCCCAAAGCGATGTGCATGCCAGCGCCAGCTACCGCGCCCACTTGAGCGCGGTGCTGTGTCGGCGTGCGGTGGCTGCCGACACGGGCGAATCGGCCAGCCTCAGGGCACAAGCCGGACCCGCACCCCCCTGGCCACACAACCCAGCGCCCAGCGCAAGGCCAGCGGCCCTGCTCGAGGGCGCCATCACCGGCAGCCACCACCTGCCCCACCCGCTGCGCTCGGTGTGGCAGGCCTTGCTGGACCCGGCGGTGTTGCAGCCTTGCATTGCGGGCTGCGACACCCTGCAACGTCTGGACGAGACCCACTACAGCGCGGTGGTGAAGGTGGGACTGGGCCCGGTGTCGGCGCGCTTTGTCACACAGATACAACTCACCCCCGTGCGCACCCCCGACCAAGGCGAACCCACCGAATGCCATTTGCACGTGGCGGGTGATGCGGGCAGCTTGGGTCAAGGCAGCGCCACCGTGGTGGTGCACATGCACAGCGAAACCTCGGACAACGGCAACCCAGGCACGCGCTTGGTGTGGCACGCCACACCGCAGGTGAGCGGTCGCTTGGCGCAGTTGGGCAACCGCCTGCTGCAAGCCAGCGCGCGCAGTTTGAGCGGGCAGTTTTTTGTGCGTTTGACACAAGTCATGGGCAGCCCAAACATGGCCTCAGCGTCCGGCGGTTTCTTTTATGCTTGTTGCTCGCGCCTCATGCGCTGGCTTAGATATTTCTTCAAAAGGTAAGCACCATGTCTTCCACACCTTCTTTCAAGAACCCGCCCTCGCCCACGCTCTACAGCGCCCCGCTGAACATCAACCATTGGGTGAATGAGCACGCGCACTTGCTCAAGCCCCCTGTGGGCAACCAGCAAATCTGGAAAAACTCGGACCTGATTTGTACCGTGGTGGGCGGCCCCAACCAGCGCACCGACTTTCATGTGGACCCGTTTGAAGAGTACTTTCACCAGTTCAAGGGCAATGCCTCGGTGTTGATTGCCGACCGAGGCAAGATCGAGCGCATCCACCTGCGCGAAGGCGATGTGTTTTTGCTGCCCGCTTTCGTGCGTCATTCACCACAACGGCCCGAAGCGGGCAGCTTGTGCACCGTGATCGAGCGCAACCGCCCAGTGGGCGAGATCGACGTGTTTGAGTGGTACTGCGCACAATGCGGCCACTTAGTGGCCAGCCGTGAGTTGCAACTGCAAAGCATTGTGGAAGACCTGCCCAAGGCGTTTGCCTCGTTCTACGACACCAGCGATGCGCAGCGCACCTGCACCCAGTGCGGCACCGTGCACAGCGGACGCGACTGGCATACTTGGCACCAAATTTGCGGTCGCAGTTTCGTGAAAACCCTGATGCCGTAAATTATTTCAAGATTAAAATATCTCCGACAATTCCAACCTTCAACCTCACGAGACGCCTCCATGATGAAAACTTCTGTCAAGACCTTCTCAGTCGCTTGCGCCCTGGCCATGACCGGCCTGGCAGCCCACGCGCAGCAGCCTCTGAAAATTGGTTTCTTGGGCACCTTGTCTGGGCCCGCCGGTGCCTTGGGTCAAGACCAGTACGACGCCTTCATGTTGGGAATCGAGCACTTGGGCGGCAAGCTGGGCAACAGTGCGGTGCAGGTGTTGAAAGAAGACGACCAACTCAAACCCGATGTGGGCGTGGAGTTGGCCAAAAAACTGATTGAAAAAGACAAAGTGAGCATCATCACCGGCGTGACGTTCTCCAACGTCATGATGGCTGTGCACAAACCGATCACCGATGCGGGTGTGTTCTTGGTCGGCTCCAACGCGGGCCCCACCCCCATCACGGGCAAGGGTTGCAGCCCCATGTATTTCTCCACCTCGTGGAACAACGACTCGCTGCACGAGTCCATGGGTGCTTACGCCCGTGAGCAAGGCTACAAGCGCGTCTACCTGATGGCGCCCAACTACCAGGCCGGCAAAGACGCCTTGGCCGGCTTCAAGCTTCAGTACAAAGCCGAAGGCCTTGACGAGATTTACACCCAGATCAACCAACCCGACTACTCGGCTGAAATTGCCCAACTGCAAGCGGCCAAGCCCGACGCGGTGTATGTGTTTTACCCAGGCGGCATGGGCGTGAACTTCGTCAAGCAATACCAACAAGCGGGCTTACTCGGCAAGGTGCCGTTGTTGTCGGCCTCTACGGTGGACGGCACCACGCTGCCTGCGCTCAAGGACATTGCCTTGGGTGTCATCACCGGATCGCCTTACAGCCCCGACATCGACAACCCACAGAACAAAAAGTTTGTCGACGAGTTCCGCAAGAAGTACAACCGCGTGCCGTCTCTCTATGCCGCACAAAGTTACGACGCGGCCATGTTGATCAACTCGGCCCTGCTCAAGACCCAAGGCAAACTTGACCGCGAGCCCTTGCGTGCTGCGATGAAACAAGCCAACTTCAAGTCAGTGGCCGGCCCCTTCAGGTTCAACAACAACCAGTTCCCCATCCGCAACTTCTACCGCGTGGATGTGGCCAAGGACAGCAGCGGTCAAGCCGCGTTTGTGAACAAAGGTGTGGTGCTCAAAGACCACGCCGACCCACACGCCAGCCAGTGCGCCATGAACTGATGGGTTTGCATACGGCGCGCACTCCAGCGACACGTCTTGGCCTGAGCGCATGACGTCGTCGCTGTTTTTCATCCAACTCCTCAACGGCCTGCAACTTGGGGTGCTGTTGTTCATGCTGTCGGCCGGCTTGACGCTGGTGTTTGGCATCATGAGCTTTGTCAACTTGGCGCACGGTTGCTTGTACATGATGGGCGCTTACTTTGCGGCCACCGTGTACGCGGCCACCGACTCGTTTGTGGCGGCCGGCGTGGCCGCTGTGGTGGGCGGCGGCGTATTGGCAGCCTTGGTGGAGTGGGTGGTGGCGCGGCGTTTGTACACGCGCGATCACTTGGACCATGTGTTGGCCACCTTTGGTTTGATTTTGTTTTTCAACGAACTGGCACGTTGGGTGTGGGGCGCGTCGCCCTCGTACATGAACGTGCCACCCGCCTTGTCGGGCACCCTCAACATCTTGGGCGTGATGTACCCCATGTACCGCTTTGCCATCATCAGCGCGGGGTTGATCGCGGCGCTGGGTTGCTACTTGCTGATTGCCAAAACACGGGTGGGCATGCTGATTCGTGCAGGCTCGCTCAACCCCACCATGGTGGCGGCCTTGGGCGTGAACATCCGCTTGCTCAATGCCTTGGTGTTTTCGCTCGGCGGCGCACTGGCGGGCTTGGCGGGTTTGATGAGCAGCCCCATTTTGTCGGTGCAACCTGGCATGGGTGAACCGATTTTGATTTTGGTCATGATCGTCATCGTCGTCGGCGGCATTGGTTCGGTGCAAGGTGCGTTTTATGCCGCCTTGATGGTGGGTGTGATTGACACCGCGGGCCGCGCCTTTTTGCCCATGTTGTTGCGCGAGTTCATCGACCGCAGCAGCGCCCAAGCGGCGGGCCCGGCCATTGCCTCCATGCTGACCTGCATCTTCATGGCCACGGTGTTGGCCTTGCGCCCGCAGGGCTTGTTCCCGGTGAAAAACACATGAAAGCACGCCTGTCTTTGGCCATCACCACGGGCTTGCTGCTGGTGTTGGCCCTGTTGCCCCTGTACGCACGGTGGGTGGACGAGCCCTTCTTGCTGACCTTTTCAACCCGCGCCTTGGTGCTGGCCTTGGCCGCTTTGAGCCTGAACATCGTGCTGGGCTTGGGTGGCATGGTGAGCTTTGGCCATGCCCTGTATCTGGGACTGGGTGCTTACAGCGTGGGGATCTTGGCCAGCCACGGCGTGGACAACGGCGCTGTGCAGTTGCTCATCACCGTGGTGCTGTGCGCCGCGGTGGGCCTGGCCACAGGCTGGGTGTCGCTGCGCACCAGTGGCATTGGCTTCATCATGATCACGCTGGCGTTTGCGCAAATGTTTTATTACCTGTTTGTCAGCCTCAAGCAATACGGCGGCGACGACGGCCTGTCGATCTCGCTGCGCAGCCAATTGCTGGGTCTGGACATGGGCGCGCCGCTCACGCTGTACTACAGCGCCTTTGCCTGCGTGCTGGCCGTGGTGGTGTGGACGCAGCACATGGTGCACGCGCCCTTTGGCATGGTGCTGCAAGCCTGCCGCATGAATGAGCGCCGCATGAATGCACTGGGTTTTCACACCCTGCGCTATAAGCTCAGCGCCTATGTGCTGTCGTGCGTGATCGCAGGCGTGGCGGGCTTTTTGTACGCCAACCTCACCGGCTATGCCTCACCCGCCTACTTGGCCTGGACGGTGTCTGGCGAGTTGATTGTGATGGTGGTGCTCGGCGGCATGGGCACCGTGCTGGGCCCCTTGGTGGGTGCCTTGGCGCTGCTGGGCTGCGAAGAACTGCTCAAGGGCTTGACCGAACACTGGCCCATCATCCTGGGCCCCTTCATTGTGTTGGTGGTGTTGCTGGCACGTCGGGGCTTGTATGGCCTGGCGCTCGATTGGGATGCCCGCCGCGCATCACGACACACCTCACACCTTGCAGCGCGCTCGTCTGCGCACAAGGAGGCCGCATGACCGCGTACCTGAGCCCTCCGCTGCACACACGGGCCTTGGTCAAACGCTACGGCGGTTTGCTGGCGACTGACCATGTGAGCCTGTCCCTGAATCAAGGCGAACTGCACGCCATCATTGGCCCCAATGGCGCAGGCAAAACCACACTCATTGGTCAACTCGGCGGCGAGTTGCGCCCCGACAGCGGCGATGTCTTTTTGCAAGGCGAATGCGTGACGGCCCTGCCTGCGGCGGACCGTGCCCTGCGTGGTCTGGCCCGCTCCTACCAAATTTCGTCGGCTTTTCCAGAATTCACGGTCCTCGAATGCGTGGCCTTGGCCAAACAAGCGCATGCGGGTCACAGCTTTGGCGCTTGGCGCGCCCTGCTGCAACGCACGCAGTTGGTGGACCCGGCAGAACACGCCATTGCCCAAGCGGGCCTGAGCCACCGCATCACGCAGCGCGTGTCCGAGTTGGCACACGGCGAGCGCCGCCAATTGGAACTGGCCATGGTGCTGGTGGGTCAACCCAAGGTGCTGCTGCTGGACGAACCCATGGCCGGCATGAGCCACCAAGAGTCGATGAAAGTGGTCGACTTGCTGGCCGCCCTCAAAGGCCACTACACCCTGCTGCTGGTGGAGCACGACATGCAAGCGGTGTTTGCCTTGGCAAACACCATCTCGGTGTTGGTCAACGGTGCCATCATTGCCAGCGGCAAGCCCGAAGACATTCGCCAACACCCCGATGTGCGCACCGCCTACCTGGGCGACGAGGAGCTGCCCGCATGAGCACCACCGCTTTGCTGCAAGCGCACGACCTGGAAACTTTCTATGGCGATGCCCAAGCCCTGTTTGGCACCCACCTGTCGGTGGCCGAGGGGGAGTTTGTCACGCTGCTTGGGCGCAACGGCATGGGCAAAACCACCTCGGTGCGTTCGGTCATGGGCATCATGACGCCACGCCAAGGGCGCATTGTGTTTGCGGGCCAAGACATCACCCACTTGCCGTCGCACCAAATAGCCCGCTTAGGCATTGGGCTGGTGCCCGAGCAACGCCAAGTGTTTGCCAACCTCACGGTCTATGAAAACCTGGTGGCCACGGCCCACAACCGCTTGAACCAACGCGAGCCGTGGACGCTGGAACGTGTGTACCAGCTGTTTCCTCGCCTCAAAGAACGTGCCGGCAACCTGGGTGCCAACCTCTCTGGCGGTGAACAACAAATGCTGGCCATTGGCCGTGCGCTGATGACCAACCCACGTTTGCTGATCTTGGACGAAGCCACCGAGGGCCTGGCCCCGCTGGTGCGCGCCGAAATTTGGCACTGCTTGCACACCCTCAAGCAATCGGGTTTGTCGGTGTTGGTGATCGACAAAAACCTGGTGCCCCTGATGCGCTTGGCAGACACCCACTACATCTTGGAAAAAGGCCAAACCATTTGGCATGGCAGCTCCGACAGCCTGATGGCGGCACGCCACGAACTCAAGGACAGCCTCGGTGTCTGATTGGCGCAGCTGGCCGCAGGCCGAGTTGGAACGCCAATACGACGCGCGCGGCACCGTGCCCGACATCGCGGTGGAACTCCAAGCCTACCGCGATGCATCGTCCCCGATGTACCAGCTCACGCCCTGCGTGCGTGATGTGGCCTATGGCCGTGGGCCCAATGAAACGCTGGACCTCTTTCCGGTGGCGGGCCACCCCGAGGCCCCTTTGTTGGTGTTCATCCATGGCGGCTACTGGCGTGCTTTGCACAGCCAAGACTCGGTGTTCATGGCGCAGCAGTTCACGGCGCACGGCGTGGCGGTGGCGTCCATCAACTACACCTTGGCACCCCAAGCCACGCTCGCGCAGATCGTGACCCAATGCCAACGCGCCGTGACTTGGTTGCTCAAAGACGCCGCACCCCATGGCGTGGCACCGCAACGCACCGTGCTGTCGGGCAGCTCAGCCGGGGCGCACTTGGCGGCCATGCTGCTGGCACCCGCTTGGCAAGCTGAACACGGCTTGGCTCCCCACGCACTGTGTGGTGGCGTGCTGCTCAGCGGCTTGTACGACCTGGAGCCCGTGCAACGCTGCGTGCCCAACACCTGGCTCAAGCTGAGCGACGCAGACACCCTCGCCTTGAGCCCCATGCACCACCTGCCCCACCCACAAGTGCCGCTGCATGTGGCGGTGGCCGAGCACGACACCGATGAATTCAAACGCCAGTCACACGACTACGCTGCCGCGTGCCGTGCGCAAGGCAATGCGGTGACGTGGCATGAAGCACCGCAGCGCAACCACTTCAACATCGTGCTCGACTGGATGGATGTGCAGAGTGCGTTGTTTCAGGCCACCATAGGGTTGATCAAAGCCACCTGACCGGCTTAGTTCAACAGGTGTCGTTGCACAGAATATTGACTGTTACACGGAAAACAGTTAATATTTTCTGATGGCAATTCAATCATTTTCTTGTCCTGACACCGAGACACTGTTCACCACAGGAAAATGCGCAAGATTCGCCAACATCAAAAAAGTAGCAGAACGTAAATTGGCACAGTTGGATGCGGCACCTTCACTTGGCTTCATGAAGGCGCCTCCGGGCAATGACCTCAAAGAGTACGACGGTGCTTGGCACGTTCGAATCAACGATCAATGGCGACTGACTTTCAAGTGGGGTTCAAACGGCCCCTTTGACGTATTGATTGAAGACCCGCATTGATAAAAGCATCGGAGTAAATCATGATTAAAAACGGAATGCGCCCTGTCCATCCTGGTGAAGTTTTGCTAGAGGATTACATCTTGCCTATGGGTATCAGTGTGCGTGCGCTGTCTATTGCCTTGCATGTGCCGTATTCAAGGCTACGTGAAATTGTGGATGGGAATCGTGGCGTGTCAGCAGATACGGCGCTGAGGCTTGAGCGCTACTTTGGAAGCGAAGCACAAGGGTGGCTCAATCTTCAAACAGCCTATGACTTACGTGTTGCAGAAAAGCTCAATGCAAAAACCATCACAAAAGAGATTGCACCGCTTGTTATGGCGTAACTCAAAGCACCGCAGCGCAACCACTTCAACATCGCGCTCGATTGGATGGATGCGCCGACAAAATAAGCACCATGACGCAGCCCCACATCAACCCCATAGACGCTGCGCGCGCACTGTTGGCTAGCGGGCAGTTGGACTAGGCACTGCGCACGCTGCAAGGCTCTGACGAGCCGCACTTTCGGATGGCCCGGCTGGTGGTGCTGCGTGCCATGGGTGACTACGAAGCCGCCATGCAAGAAGCACAGGCCGTGTTGCGTGTGCAACCAGGGCACACGCAGGCCAAAACCTACTTAGGGATGCTGCGTTTGCACATGGGGCATGCCGATGGTTGCCAGCTCTACCGCAACCGCTGGGACACCCCCGCATGGACAGAAACCATGCACTACCCCAAAGCGCATCTGTGGGACGGACGCATTCAATCCAACACCACCGTTTTGTTTTGGGCCGAACAGGGGTTTGGCGACACCTTGCAGTTTGTGCGCTACCTGCCTTGCCTACAACAACAAGGCCTGCAACTGCCATTGCAATGCCCCGAACCTTTGCAAGCGCTGTTTGCACAAACCTTGCCGCACGTTCCTATGTTTCAGCCGCTGCCGGGCAGCACCAGCGCGTTTGATGCGCACCTGCCCTTGTTGGATTTGCCCAGCCTGCTGCCCAACTTCAACCCCGCTTTCTGCAACGCCCCTTATCTGCACATGGCTCCAGCGCCCGCGCACACACTTGGCACGCGTGGCACAGGCCACACGGGTGTACGCGTGGGCATGGTGTGGGCAGGCAGACCTACGCACACAGACGATGCCAACCGCTCTATCCCCACGGCGCAGCTGGCCCCCTTGTGGACGGTGCCCGGTGTGCACTGGGTCAACCTGCAACAAGGCGAGCATGCAGCACCTTCGCCCTTGGGTGAGCCGCAGGTGTTTGGCAATTTCTTGGACACAGCACGCTGTATTGCTGACCTGGACTTGGTGATCACCGTAGACACCTCGGTGGCGCACTTGGCAGGTGCCATGGGCAAACCGGTGTGGGTGCTGCTGTCATTTGTGCCCGATTGGCGCTGGGGCGTGCACACGGCACAGACACCTTGGTACCCCAGCATGCGCTTGTATAGACAACAACGCGTGGGGGACTGGCCTGGGGCTTTGAACACGGTGGCGGATGATTTGACGCGGTTGAGTTTGGGGACGGTGGCGCGTTGACACTTTGACCGTGGACTTGCCCTCAAACGACCAAGTGCATCCTGTTGTCGCGGTCGATGATGAACATGGTTCTGATTTTTACGTTCGTATGAACATCAAATTTGAAAGCACGTTTCTAGTTCAGCCTGATCTTCTGCAGACAGGCAGAGTCGCTTGGCTTTTTGTCGCCATGTGCTCAACACCTTTTGTAAACGCTTGAGATCTTCCTGTGCTTGGGCAGGCGTTACACGATAAAGCTCTGCTGTGCTGAGGACCGTGTCGAGATCCGGTTCTGTGCTGGCGTCATCTATCGCCAATATGTGACAGTCTTTTTTCGTAGATGGGTTCATGTCGTAGGCAGGGGCCAGCCGCCAACCGTTGGGTTGTCGGATAAAACCATGGTTGCGCAGATGATCATCTCGATTGGCCACGCTTACGTTGAACAATACACGACGGAACAACTCACGAAGGTCTTCGGCCAGCTTGTCCTCAACGCCACTTTTGTTGGCGATGAATTCGGCTATGTCGAGGTAAGAGGATTCTTCGCTGTCGCTGCGACCTAAGGCTGCCATTGCGGATGTAAAGAATCGTCGGCGTCTGTTTTCTCTATCAAAACGACGCGTGATGAAGGTGTAGTAGCCCGGTCCTACTTTTTCTAAACGGGCTGGAGCCACGTTCAGCTTGAATTCATCCGCGAGTTGATGCAAAAGCATTTCACGCAATGCCCAATCATGATCATCATCTGCCCCAGGAAACTTGGCTATCCACAGATGACCTTGCTTGTCCTGCAAATTGACCTTGGGGCGGGCACCACCTAAAGAGGCACCAGGTGCGACCAGGACCCGCAGCCACTGTTGTAAGAGGTCCAGATCTTCTACTTTCTTGCGGGTGAGTTCCAAGGCCACGGCCTGGAGTTCTCCAATGTGCGTCAGTGCGGGCGCAGACAAGGCCTCGTTGGCCAAGCAGCTGCCGTCCACGAATAAGGGAGGCTGCCCCTTGCTGAGTTGACGATCGCTTTGCAGGGCAGAAAACCGCAGAGCCCCCATGCGGGTCGCGTCTTGCACGCCAAGAAAAAAGTCCCACGCGCGAAGTTCTCGACGTGCACGGCCCTGTTGTTTGGCTTCTACTACTTCGCGACGCTTCATGAGCGTTTGGCCCCAACGGTCTGGGCAACTGTCCAGGAAGATGCCGAAGTTGGAGTCTTTGGGGTGAAAGTTGCCACCAGCCAAGGACAGTTCAGGATCGAGCGCGAATGCTGCTGGGCTTTTCAGCCACAGGGGGGAGTATTCAAACCGGACTGACTCGCCGCCTACCCGATGGAGACGCCCCAGATGGGCCAACGACCCAAACGCTGGGTCGTCCAGCCAAACTTCCAAACCTTCTGGCAGTTGGTTAGGTGGGGCAGCTTGTGGGGCAGTGCTCATTTCGAGCCCCCTTCCTGGCCGTCTTGTGGATCATGGTTTGAGTCGGCGAGGACTTTGCGTTTAGGGGCACGGCGTGGAACGGCCAGCCCCGCATCTTGGAGACGGCGACCCACAGGGT
>CAITHK010000053.1 GCA_903892175.1 uncultured Burkholderiales bacterium | reverse complement strand
TGGCGGCTCAAAATTCTGCTATAGTTTGGGGTTCGCCGGAGGGGTGCCCGAGTGGCTAAAGGGGGCAGACTGTAAATCTGTTGGCTTACGCCTACACTGGTTCGAATCCAGTCTCCTCCACCAGCGAAACCAACAAGTGTTGCCCAGGTAGGCCTGCAACTGTGATGATCAGAACTTGTTCTGATTCGATGCGGGAGTAGTTCAATGGTAGAACCCTAGCCTTCCAAGCTAATGACGCGGGTTCGATTCCCGTCTCCCGCTCCACCTGTTTGTTTCGATGGTTTGATTTGGCGGTCAGCAATTGCCCTTGTGGCTCAGTGGTAGAGCACTCCCTTGGTAAGGGAGAGGTCGCGGGTCCGATTCCCGCCAAGGGCACCAGATTTTTTTGTGATTGACTTAATTTTTTTCGGAGTCGAGAGATGGCAAAAGGAAAATTTGAACGTACCAAGCCACACGTCAACGTGGGCACGATTGGTCACGTTGACCATGGCAAGACGACGCTGACTGCGGCGATCACGACGATTTTGTCGGCTAAGTTTGGTGGTGAAGCCAAGGCTTACGACCAAATTGACGCGGCACCGGAAGAAAAGGCGCGTGGTATCACGATCAACACCGCGCACGTGGAATACGAAACTTCCTCGCGCCACTACGCTCACGTGGACTGCCCAGGCCACGCTGACTATGTGAAAAACATGATCACTGGCGCTGCCCAAATGGACGGCGCTATTTTGGTGTGTTCGGCTGCTGACGGCCCCATGCCTCAAACCCGCGAGCACATTTTGTTGGCTCGCCAAGTGGGTGTGCCTTACATCATCGTGTTCCTGAACAAGTGCGACATGGTCGATGACGCTGAGTTGCTGGAATTGGTTGAGATGGAAGTGCGCGAGTTGCTCGACAAGTATGACTTCCCGGGCGACGACACCCCCATCATCCATGGCTCTGCCAAGCTGGCGCTGGAAGGCGACAAGGGCGAGTTGGGCGAATTGGCCATTTTGAAATTGGCTGACGCACTCGACAGCTACATCCCTACGCCAGAGCGCGCAGTCGACGGTGCGTTCTTGATGCCTGTTGAAGACGTGTTCTCGATCTCGGGTCGCGGCACAGTGGTGACCGGTCGCGTGGAGCGCGGCATCATCAAGGTGGGCGAAGAGATTGAAATCGTGGGTATCGTTGACACCCAAAAGACCACCTGCACGGGCGTGGAGATGTTTCGCAAGCTGCTGGACCAAGGTCAAGCGGGCGACAACGTGGGTATTTTGTTGCGCGGCACCAAGCGCGAAGACGTGCAGCGTGGCCAAGTGCTGTGCAAGCCCGGTTCGGTCAAGCCGCACACCCATTTCACGGCTGAGATCTATGTGTTGTCCAAAGACGAAGGTGGCCGTCACACGCCGTTCTTCAACAACTACCGTCCTCAGTTTTACTTCCGCACGACGGACGTGACCGGCGCGATCGAATTGCCAGAAGGCAAAGAGATGGTGATGCCTGGTGACAACGTGTCGATCACGGTGAAGTTGATCCACCCGATTGCGATGGAAGAAGGCTTGCGCTTTGCCATTCGTGAAGGTGGTAAGACCGTGGGTGCCGGTGTGGTTGCCAAGATCATTGCTTAATTGAGGAATCACCATGTCCTCCAAGCAAAAAATCCGCATCCGCCTCAAGGCATTTGATTACAAACTGATCGACCAATCTGCTGCAGAAATTGTTGACACTGCCAAACGCACAGGCGCGATTGTCAAGGGCCCTGTGCCCTTGCCAACCCGCATGAAGCGTTTTGACATTCTGCGTTCACCGCACGTCAACAAAACCAGCCGCGACCAGCTCGAAATTCGTACACACCAACGACTGATGGACATCGTGGACCCAACGGACAAAACCGTTGATGCCTTGATGAAGCTCGACTTGCCAGCAGGCGTGGACGTAGAAATCAAGTTGCAGTAATGCAACTTTGGGGTGGGCAAAAGGCCTGTCCCAGCAGTCGCACACAAGGGTAGTTGCTCTTGGTGCGACTTTCGCGATATAATCGCGGGCTCTGCACATATTGTGCAGGGATTTATCAACCGTCTTTCACATTCAAACGTAGCTGCCAATTGCAGTGGCTGCGGTGAGAGTTTTGGAGAAAACAATGAGTCAAAGCATCCGTTTAGGGTTGCTGGGCCGCAAGGTGGGCATGATGCGTCTGTTCACTGATGATGGGGACGCAGTTCCTGTCACGGTGTTGGATGTGTCCAACAACCGCGTGACCCAGGTGAAGACCCAAGAAAACGACGGCTATGTGGCCTTGCAGGTCACATTCGGTTCGCGCAAAGCTTCGCGCGTGACCAAGCCAATGGCTGGCCACCTTGCGAAAGCAGGCGTTGAAGCTGGCGAAATCATCCAAGAATTCCAGGTAACTGCTGACACTGCTGCCAAGTACGCCATGGGCGCTACCGTGCCAGTGACGGATGTGTTTGCTGTGGGCCAAAAAGTGGACGTGCAGGGCACAACCATTGGTAAAGGCTTTGCGGGCACCATCAAGCGTCACCATTTCAAGTCGCAACGCGCCTCGCACGGTAACAGCCGTTCGCACAACGTTCCCGGCTCGATCGGTATGGCGCAAGACCCAGGTCGCGTGTTTCCAGGCAAGCGTATGTCGGGCCACTTAGGCGCAGACATTGTGACCACCCAAAACCTCGATGTGATTCGCATTGACGAAGCACGCCAATTGTTGTTGATTCGCGGCGCTGTCCCCGGTTCAGCCGGCGGCTTCGTGACTGTGCGTCCCGCCATCAAAGCCAAAGGAGCGAACTGATGCAGCTCGAACTCCTGAATGAACAAGGTTTGGCCGCGTCCAAAGTGGATGCCCCTGAAACTGTGTTTGGTCGTGAATACAACGAAGATCTGGTTCACCAGATTGTGGTGGCTTACCAAGCCAATGCGCGTCAGGGCACCCGTGCCCAAAAAGACCGTGAGCAAGTCAAGCACTCCACTAAGAAGCCGTTCAAGCAAAAAGGTACGGGCCGTGCTCGTGCTGGTATGACGTCTTCGCCACTGTGGCGTGGCGGCGGTCGGATTTTTCCGAACAGCCCTGAAGAGAATTTCACACAGAAGATCAACAAGAAGATGTACCGCGCGGGTATGGCTTCGATCTTTTCGCAGTTGGCCCGTGAAGGTCGACTGGCTGTTGTTGACTCCCTCACCGTTGACGCACCTAAAACCAAATTGCTGGCTGCCAAATTCAAGGCGATGAACCTTGAGTCGGTTCTGGTGATTGCTGATGAAGTTGATGACAACTTGTACTTGGCTTCGCGCAACCTGCCCAATGTGTTGGTGGTTGAGCCTCGCTACGCAGATCCTCTGTCTCTGGTGCACTACAAAAAGGTGCTCGTGACCAAGGCTGCCATCGACAAACTCAAGGAGATGTTCGCATGAGCCACGGACACAAAAAAACCAAGTTTGACGAAGGTCGCTTGATGCAAGTGCTGGTCGCACCTGTGGTGTCTGAAAAAGCCACCATGGTTGCTGAAAAAAGCAACGCGGTGACTTTTAAAGTGCTGCAAGACGCCAGCAAGCCCGAGATCAAAGCAGCTGTTGAGCTGATGTTCAAGGTCGAAGTGCAAGGCGTCTCAGTGGTCAACACCAAAGGCAAAACCAAGCGTTTTGGCAAATCCATCGGTCGTCGCGACAACGTGCGCAAGGCCTATGTGACGCTCAAAGCCGGTCAAGAACTGAACATCTCTGGGGAGGCCGCTTAATCATGGCAGTCATCAAGATGAAACCTACCTCACCTGGCCAACGTGGCGTGGTGAAGGTAACCCGTGATCACCTGCACAAAGGTGAGCCTTATGCGCCGTTGCTGGAACCCCAGCACCAAAAATCTGGCCGCAACAACAATGGTCATATCACCACCCGCCACAAGGGCGGTGGTCATAAGCATCATTACCGTGTGGTTGACTTTTGTCGCACCAAGGATGGCATTCCTGCCAAAGTGGAACGTATTGAATACGACCCTAACCGTACGGCACACATCGCTTTGGTGTGTTACGCAGACGGCGAGCGTCGCTACATCATTGCGCCACGAGGTTTGGAAGTTGGCGCAACGTTGATGAGCGGCTCGGAAGCCCCGATCCGTGCAGGAAACACCTTGCCCATTCGCAACATTCCTGTGGGCTCGACCATTCACTGCATCGAACTGCAAGTCGGCAAAGGCGCTCAAATCGCTCGCTCGGCAGGCACGTCAGCAACTTTGCTGGCGCGTGAAGGCACCTACGCTCAAGTGCGTATGCGCTCTGGCGAAGTTCGCAAAATTCACATCGAATGCCGCGCCACCATTGGTGAAGTGGCCAACGAAGAGCATAGCCTTCGCCAACTGGGTAAAGCCGGTGTCAAGCGCTGGATGGGTATTCGCCCAACCGTGCGTGGCGTCGCAATGAACCCAGTGGATCACCCACATGGTGGTGGTGAGGGTCGCACCGGTGAAGGCCGTCATGCAGTTGACCCATGGGGT
>CAITHK010000052.1 GCA_903892175.1 uncultured Burkholderiales bacterium | reverse complement strand
TGGCACCAGCGGCTGGAGCAGCACGGCGCCCACAGCCACGGAGGGCAGCAACACGGTGTACGTGCGCCAGACCGATGCGGCGGGCAACGTGAGCGTGGCCTCCAGTGCCTTGACCTACACGCTGGACACCACGGTGGTCGCGCCCACACACACCTTGGCCTCGCCTGCCTTCACCCAAGGTGCTGTGACCTATGACAGCGACAACACCCCCACCATCACGGGGCGAGCTGAAGCAGGCGCCACGGTCACCCTCAAAGATGGCGCCACGCTATTGGGCACCACGGTGGCAGATTCAGACGGCAATTATTCATTCACTGTCCCCGACGCCCAAGGGTTGTCAGATGGTTTTCACACCCTCACAGTGGGTGCCACAGACTTGGCTGGCAATGTGAGCAGCGTGTCGAGCCAAACCGTCAAAATCGACACCACACCGCCGGGCGCGGTGTTGCACGTCGGCCAAGGCGGCTATGCGTCTTTGACAGAGGCCTCGATGGCCGCACACAGTGGCGACATGATTTATGTGGACGATGTGGCGCTGGCCAGTGGCTCCAAAGGGGTGATCCATCACACCGACATCAGCGTCTACATCACCAGCGGTGACGGGGCCACGCTGAGCTTGGCCACTGGGGGTCTGGAGGTACGTATCTATGGCAACCATGCCTTCACCTTAACGGGTTCAACTGGCGACGACATCATCCACGACTACACACACATCGCCGCTGGATTGACCAACAGCATCTCTGGCGGTGACGGCAACGACACCATCGTGGGGCACAACCCAAACAGTTTGGGCACCTTGGTGTACCAAGGTGACGGCGGCAATGACACCTTGGTGGGGGGCTCTCAAGCGCAATTGTTCGGTGGTGAGGGCGCCGATGTCTTGCTTGCTTTGGGCGGCGCAGCTTATCTGTCAGGCGGTGCAGGCAACGATGTGCTGTTGAACGCCTATGCATCCGCCGATCCAGCGGCCAAAGCCGTGACCCTGATCGGTGGCGCGGGGCAAGATGTGTTTGGACTGATCGGCACCACAGACCCAAGCGCCACAGGTGCCATGACCACCCTCGTGGCCGACCTGGGTGTGGGCGATGTGATCGACTTGTCTTTCTTGGAGCGCATCGGCAGCGACACCTCGGTCACCAGCACGGCTGACTTGGGTGCTGCGGCCAACCAAGGAGCCAGTTTGGCCAGCATGACCACGGCCGGCACCACGCTCAATCTGAACCCGTTCAACGCCACCAGCTCAGAGTCAAGCGCCGCGGCCAACGACGTCAACACCCAAGTCTTGGGGGGCTCCCTGAGCCTCACCAATGCCACCCTGACCCAGGTCGCCACGGCCATCACGGCGGGCTTGGGGGCAGAGCCTGCCATGGACTACAGCAGCACCTTCGGGCATTTGACCGATGCCTATGTTCAACACTAAAAGATGAAATGAGGAGGGTTGACCATGACTGACAACATCCACCCGAAAGGGATGAATGAACTGGCCAAAGAGCCAGTTCAGACCGGTGTTCGAAAGACCAAGGTGGAGGTGGAGGTGTCGGTGCAAAAAGCCGAGACCCAACCTCATCCTGCACACGCCCAACAAACCAGGTACGCCTTGGAGTTGGCCGAGTTGATCGATTTCGGCGCAACG
>CAITHK010000051.1 GCA_903892175.1 uncultured Burkholderiales bacterium | reverse complement strand
ACCCAGCAATTGGTGTTGGTGGTGAGTTTTGCCTTGATTGGTGGCGTCATTGGCTTGCCCCTGACCTTATATCAAACTTTTGGGATCGAACAACGATTTGGCTTCAACCACACCACGCCAGCTTTATGGGTCAGCGACCTGCTCAAGGGCTTATTGGTGGGATTGGTCTTGGGTCTGCCCATCTTGGCTTTGGTGCTGTGGTTGATGGACACAGGTGGTGACGCATGGTGGCTATTTGCGTGGGCGGCACTGGTGGCCTACCAATTACTGGTGATGTGGATTGCACCCAATGTGATCATGCCCCTGTTCAACAAGTTCACCCCCCTCGAAGACGCCACGTTGAAAGAACGTGTGACGGCACTGATGACGCGTTCGGGTTTTAAAGCCAAAGGTTTTTTTGTCATGGACGGCAGCCGCCGCTCGGCCCACTCGAACGCATTTTTCACGGGTTTGGGTTCGGCCAAACGGGTGGTGTTTTTTGACACCTTGCTGGCGCAACTCAGTGGCGACGAAATGGAAGCGGTGTTGGCGCATGAACTGGGGCATTTCAAGCACCGCCATATTTTGAAAATGATGCTCACCAGCTTTGCGGTCAGCCTGGTCGGGTTGGCCTTGCTGGGCTGGTTGTCTCAGCAAGTTTGGTTTTATACGGGCCTGGGCGTATCGCCCAATTTGAATGGCAGCAACAGCGCATTGGCTCTGCTTTTGTTCATGTTGACCTTGCCATTGGTGACCTTCTTTGTGTCGCCTTTGTCGGCACGACGCTCTCGCCGCTTTGAGTTTGAGGCTGATGCCTATGCCGTGTCCAACAGCAATGCCTCGGCGCTGTGCAGTGCGCTGCTCAAGCTCTACCAAGACAACGCAGCCACACTCACACCTGACCCATGGTTTGTGGCTTTTTATTACTCGCATCCCCCTGCAGCGCAACGCATGGCGCGGATCACCGCATGACGCTCAGCGGCTTGGTGATCGCCACCCATGGTCGACACTGTGTCGTAGAAACGCCTGACGGACAACGCCGTATCTGCCACCCTCGTGGCAAAAAAAGTCAGGTTGTGGTGGGCGACCGTGTGCAGTGGTTGGCCAGCGAAGATGAAGGGACGATTGAAAAAGTCGAACCACGCAACAACTTGTTTTACCGGCAAGATGAAATGCGGACCAAGTCTTTTGCTGCCAATCTAGACCAGGTGCTGATTTTGCTCGCGGCCGAACCGGAATTTTCCGAGATGCAACTCGCACGTGCCTTGATCGCCGCAGAAGCCGAGCACATCAAGCCCGTGATTGCGTTGAATAAACGGGACTTGACCCTTTTGTTTGAGCAAGCCCTGGCGCGCTTGGCGCCCTACATGACCATGGGCTACACGGTGTTGTCGTTGGCGCTCAAGCAGGGTGATTTGAGTGAATTGCCAGAGCTGCTTGATCACAAAACCACCTTGGTACTAGGGCCCTCAGGCACGGGCAAGAGCACTTTGGTCAATGCCTTGATTCCTGATGCCAAAGTCGCGACCGGTGAAATTTCACGCGCGCTCAACTCAGGCAAACACACCACCACCGCAACCACCTGGCACTGGGTGGACAGGGATCGACACACGGGCTTGATTGACTCGCCTGGATTCCAAGAGTTTGGACTGCATCACATCGATGCCATGCAACTGGCAGCTTACATGCCAGACTTCAAACCCCACGTGGCGCATTGCAAGTTCTACAACTGCACGCACTTGCATGAGCCCAGTTGTGGCGTTCGCGATGCGGTAAACCTCGGCAGCATCCATGCCTCCCGTTACCGCTTGTATGGTTTGTTATTTGCAGAACTGACGCAACCTGCGCACTATTAAGCGCGGCGTCTGGCTAACCCAATAAACGCGCCAAGGTCAGCAAAGCCAACAGCACCATCCACAACACCACGGTGCGCCAAACCAGCCCCACTACGCTCGACAAATGCGCCTGTTCTGGGGCGCGACCGGGTGTACTTTCGCTGTCTTCATTGGACAAGGATTCGTCATTCAGCAACGCGCGCTCAGGATTAGCCTGCGCATCCAAAGCCTCCCCCCCTAAACGCACATTCAAGGCCCCTGCCGTCGCAGACAAGACCACGCCATTGTTGTCATCAGGACAGCGTTGTGCATGGGTGCGCCAACAATCAATGGCTTCCTCAAAATTACCCACCACTGCAAAGGCCAATGCGGTTACCCGTGCTGGCACCCAGTCCACACGGTACCAAGCCATATGCGCAGCCACTTGCAGGGGTTCACTGACCCACCCGCTTTGGGTCTGCGACGAGGCTTGCCAGGCGCGAGACACCCAAGCACTCATGCGGTAAAAAACAGCACCTGCGGGTCCGAGGCCTAAAGCTGCCAGAACCGAAAACCAAGCCAAAACGCCAAATACATGGCGATGCGCTGAAAGCACAGAATGCTCAATCACGTGACGCAGCAGTTCGCTTCGCGGCAAACTGCCCACAGACACATGCTGCCATTGAGCAAGCAATTCGCGAGCGAGCCGTTCATCGCCGGCATCCAACGCATCGCGAATGTCTGTGAAGTGGTGGCTGAATTGACGAAACCCTAATGAGGCGTAGAGCACGCACACGCTCCACACCATGGCCACAGGCCAGCCTAAAAAATACATCAACAACCAATGAACAAGCAAGGTCACCAGCGTTGGAACACCGACGGCCAAAGACCAAGTGGTCCAAGCCAATTGAGGGTGCCCCGCGTCTAAGGTGCGACTGGTCCAAGAGATCCAGTTGCGCAACAAGCGACGCAAGCCGTTGTTCGACGACAAGGGGCGGGCTTGTTCAATCAATAGGGCAAAGAGCAGGGCCAAAAAACTCATGGGTCGATGATAGCGGGCAGGAGAAGCTTAAGAATCAAGCCTGCAAAAAACGGTACAAATTACGCAGCATCCCCGCTGTAGCGCCCCAAATGAAACGCAGATGTTCGCCATCTTGGTAGGGCATGGAGAGCCATTCACGGCGAACGCCCTCATGCTCAACGCAGTGCCAACGATGGTTGGCAGGGCTCATCAAAAATGAGAGTGGGACTTCAAAAGCATGGGCGACCTCAAACGGGTTAGGCTGCAAAGTCATGTCAGGAGAAATCAAAGCCACGACGGGTGTGACATGAAAAGCAGACCCCGTGATGTAAATGGGCAATTGCCCCAACACTTGGACATGCCGAGCCTCAAGCCCCACCTCCTCCTGCGCTTCGCGCAAAGCGGTCGCTGCAGCATCCGCATCCTCAGGGTCTGACTTGCCACCAGCGAAAGCAATTTGTCCGGAATGCGTTGACAAATGCGCTGTGCGTTGCGTCAGCAGCACCATGGGCTCATCACGCATGACGAGCCCCACCAACACCGCCGCTGCCGCAGGTTCACGGTCCATGAAGGCGCGCTCGCGCACCAACTCTGGCTCCCATGGAGGTGGACGGGCAAATCTCTCGGCCAAGGCATGCGCCGTGAGTTGCTGCACAGGCACGGGCGAGAGATGGTGATCGACCCGAATCACCGGAACTTGCAAGGGGTCGAATGAGATGGGTTTAGACATAGAAAAAGCCACCGCAAGTTTGGCACTTGGGGTGGCTCAGTAGGTCGCAAACAGCGAAGGGATTGAACCTGCTTACTTTGCAGCGGCTGCGGCTTTGGAAGCTGCGGCCGATTTGCTGACCAATTTTTCTTTGATACGAGCCGACTTACCGCTGCGGTCACGCAGGTAGTACAACTTGGCACGACGCACATCGCCACGACGCTTGACTTCGATGCTGGCAATCAAGGGGCTGTAGGTTTGGAACGTACGCTCCACGCCTTCTCCACTAGAAATCTTGCGCACTGTAAAGCCACTGTTGAGGCCGCGGTTGCGCTTGGCAATCACCACACCTTCGTAGGCCTGAACACGTTTGCGCGTGCCTTCAACCACGTTGACGCTCACAATGACTGTGTCGCCAGGTGCAAATTCTGGGATGGTTTTACCGAGGCGAGCAATTTCTTCTGCCTCTAGGGTTTGGATCAGGTTCATGGTTTCCTCTAAAGATCTTGATCGCGCTACACAAAAGGCTTCAGGCACGGTGGCTAGAAGCGGCCGATCAGAGGATCGAAAAGCCCACCATTATAGCGATTTTTGAGCCGCCAAGACAGCCTCGTCTGCCGCGTCGAGCCCACGGGCGGCGCGCGCGGACTGAATCAACTCAGGGCGTAACCGCGCGGTCAGCAACAAACGCTGATCTCGCCGCCAACGCTCAATGTGCACATGATGGCCGGACATCAACTCGGTCGGAACCCCTTGACCCTCCCACACCTCAGGTCGTGTGTAGTGCGGGCAATCCAACAAACCATCCAACGCAGGGTTAAAACTGTCCAGTTGGTGGCTGCCTTCATCATTGAGAACGCCAGGTTGCAGACGCGCCACGGCATCCAGCAGCGCCATGGCGGCGACCTCACCACCGGACAGCACAAAGTCACCCAAACTGATTTGGAGGTCGACATGTGCCTCAATAAACCGCTGGTCAATGCCCTCGTAACGGCCACACAGCAGCACCGCGCCAGCGCTGTCAGACCAGCGTTGCACCAAAGCATGGTGTATCACCTCTCCTGTGGGTGAGAACAACACCAATGGCGCGACCTCACGACTTTGTCCGCGATCATCACGGATGGCATTCAAACAGGCCTGCAAGGGCTCGGCCATCATCACCATGCCAGGTCCCCCACCGAAAGGACGGTCATCGACGCGACGGTAATTGCCTTGCGCATAGACGCGTGGATTCCACAGCCGCACGACCACCGAGCCAGACTCGAAGGCACGACGTGTCACACCGCTCTTTAAGAACGGTTCAAACAGTTCCGGAAATAACGTGATGACGTCAAAACGCACGGTTGACCTCAATCGGGCGCGTCAGTAATCGGGTTGCCAGTCGGCAGTGATACGACGCGCGGCCAAATCCACTGCATCGATGTACACACCCACAAATGGAATCATGCGTTCTTTGACTGCATCGTCCTCGGCGTAGCTGAGCACCAGCACAGTTTGTGGGCCTGTATGCAACAACTCTTTCACTTGCCCGAGGGCCAGTCCTTCCCGGTTGAAGACATCCAACCCAATCAAGTCAACCCAGTAATACTCGTCTGCTCCAGGCGTAGGAAAACTCGAACGCGCAACGAAGATGCGAGCGCCTTTGAGTGCCTCAGCGGCGGTTCGATCTTGGACGGCTTGAGCACTGGCCACCACGGTATCGGAATGCTCTTTGGCCTCGATGATTTTCAAAAGAACCGTGCCTGAAAAGGTCTTGGCGCCTTTTTCGGCTGGCAATAAAAACCAACGTTTGGAAGAAAAAAGCGCTTCCGGGGAAGCGCTGTAGGGCAGGACTTTGAACCAGCCCTTGATGCCCCAAGCATCGGCAATCCGCCCGACTTCGATGGCGTCTGCAGGTAAATCTGCAGGCTCCAAGTCCAAGGTCATCGCCATGCTTGAAGGCTGATTAAGCGGCTGCTTTGGCACCTTGCTTGATCAAACGCTCGACGGTAGGCGAGCATTGCGCGCCCACGCCAGTCCAGTGGGTCAGGCGGTCTTGCGCAATGCGCAGGCCTTCTTCGCCGCCTTTGGCAATCGGGTTGTAAAAACCGATGCGTTCAATGAAGCGACCATCGCGACGAACGCGTTTGTCTGCCACAACGATGTTGAAAAACGGACGGGCTTTAGAGCCGCCGCGGGAGAGTCGGATGACGACCATGATGAATCCTTCGGGTGGGTGGGTGTTTTCAACGTTTGAGACACGCGCTAAGGCCACCCGGCCTGCGACACGCTGAAAAGCTCTCCATTATAGCCGTCTACACTTCGGCCATGAAAAACAAAACCACAGCAGCTTGGATCACCTTTGTGGGTGGCCCTCTGGGTCTGCATCGCTTCTACCTTTTTGGCCTCAATGACACGCTGGGATGGCTCCTGCCCATCCCAACCGCGTTGGGGCTGTATGGCATTGAACGGGTGCAAGAAAACGGCTTGGATGACATGGCCAGTTGGTGGCTCATTCCCTTGCTGGGATTCACCATCGCGGCCTGTGCCCTTAATGCCATTGTGTACGCCTTGATGACGCCAGAAGTTTGGAACCGTCAATTCAACCCACAGGCTGAGGCAGAGGATCTTGCTGGACAAACCCACTGGGGCACGATCGCAGCCATTGTGGTGTCGCTTTTGATTGGCGCGACGGTGCTCATGTCCAGCATCGTGTTCAGCTTTCAGCGCTACTTCGAATATCAGATCGAAGAAGCGCAAAAAATTTCGCAGTAACTCAGTACAGCGTGAAACTGATCCAGTAAGCGACGCCAGCCACAAAAGCACTGGCAGGGATGGTCAAAATCCAGGCCCAAACAATGGTGCCTGCCACCCCCCAGCGTACCGCGCTGGCCCGCTGGGTAGACCCCACGCCAACGATGGCGCCCGTGATGGTGTGTGTCGTGGAAACGGGGATGCCCAAAGCTGTGGCCAAGAACAAGGTCATCGCGCCACCGGTTTCTGCACAAAAACCGCCCACAGGCTTGAGTTTGGTGATTTTTTGTCCCATGGTTTTCACAATACGCCAACCGCCAAACATGGTGCCAAAACCAATCGCAGCGTAGCAGCAAATGATGGTCCAAGTAGGTGGAGAAGCGTCAGCAGTGGACGCATAACCTGTCGCAATCAGCAACATCCAAATGATACCGATGGTCTTTTGTGCGTCGTTCCCACCATGACCCAAGCTGTAAGCCCCGGCCGAAATCAATTGCAAACGACGGAACCATTTGTCTACTCTTGAAGGGCGAAAACTTCTGAAAATCCAAGCTACGGCCACCATCATCAGCGAACCTAGCAAGAAACCCAAGACTGGCGACACAAAAATAAACGCCACAGTTTTCAAGATACCGCCCGAAATCAAGGCGCTGGTGCCAGACTTGGCTATCACGGCGCCAGAAATCCCGCCAATCAGCGCATGCGATGAACTGCTCGGAATACCGTAGTACCAAGTGATGACGTTCCAAGTGATAGCGCCCAATAAAGCACCGAACACCACATGGGTGTCCACCACGCCTGGTTGAACAATGCCCTTACCCACAGTGGCGGCCACACTGAGGTGGAAAATAAAGATCGCCACAAAATTGAAAAAAGCAGCAAACAAGATCGCCTGCCCCGGTTTCAAAACGCCAGTGGACACCACCGTTGCAATCGAATTGGCCGCATCATGAAAGCCGTT
>CAITHK010000050.1 GCA_903892175.1 uncultured Burkholderiales bacterium | reverse complement strand
TTCATCACATCAAGCTATGGATTGGGAGAAACTGTGGTGCAGGGCGCAGTCAACCCAGACGAGTTTTATGTTCACAAACCGATGCTCCAAGCGGGCAAGCGGGCGGTGATTCGACGTAATTTGGGCTCGAAGCTGATTCAAATGGAGTTTGCGACGCCTGATGAGAAAAAGGCCTCTGGCAAATTGGTCAAAACCACCGATGTGCCGACTGAATTGCGCAATCGTTACTCTTTGACCGATGTCGATGTCGAGCAGTTGGCCCGGTACGCTTTGGTGATTGAACAGCACTATGGCCGTCCAATGGACATCGAATGGGGCAAAGATGGTACGGATGGTCAGTTGTACATCTTGCAGGCACGTCCTGAAACTGTGAAGAGCCAACAAAAAGGTCAGTCCGAGTTTCGCTACAAACTCAAAGGCCATGGCGCTGTGCTGGCTGAGGGCCGTGCGATTGGGCAGAAGATTGGCACCGGTCCTGTGCGTTTGGTTCACAGCATCAGTGAGATGGACCAAGTCCAGGCGGGCGATATCTTAGTGACGGACATGACCGATCCCAATTGGGAGCCAGTGATGAAGCGTGCCAGCGCCATCGTCACCAACCGAGGCGGAAGGACCTGTCATGCCGCCATCATCGCCCGTGAATTGGGGATCCCGGCTGTTGTTGGCTGTGGGGACGCCACAGAACTTCTCAAGAACGGCACCTTGGTGACGGTGAGTTGTGCCGAGGGAGATACGGGCTTCATTTACGATGGTTTGCTCGAAACCGAAGTGACCGAAGTTCAGCGTGGCACGATGCCCGACATCAAGACCAAGATCATGATGAACGTGGGTAACCCACAGTTGGCTTTTGACTTTTGCCAATTGCCTAACGAGGGTGTGGGCTTGGCGCGTTTGGAGTTCATCATCAACAACAACATTGGCGTTCATCCGAAGGCAATTTTGGATTATCCCAATGTGGATGCTGATTTGAAGAAGGCCGTTGAATCGGTCGCACGTGGTCATGCATCTCCCCGTGCTTTTTATGTCGACAAAGTGGCCGAAGGCGTGGCGACCATCGCCGCAGCCTTTTGGCCCAAGCCCGTGATCGTGCGATTGTCAGACTTCAAATCCAATGAGTACCGCAAGTTGATTGGCGGCAGCCGTTATGAGCCCGAAGAGGAAAACCCCATGTTGGGTTTTCGTGGGGCTGCGCGCTACATCAGTGCAGACTTTGGTGAAGCATTTGCCATGGAGTGCGAGGCATTGAAACGTGTGCGACTTGACATGGGCTTGACCAATGTTCAGGTGATGGTGCCTTTTGTTCGCACCTTGAAGCAGGCTGAGCGTGTCACCCAGTTGCTAGCCGATCACGGGTTGAAGCGTGGGGTAGATGACCTCAAGGTCATCATGATGTGTGAGGTTCCCAGCAATGCCATTTTGGCGGAAGAGTTCTTGCAATTTTTTGATGGATTTTCTATCGGCTCCAATGACTTGACGCAACTCACTTTGGGGCTTGATCGCGATTCGGGCTTGGAGTTGTTGGCCGCTGATTTCGATGAGCGTGACCCGGCCGTGAAGGCCTTGCTCACGCGTGCCATCAGTGCTTGTTTGTCCAATTCCAAATACGTCGGCATTTGTGGCCAGGGCCCAAGTGACCATCCCGATTTCGCGCATTGGTTGGCAGATCAGGGCATCAGTTCGATCTCCCTCAATCCTGACAGCGTGATTGAGACTTGGAAGTCTTTGGCTCAATAAAAAACGTCCTGACGCAGATGAGACGCACCTCGGGGCAATCCTGAGGTGCGTCTTTGCATTTACTGTTACAAATCCAATGTGATGTACAAGCCAACGCAAGCGCCTGGTGACGACCCGGGTGACCCAGTCATTTCTTTAGAGGCCTCAAATTGGCTGACCCGTCGCACGTCTGTGGGTTTGTTTTTGTTGGTGTTTGTGACTGTTGTCGCCTTGGCTGCGGCATGGTGTTGGCCCGATCGCACGTCGCTTCACTTTTGGTTGGTCGCTCAAGCCCTGCCAGTGTTTTATGCTTTGTTGGCTTGGTGGTGGGCGCATCAACCTGCGGAGTTCCCGTATGAGTCTTAGGCCTTGGCGATGGCGTTTGGTCCTTGCTGGTTTGATTGGGTTGACGACCTTGTCGCTGGGTCTTTGGCTGGCAGACTTGCTGGGAGTCTCGAAGTCTTTGATCAATGGTTTTTTTTTGGTGGTGTCGATCATTGGCTATGCCTTGATCGGCATGTTTTGCCGAACCAGCAACCCTGATGAGTACTACGTGGCTGGACGTCGCGTCAGTGCGCCATTCAATGGCATGGCCACTGCGGCAGATTGGATGTCTGCAGCATCTTTCATCGGTTTGACGGGGCTATTACTCTCAGACGGTTTTGTCGGCGATGGCCGCCATGCCGGTGGCCTGGCTTATGTGCTGGGATGGACCGGTGGTTTTTGTGTGCTGGGCTTTTTGTTCGCGGCCAAGCTCAACAGGTCATCGGCGATCACTATTCCGGACTTCCTGGGAAAACGGTTTGACAGCACTGCGGTTCGGTGGTTGGCCGCATGGGGAGCGATCTTGTGCTCCAGTGTTTATTTGATCGCGCAGATTTATGGCATCGGTTTGGTTGCCTCGATGCTGTCGGGTTTGACCTTTGAGTTGGGCGTGTTTTTGGCTTTGGGTGGTATTTTGCTGTGCTCTTTTTTGGGCGGGATGCGGGCGGTCACTTGGACCCAAGTGGTGCAGTGCGTGGTCATCGTGGCTTCCATGGTGGCTTTAGGCGCTGCGGTGTCATGGAAAAGTCAGGGCCATCCGGTGTTGCCCCTGGCGGCAGCGCAGTCCTTGCAGTCCGTGGAGCGCCGTGCCAAGGAGATTGAGGCTGATCCTGCCGAACAGCTCACACGGCAGGCCATTGCCTTGCGTATTCGAGATTTGGATCAGAAGATTGCCGATCCGATAGCTGCTCGCGCCCTGGAGCGGCAAGTGATCGCCCGACAAATTTCACGAGCCAAGGCTGAGAATGCAACGTTGCGTGAAATCCAAGCCCTAGAAAGCAACCCTGCGTGGCGAGAGGTCGGTGTTGAACAATTGACCCAGGCGTGGTGGACTGAGCGTGAACAGTTGATGCAGGCGCTCAATCGACCCGTTGGGTTTCAGGCTCCTGGCTTATCAGGCTGGAACCAAGGGTGGGTGAACACAGTGGCACTGGTGTTTTGTTTGATGGTGGGAACCGCCGCTTTGCCGCATGTTTTGGTGCGTTCTTACACGGCTTCAAGCCCGGTACAAGCCCAGCGGTCGGTGGCCTGGGCCTTGATTTTCATTGTGGTGGTTTATGTTTGTGCCTCTGCTTTGGCAGTTTTGATCAAGTCTTTTGTCTTGACGGAGTTGGTGGGTGCGAGTGTTGACCAATTGCCTGAATGGGCAGATCGACTCAAATTGCGCAAATTGGCGTTGCTGAGCGTCGAAGACTTCAACAAGGACGGCATTGTGCAGTTCTCTGATGTACGACTCTTCAACGATTACGTGGTGCTGGCTGTGCCAGAAATCGCGCGTTTGTCTCCCGTGTTCACCGGTTTGATTGCTGCAGGCGCTCTGGCTGCAGCCTTGTCAACGGCAGACGGTTTGTTGTTGACAATCTCTAACGCATTGGCGCAAGACTTGTACTTTCAGACGGCCGCGCCACAAGCGCCCGCTTTGCGGCGGGTGATGTTGTCCAAAATCTTGCTCATGGTGGTGGCTTTGTCAGCGGCTTGGTTCGCAACCCATCGGCCAGTCAATATTTTGTTTTGGATCACCTGTGCTTTTTCATTGGCAGCATCCACCTTCTTCCCGGTACTGCTCTTAGGGCTTTATTGGCCAGCCATGAACCGAGTGGGCGCCATCGCTGCCATGTCATCGGGTTTGGGCCTGTCTTTTTATTACATCGTTTCCAACCACCCCTGGGTTCACATGACGCTGCAACTTCGCCCAGATGACACAGTGTGGTGGGGTCTAGACCCCACCTGCGCTGCAGTGTTTGGCGTTCCAACAGGCCTGTTTTTAGGGTGGGTGTTCAGTAAATTCCCCTCAGTCAAAAATTGACTATAATGATGGGCTTTCCCTTGCTACACCACGTCTGACGCCGTGGGTGGCTTTAACCCTCAAGGAGTGTCCATGCGTCATTACGAAATCATTTTGTTGATCCACCCGGATCAAAGCGAGCAAGTGCCAGCCATGCTGGAGCGCTACAAAGGCATGATCACCGCTGGTGGCGGTGCCATTCACCGTATGGAAGACTGGGGCCGTCGCCAACTGTCTTACATGATCAACAAGCTGGCAAAAGCGCATTACATTTGCTTGAACATTGAAGCCGATCAAGCTGTGATGTCTGAACTCGAGCACGCCTTCAAGTTCAACGATGCTGTTTTGCGCCATCTGACCGTGTTCAAGAAAAAGGCTGACACAACGCCTTCTTCGATGATGAAGACCGTGGAACGCGAAGAAGCCCGCAAAGCTCAACAAGCCGAGTTCTCGGCCTAAGTTTTTGCGGTTCATTGCAAGGTGTGAATCAGATTGTTTTGACCGCTTGCATCGCAGAGGTTTCTGCTTTGCGGTACACCCCGGTTGGTCTGCCAGCGCTTGATTTGAGACTCGAACATGAGTCTGATATCGAAGAAGCAGGGCAGCAGCGCCAAGTCAAAGCAAGTGTCAAAACGGTTGCCATTGGAGCACTGGCTGAGCGGTTGGTTCAGCTTCCTTTGGGTAGCCTTTGGCGATTCACGGGCTTCATAGCCTCTCCGCGCAACAGCAAAAACGTTGTCCTACACATTCAAAATTTTCAGTCAATTTCATAGAAAGCCCAGATCATGGCTACGTTCAAGAAATTCAACAAAGACAAGCGCCCCAAGCGCAACACGCAATCCTTGCTGTTCAAGCGTAAGCGCTTTTGCCGCTTCACCGTCACTGGCGTAGAAGAGATCGATTACAAAGACATCGACACCTTGCGTGATTTCATCGCCGAAAACGGAAAAATCATTCCTGCCCGCTTGACCGGCACCCGTGCCATTTACCAACGTCAGCTGAACACGGCCATCAAGCGTGCTCGCTTTCTTGCCATGTTGCCTTACAGCGACCAGCACAAAATCTAAGGAGAAACGACCATGCAAATTATTCTGCTCGACAAGGTCGTGAACCTCGGCAACCTGGGCGAAATCGTCAAGGTGAAAGATGGTTATGCACGTAACTTTTTGATCCCTTCAGGTCGTGCTCGTCGCGCCACGGAAAGCGCCATCAAGGAATTCGAAGCACGCCGCGCTGAACTTGAAAAAGTTGCAGCCGAGAAGCTGGCTGCAGCGCAAGCTCAAGGTGAGAAATTGGCCGGTACATCCATCAAACTGAGCCAAAAAGCGGGTGTGGACGGCCGTTTGTTCGGCTCTGTGACCAACTTTGACATTGCCGAAGAACTCGCCAAGAACGGCTATGCCGTGGCCAAAGCCCAAGTGCGTATGCCCACTGGGCCCATCAAGGTGGTGGGTGACAGCACGGTCAGCGTGGCTTTGCACACCGACGTGGTGGTTGAGATCACGGTGTCTGTTTACGGCGAAACTGCTTAAGTTTTTCCTGCCCGGCACAAAGCCGCTCCTTGGAGCGGCTTTTTTTTTGATTTCCTCAGCTAACCCACTTCTTATCCACAGGGTTATCCCATGACTTGTCGCCGCTCTGGGCTTAGGATGTCGCATTCACAGGAAACCTATGTCAGCTGTTTTATCTGGCCTTGAAGAAGGCTTCTCTAGCGATAAACAAATCGCTCAACTGCGCATTCCCCCGCACTCGATCGAAGCCGAGTCCAGTGTGTTGGGCGGTTTGTTGCTCGACAACGGCGCTTGGGATCGAGTGGGGGATTTGTTGGCAGAAAGTGATTTTTACCGCTACGAGCACCGGCAGGTGTATGCGGCCATCAGTGCCTTGGTCAATACCAGTCGGCCAGCTGACGTGATCACGGTGTATGAGCATTTACAGGCTTTGGGTAAAGCTGAAGAGATCGGTGGTCTGGGTTACCTTAATGCTTTGGCTCAGTATGTGCCGAGTGCCAGCAATATTCGTCGTTATGCCGAAATCGTGCGTGAGCGATCGATTTTGCGAAAGCTGGTGAGCGCCAGCGATGAGATCGCTACCAACGCATTCAATACCCAAGGGCGTGCCGTGGCACAAATCTTGGACGAGGCGGAGCAAAAAATCTTCAACATTGGTGAAGAAGGCTCTCGCATGAAGCAAGGCTTCCAAGCGATGCCTCAATTGGTGGTGGAGTTGTTGGATCGCGTCCAAGAGATGGCGGACAACCAAAATGACATCACGGGCGTACCCACTGGATTTTTTGATTTTGACCGCATGACGTCTGGTTTACAGCCTGGAGATTTGATTGTTTTGGCGGCTCGTCCCTCCATGGGCAAGACCGCTTTGGCGATCAACATCGCCGAGCATGTGGCTTTGAATGAAGGATTGCCGGTCGCAGTGTTCTCCATGGAAATGGGCGCTTCACAATTGGCGGTGCGTATTGTGGGTTCCATTGGTCGCATTGACCAAGGCCATTTGCGAACCGGTAAATTGAGTGATGACGAGTGGCCGCGTTTGACGGAGGCCATTGAGAAATTACGCAATGTCTCTTTGCACATTGACGAAACGCCAGGTTTGACGCCGAGTGAACTTCGTGCCAACGCGCGTCGATTGGCGCGACAGTGCGGCAAATTGGGTTTGATCGTGGTCGACTATTTGCAGTTGATGAGTGGTTCAAACAGCAGTGGCGGTGATAACCGTGCAACGGAAATTGGCGAGATCTCACGTGGCTTGAAAATGCTGGCCAAAGAATTGCAATGTCCGGTGATTGCTTTGTCTCAGTTGAACCGAAGTGTGGAGCAGCGCACGGACAAGCGCCCCATGATGAGTGATTTGCGTGAGTCAGGCGCCATCGAGCAAGACGCTGACGTGATCATGTTCATTTACCGCGACGATTACTACAACAAAGAGTCCAAAGAACCCGGTGTTGCTGAGGTGATCATCGGCAAGCAACGCAATGGTCCCACAGGAACAGTGAAGTTGGCCTTCTTGAAACCCCTGACCAAGTTTGAGAGTTTGGCCAGTGGGTACAACAACGGTGATTTTTAAGTCTTAGAGCACGTCGCTGGCGTAGTCCGCCAATCGAGAGCGTTCGCCTCGCGCCAATGTGATGTGACCGCCGTGAGGCCAACCTTTGAACCGGTCCACTGCAAAGGTCAATCCGGAAGAGCCTTCGCTCAAATAAGGCGTATCAATTTGTGCCAAGTTGCCCATGCACACGATCTTGGTTCCAGGACCGGCCCGAGTGATCAATGTTTTCATTTGTTTAGGCGTTAAATTTTGCGCCTCATCAATGATCAGGTATTTGTTCAAGAACGTTCGCCCGCGCATGAAGTTCAGGCTCTTGATCTTGATGCGGCTACGGATCAATTCACTGGTTGCCGCCCGGCCCCATTCGCCAGCGCTGGTTTCTGTTTTGGCCAATACCTCTAAGTTGTCGTCTAAAGCACCCATCCATGGGCCCATCTTTTCCTCTTCGGTGCCTGGCAAAAAGCCAATGTCTTCACCCACACTCACCGTGGCGCGTGTCATGATGATTTCGGTGTAACGACGCTCGTCGAGCACCTGCGTCAAACCAGCGGCCAAGGCCATCAAGGTTTTACCCGTTCCCGCTGTGCCTGTGAGTGTGACGAAATCAATCTCGTGATCGGTCAGCAAATTCATGGCAAAGTTTTGTTCGCGGTTGCGGGTGGTGACCCCCCAAACAGCGTTTTTGAGGTGGTTGAAATCCTTGAGTGTTTTCAGTACCACCGTTTTGCCACGAATTTCAGTCACACGAGCGTACAAACTGGGTTCGCCTGGTGCTTCGAAATAGACAAACTGGTTGATGTGCAACTCTGGCACGATGGGCCCAGTTAAGCGGTAAAAGGTTTGGCTGCCGCTTTGCCAGCTTTCCACCGACTTGGCGTGTTTGATCCAGAAATCATGGGGAAGTGCCAAGGCGCCGGAGTACAACAAATCCCCATCATCGAGCGCCTTGTCGTTTTGATAGTCTTCTGCCGCCAAGCCCAATGCGCGCGCTTTGACCCGCATGTTGATATCTTTGGACACCAAGACCACTTCGCGCGGCGCATGTTGCGAACGTAGGGCCTCGACAACCCCCAGAATTTGGTTGTCTGCTTTGCCTTGGGGCAAGCTGGCCGGCAAGTTGAAAGCCAGTGCTTGCGTTTGAAAGAACAGGCGTCCCCCCACTTGACGATGGCCAGTGCTGTCGAGTTTCAAACCCAACGCGATGTCTGCGCCGTGGTTGGCAACCAATGCATCCAATGTTCGACTGGTTTGGCGGGCATTTCGTGCGACTTCTGTGACGCCTTTTTTGTTGCTGTCGAGCTCTTCAAGCACGATCATGGGCAAAAAGATATCGTGTTCTTCGAAGTTGAACAGACACATGGGATCGTGCATCAACACATTGGTATCGAGCACAAACAGTTTGCTGGGACCGCTTCGCTTTAGCTTTTTAGGGGTTGTTGCAACTGCAGTCGCTTGCCGGGCGGCAATGGGGCGGCGCTCAGGAGTGCGAGTTTTCTCGTTGGCTTGGGCTGAAGCAGGGTGTGAGGATGCTTGCGTGGTGATGTCGTTTGCGGTGTGTTGCGGCGCTTCAAACGATGTCGTACTTGGGTTGAGATCGGTCTCTTCGTCCTGGACCAAAGCCTTGCGCATTGGACGAGATTTTGTGGAGGCTTCAAGCCCTTCAGTGCTCAGTATGGCAGCGCGTTTGGTAGGTGCAGGAGGCAATGGCATGAGGTGGTCAAAAGGAAGGTTAAAACGCAGGCATGAGG
>CAITHK010000049.1 GCA_903892175.1 uncultured Burkholderiales bacterium | reverse complement strand
TAGTCCAAACGGTAAGGCGCTTTCAAATAAGGCCAGTCCGAGGCCCAAATGCAGCGCGACAGCCCAAACGCCTGCACCAGCTGCGCCACATGGGCGTCGACATCGTCAAACGGAAACAGCTGTTGCGAGAACTTGGCGTAGCCAGAAATCTTCACCACTGCCTGCCCGCTGCGCCCCAGCGCCAACAGCGCTTGCACGCCGGGTGCTTGCAGGCCGTCGCTCAAGCGCGGACGCCCACAGTGGTCGATCAGCACGGGCACTTGGGTGCGCTCGATCATGGGCATGAGCTCGACCAACTGGTCTGCCTCGACCTGAAACTGCGCCCACAGCCCCAAAGCCGCCATGCGTTGCAGCAAGGGCTCGATGGCTTGGTAGTAAGCCAACCCATGCAGCGACACGTTGAACGCCACGCCCACAATGCCCTGGGCTTGGAGCTCTTGCAGCCGCTCGCTGGGGGTGTCGTCGGCCAGCACCGCAATGCCTTTGAAGCGCCCTGCCCCTTGGGCGATGGCGTCCAACAAACAGCGGTTGTCCAAGCCATAGCCCGAGTTGGGCCCGACCAGCAAGGCGTGCTGCACGCCGTAGGCCGCCATCACATGGGTGAAGTAGTCGGCGGTGCCAATCTCTTGCCCCTGCGGTTGGTAGGCCACGTCGCTCGCATACGCAAAGCGCTGCGGGTCCAGCACGTGGCAATGGCTGTCTATCTTGCGCTGCTCAAACATCGACACGCCAGCGCCTTAGAACGTGGCCGCAATGGCTTGGTGCAACGCGGGGGTGATCTCAGGCATGACGCCAAACCAAGCATGGAATGCCGGACGCGCTTGGTTGAGCAACATGCCCAAACCGTTGACCGTGGTGTGGCCCCGCGCGCGCGCAGCAGCCAAGAGCGGTGTTTCCAGCGGAATGTAAATGGCGTCCGACACCAAGGCCGTGGTGGGCAAGGCATCGAGTTGCACATCCAGCCCAGGCTGGCCGTGCATGCCTTGGTTGGTGGTGTTCACCAGCAAGGCCACGCCGTCCATGGCGTCGTTGCGTTCGCTCCAGTCATAGACCTTGACACGATCGCCCAACAAGGCCGCCAAGTCGTCGGCCTTGCTGCGTGTGCGGTTGACCAAGCGCACTTCAGGCGCGCCTTCGTCGAGCAGGCTCAACACCACGGCACGCGCCGCACCGCCCGCGCCCAACACCAGCGCAGGGCCCGCATCGCCAAGCCAATCGGGCTTGGCATCGCGCAGGCTTTGGATGTAGCCAAAGCCGTCGTTGTTGAAGCCATGCAAGCTGCCATCGGCTTGCACGACGATGGTGTTGATGGCGCCCATGCGCTGGGCCACCGGATGCACCACGTCCATCATCGCCATGGCGTTGACCTTGTGCGGGATGGTGATGTTGCAACCGGCAAAGCCCAAAGCGGGCAAGCCACGGATGGCGTCGGTCAACTTGTCGGGTTGCACCGGCAGCAAGGCGTAGGTGCCCCGCAAGCCGTATTGGGCAATCCAATGGTTGTGGATGACGGGCGAGCGCGAATGGGCCACGGGCCAGCCCATGACGCCCGCCAAGACGAATTTTTGATCAGACACACGCCACCTTATTTTTTGTTGACGGGGGGAAGGATATCGCTCACCACTTGCTTGCCGCCGACTACACGGGTCATGTAGCTCTCGCGGTCGAGGTCGCCATTGGCGTCAAAGCTCACATCCAACAAGATACCGGGATGGTCTTTGGCCGACAAGCTGATGCCGCGCATCGCCACAGCAAAGGCTTTGGGGTCGAACTTGCCAATTTTTTCGGTCACAGCTTTGACGATGTACATGCCGCTGTAGCCCTTCAAGCCGTTGTGGTCTGTGCGGCTTTTGAATTCGCGCTGGTAGGCTTCGTCAAATTTGCGCACCGTGGCTTGGGGCGCATCGGCGGTCAAGCCCACGTGGGCCACGGCACCGTTGGCACTGTCACCGGCGAGTTCGATCACTTTTTGGCTGGTCAGCACGGTCTCACCAATCACGGGCTTGTTGTAGCCCTGTTTGCGCAACTCGCGCAGCAAGCGTGCGGCTTCTTCTTCGTTGGTGTAGACAAACACTGCGTCGCTGCTGCTCTGACGCGCTTTGAGCACGGGGCTGCTGAAGTCCAACTGGCCGGGTTCGGTGGAAATGTCAGACGCCACCTTGATGCCGCGTGACTCCAAGGCCTTCATGATCAGGTCTCGTCCGCCCTTGCCAAAGTCGTTGTTGGTGTAAATCACGTCCACGCTTTTGGCTTTGACGTTGTCTCGGATGTAGTTGGCAATCTTGGGCATGGCCGAAGCTTGCGTGAACGAGGTGCGGAAGATGTAGGGGTTGCCCTGTTGGGTGATGGCTGCGGCCTCACCGCCGGTGAAGTTAGGGATTTCGGCGCGGCGCGTCTCGGCCATGCTGACCAAGATGGAACCCGAGAACACCGGCCCCATCACCACATACGCGCCATCGTCGGCGGCTTTTTGGGCCAAGCCTTTGGAGACACCGGGGTTGGACTGGGTGTCAAACGCTTGGTAATCAATCTTGCGACCCAAGATGCCGCCTGCGGCGTTGATCTCTTTGACGGCCAGCTTGATGCCGTTGTCAAAGTTGGTGCCCGAGGTGGTGCCCGTGCCCGTCAACTCCACCAAGCCCACCACCTTGACGGTGGATTGGGCCATGGCCATGCTGGCCGTCAAGCAAGCCAGCAAGGTGGCGGTTTTGAAAATTCGAACCATGGGTTTGTCTCCTGTTGATTTGTATGAGAAAGAGGGAATTTAACAGAGCGTCTGAGCTGTATGTGCGGCACACAGACGCGCAAAGTGCCTACGCCCCCCGCCCGCCAACGTGGACTTGCCCAACCGGCCTTGGGCTTCATAGCAAATTCCAAGGCAAAGCCAGCACATCGTCGCTGATCCAGCGAGGTTGATCGACGGCGCACAGCATGAGGCCGTGGCCGATGCGTTGGTCAGGGTGAGCTTTGCGAAAGGCTTGCAGGCCCAGGGTTTGTTTGCGGGTGGGTTGGCTGGTGAGTTTGATCTCCATGGGGTGCAGCCAGCCATCCCGCTCGATGATGCAATCGACCTCCGCACCCGTACTGGCCCGCCAGTGGTAAAGGTTGGTGCTGCCCCCGCGCAAAGCCAAGGTTTTGCGGATTTCGCTGACCATGGCGGTCTCAAACAAAGCCCCAAACAAAGGGTGTGCGCCCAAGGCTTGGGGGCTGCTCATGGCGGCGTGGTGGCAGGCCATGCCCGTGTCTACCAGATAGCCCTTGGGGCTTTTGCTCACCCGCTTGATGCGGTTGGCAAAGAAGGGAGGCAGTTCAAACCACTGGTAGGTGGCTTGCATCATGCGCAGCCAGCGCTGGGCAGTTTTGGGGTTGATGCCGATCTCGCGCCCCAGTTGGCTGTGGTTGATTTCTTGCGCAGTGAGGGCACTCATCAAGCGAACGAATCGGCCAAAGTCATGCCAGTCGCCCACCTCGCCCGCCAGCCGTGCATCGCGTTCCACATAGGTGCGGTGGTAGCCCTGCCAAAAATCGGGCACCAGCGCCAGCTCTAGCGTTTGAGCCTTGGGCATGAAGCCGCGCCATAACCACTCTGGCAAGCTGCCTGCAAAGCGCGATGCACTGCGGCTCCAAGCCACGAAGTCTTGTTGCTGGCCTGACTCTTGTGCAGCGATCCAGCGCGAGAGCCACAGGCTGGCGGCGGGTTGCACTTGTTCACTGCTCAACTCCGACAGGCTCAGACCCGCCAGATCCAAAAACGCCACCCGCCCCGCCAGACTCTCGGCCAACGTGCTCATCACTTGCCATTGCTGTGAACCAGTCAACAAAAACTGGCCTGGCTTGGCGTGATTTGCATCCACCGTCCGCTTGATGCTGGCCACCAATTCGGGCGCGAATTGAATTTCATCCAAGATCAGGGGGGCGGGGTGGTTTTTGAGAAACAACTCGGGCTCTCGACGAGCCTGTTCTACGTCCAGACTGGCATCAAAGACCACGTAGTCCAGCGCCGGAAACACCTGCTTGAGCAACGTGGTTTTACCCACTTGCCGGGCCCCTGTGACCACCACCACCGGGAAGGCGGCAAACAAGCTTTGCAGGTGATGGGCGGCATGACGTGGGTACATAACCGTGCATTTTAGTCTCATGAATACCAAATTTCACGTTTAATTAGGTATCACCGGTCACGACAGAAGCCCAACGAGGCACTGTCACCCAGTGACCATAGGGCCAGCCATTGCGGGAAAAGCCTAGCAGGTGGCACGCTATTCGCTAGTCAAATTACAGTCCATGCCACACATGGCGCTCATCCCGTCACACCATTCACAAGGAAACGATCTATGAAGATTTCAAAACGTCTGCTGCTGTCTCTCACCGCTTCACTGTGCTTAGGCAGCATGTTGGGCAGCGCCCACGCGCAATCGGCGCTGGAGGGCATTCAAAAATCCAAACTCATCAAGATCGCCATCCCCACCGACTTTCCGCCGTATGGCTTTGTGGGCATCGACCTCAAGCCCCAAGGCCTAGACATCGACATGGCCAACTACATCGCCGCCAAGATGGGCGTGGGCATTGAGTTGCTGCCTGTGAGCAGCGCCAACCGCATTGCGTATTTGCAAACCAAGAAGGCCGATTTGGTGATCTCCACTTTGGGCAAAAACCCCGAGCGTGAAAAAGTGATCGACTTCACGGCGGCTTACTCGCCCTTTTTTCAAGCCGTCTTTGCGCCCAAGTCGCTCGCCATCAAAAGCATGAACGACCTGGCGGGCAAAAGCGTGGCCGTCACACGTGGTGCCATGGAAGACCAAGAGCTGACCAAGGTGGCCCCGGCCAGTGCCGACATCAAACGCTTTGAAGACAACAACGCCACCGTGTCGGCCTTTGTCTCAGGCCAAACCCAGCTCCTGGCCACAGGCGCCTCGGTGGCGGGCAACATGATGCAACGCAACCCGCAGCTGGGTGCCGAATACAAGTTGCTGCTCAAAGACAGCCCCAACTTCATTGGCGTGGCCAAGGGCGAGGACGCGCTGCGCCTGAAGGTCAACGCCATCATTGCTGACGCCAAGAAGTCCGGCGACATTGAAAAAATGGCCCAAAAGTGGCTCGGTCGTGGCGCAGGCCAGTTGCCCGACTGAAAGCTGACCCACCATGCAGATTGAACTGGACTTTGCAGCCGTCTTGTCCCAATGGCCGCTGCTGGTCAAGGGCGTGGCCTGGACGCTGGGGCTCACCGCCATCTCGGCCCTGCTGGGCGGACTGGCCGGTGTGGGCTGCGCCTGGGTGCGCACCCAAGGCGCGGCCTGGAGCAGAGCGCTGGTCAGTGTGTATGTGGAGCTGTTTCGCAACACGCCCTTCATCGTTCAGCTGTTTTTCATCTTCTTTGGCTTGCCAGCCATGGGGGTGCGGCTCACGCCCGAGTGGGCCTCGGTCATTGCCATGGTGCTCAACCTCGGGGCCTATGCCAGCGAGATCGTGCGCGCAGGCATTCAG
>CAITHK010000048.1 GCA_903892175.1 uncultured Burkholderiales bacterium | reverse complement strand
TGTAACGTTTTTTGTCTTTTAGGGTATTTCTCGAAACCGCTGTAAGTCATTGATTTCATTGAAAAAAGTTAGAAATTGCGTCGTGAGATGAGGTTTTCCTGATACAGTGCAAATAAGTGCAATTAAGTGGGGGAAAGTGCCGTGGGCCTCTCCATTTGCCTGCTGTCGCTGTTTTTTAGGAAGGTAGCACGTGTTTCAGGGAGCTTCATCGCTGAGTCTTGACGCCAAAGGTCGTTTGTCGGTGCCGACACGGCATCGTGACGTCTTGAGCGCGACGGCTGCTGGGCAACTCACCATCACGCGCCATCCGCACGGTTGTTTGATGGTGTTCCCCCGCCCCGAATGGGAAAAGTTCCGCGAGCGCATCGCGGCCTTGCCCATGAGCGCGCAGTGGTGGAAACGCATCTTCTTGGGTAACGCCATGGATGTGGAGATGGACGGCACGGGCCGGGTGTTGATTTCTCCTGAGCTGCGCACTGCTGCGGGCATCAGCAAAGACACCATGTTGCTTGGCATGGGCAACCACTTCGAGCTGTGGGACAAGGCCACCTACGAAGCCCAGGAAGCCCAAGCCATGCAGGGCGACATGCCCGATGTCTTCAAGGAATTCTCTTTTTAAAGGTAGACGGTGGACACGGCATGCACGCACACCACCGTTCTTTTGCGCGAAGCTGTCGAAGCCCTCGACATTCAGCCCGATGGACCGTACGTCGACGCGACCTTTGGGCGCGGTGGGCACAGCCGTTTGATCTTGTCCCAGCTCTCGCCCCGGGGGCGCTTGATTGCCTTCGACAAAGACCCCGAGGCGGTAGACGCCGCCCGCAGCATTCAGGACCCACGTTTTTCGATTCGCCACCAGGGCTTTGCCGACTTGGGCGAGTTGGCTGCGGGTTCGATCCAAGGGGTGCTGATGGATTTAGGGGTCAGCTCGCCCCAAATCGACACGCCCGAGAGGGGCTTTTCTTTTCGATTCGACGGTCCCTTGGACATGCGCATGGACACCACCCGTGGCCAGAGCGTGTCCGAGTGGTTGGCGGATGCAGAACTCCAACACATCGCGGAGGTGATACGTGAATATGGCGAAGAACGGTTTGCTCAACAGATTGCAAAGGCGCTTGTTGCTCGCCGACAAGAACGGGGCGTTCCTACAAGCACCGCTGAACTGGCCCAGCTCGTGGCTGACACGGTCAAAACCCGCGAGCCGGGCAAGGACCCTGCAACGCGCACATTTCAGGCTTTTCGGATTTTCATCAACGCCGAGCTTGAGGAGTTGCAACAAGCGCTAGACGCTTCGTTGCAGGTGCTCAGCCCAGGAGGAAGATTGGCCGTGATCAGTTTCCACTCGTTGGAAGACCGCATCGTCAAGCAATTCATCGCGAAACACTCCCGCGAGGTGTACGACCGTCGCGCACCGTTTGCGCCGCCGCAAGTGATGGCGCTGGAGTCCATCGGGCGCATCAAACCCAGTGTGCAAGAGGTCGCAGCCAACGCGCGTTCACGCAGCGCCATGCTGCGGGTGGCCCAGCGCTTGAGCGAGAGGGTTGCCCCATGACGCGCATCGGCGTGGTGTTGTTCTTGGCGGTGCTCTTGAGTGCCTTGTTTGTGGTGCGCACCCAGTACGAGTCGCGCTCACTCACCACCGAACTCGATCGCGCCACCAGCGAAGCACGTCGTTTGGACATTGAGTACGACCGCCTCGACGTGGCGCGGCGCGCGCAAGCCACACCCTTGCGGGTTGAAAAGCTGGCGCGTGAGCAATTGCACATGCACACCATCACGCCCGCCATCACCCATTACGCCACCGTGCCAGGTGGCGTGGCGGCTTCTGTTCAGGGCAAGCCATGAGCCGTCGCAGCGTCCAATACGCGACCAGCCCTTTGTTGGCCAGTAAGACGCCGGTTTGGCGCAGCCAATTTGTGGTGGCCTGCATCGCCTTGGGCTTTATTGGATTGGTGGCCCGTGCGGCTTACGTACAGGTGATCGACAACGCCTTTTTCAAGCACCAAGGCGCCGTGCGTTTCATTCGTACCTTGGACTTGCCGGCCAACCGTGGGCGGATCTTGGACCGCAACGGTCACATCTTGGCCTCCAGCGTGCCCGTGCCCAGCGTCTGGGCCAGCCCTGAAGATATAGACCGAGACCCTGTCAAGCTCAAAGCCTTGGCCAAGTTGCTGGGTATGACGCTCACCGAGTTGGACAAAAAGTTGCAAGACGAGGACAAAAACTTTGTCTGGGTCAAACGCCAAGTGGATGAGTCGGTAGGCAAAGACATCGACGCCCTCAAAATCAAAGGCGTTTACACCCGCAAAGAGTACAAGCGCATCTACCCTGAGGGGGAGGCGGTGGCCCACGTGGTGGGATTCACCAATGTGGAGAACTTGGGCCAAGAGGGTGTCGAGCTCACCTTCAACAAAGAGTTGGGCGGTAAAGCCGGCTCGCGCCGCGTCATCAAAGACCGATTGGGTCGCGTGGTGGAAGACATTGGCGAAATGGTGCCGCCCATCGATGGCCGTGATTTGGAATTGAGCATCGACAGCAAGGTGCAGTACTTTGCCTATGAAAAAATCAAAGAAGCCGTCATCAACAACAAGGCAGCAGCAGGCAGTGTGGTGGTGCTCGACATCAAGACTGGTGAAATTTTGGCGCTCACCAACTACCCTAGCTACGCGCCTGACAAGCGGGGCAACCTGACCGGCGCGCAACTGCGCAACCGTGCACTCACCGACACCTTTGAACCGGGCTCCACCATGAAGCCGTTGGTGATTGGCTTGGCGCTGGAAAAAGGCATCGTCAAACCCGAGACCATGATCCAAACCGCACCAGGTAAGTTGCAAATGGGCACGGCGGTGATTTCCGATTCACACGCCCACGGTTTGATCAGCGTCAACGAAGTCATCCAAAAATCCAGCAACATCGGCACGGTGAAAATTGCGCTGCAAATGCAGCCCCACGACATGTGGGAAGTCTTCACCCAAGTGGGTCTGGGCCAAAAGCCGCAAGTGCCTTTCCCCGGTGCCGTATCGGGCAAAGTGCGGGCCTACAAAACCTGGAAGCCAATTGAACAAGCCACCATGAGCTATGGCTACGGCCTGTCCACCAGCTTGTTTCAACTCGCCCAAGCCTACAGCGTGTTTGCACGCGACGGCGAGTTGATTCCTGTGAGTCTGCTCAAAACCCACGACAACATCAGCGGTGCACGCGTGTTCTCGGTCGCCAACGCCACCGCCGTGCGTCACATGCTGCACTTGGTCACAGGTCCTGGTGGCACGGCCCCCAAGGCCCAGACCATGGGCTACTCGGTGGGCGGCAAAACAGGCACCGCGCACAAGGTCGAAGGCCATGGCTACGCAGGCAAAAAATACCGCGGATTTTTTGTGGGCATTGCCCCCATCGACAACCCCCGCATCGTGGTGGCTGTGATGGTGGATGAGCCCACCAACGGGTTGTACTTTGGCGGCGATGTGGCGGCCCCGGTGTTTAGCCAAACCGTGCAGCAGACCTTGCGCATGATGGGGGTGCAACCCGACATGGCGGTCAAACCCCAGGTGGTCGCCAAGGCTGAGAAGGAGGAGTTTTGATGCGTCAACTCCACAGCCCCCAAGAAGCCGCGCAGTGGCTGCACGCCCAGGTGCAGGGTGTGTTGCACACAGACAGCCGCCGCGTCACCCCGGGCGACGGTTTCATCGCCTGGCCCGGTGCTGCCAGCGATGGTCGCCGCCATGTGCCTGCGGCTTTGCGTCAAGGTGCTGGCGCATGC
>CAITHK010000047.1 GCA_903892175.1 uncultured Burkholderiales bacterium | reverse complement strand
GGTGTTTGCCAGCGACTGTCCCTTCGACCCCGAAGAAGGCCCCATGTTCATCCGTGAGGGCATTCGCTCCATCGAAGACTTGAAACTCGACAAAGAAGACGCACGCAAACTTTACTTTGGCAATGCCTACAAACTGCTGGGTTTGTCGCACCACGGTTGAGGAACCACACACATGCAACCCAACTTGAACAATCTCTTGAAAAAACTGTGGCTGGGCACGTCAGTCGCTGTGGCTGCACTCACGGCCCAAGCCTTCCCGGAACGCACCGTCACCCTGGTGGTGCCCTTCACACCCGGCAGCGGCAGCGACATCATTGCGCGCATCATCGCGCCCAAACTCAGTGAGCGCTGGAAGCAAGCGGTCATCGTGGACAACAAACCCGGCGCCAGCGGCAACATTGGTGCCGAAGCAGCAGCCAAGGCCGCGCCCGATGGCCACACCTTGTTGATGGCCATCAACACCTTCACCATGGCGCCCAATCTGTACAAGAAGGTGCCGTTCGACCCCACCACCGACTTCACCCCGATCATGAAAATGGCGGTGGCCAACTTTGCCATCGTGGTCCACCCCAGCATGCCCGCAGCCGACTTGCCTGGCGTGATTGCGCTGGCCAAAGCCAAACCCGGACAGATCAACTTTGGCTCTCCCGGCAACGGCACACCCCACCACTTGGCGATGGAGTTGATGAAGCAGCAACTCGGCTTTGACATGCTGCATGTGCCCTATCGCGGCATCAGCAACGCCACCACCGACTTGATCGGCGGACAAGTTCAGCTCATGTTCGCCAGCGTGCACTCCATGCTGCCGCATGTGCGCTCAGGGCGCTTGCGCATGCTGGCCTCCACCGGCGCCACGCGCTCGGCCGTGACGCCCAATGTGCCGGTGTTTCGTGAATACGGCATCGAGTTCATGGACGCGGTGGACGCGTGGTACGCCGTGCTGGCCCCTGCCAAAACATCGCCCGAGTTGGTCAAAGCCCTGCACCGCGACGTCAGCGCCGTGCTGGCCTTACCCGAAGTCAAAGAACAAATGGCGGTGCAAGGCTTGACCATCCAAACCAGCTCGCCCGAGCAACTGGGCAGCTTGGTTCAAGCCGATTACCTGCGTTGGAAAAAAACCATCGCTGACGCCAAAATTCAAGTGGACTGAGTCCACCTTTCAACCACGATCACTACAGGAGACAACACCATGCAACGCCGACACATCCTCACCGCACTCGCCGCCAGCGCCGGTACTACCAGCCTGCCCAGCTGGGCGCAATCTTTGGGTTATCCCAACCGCCCCATCAAGATGATCGTGCCCTTTGCCGCAGGCATTTCACCCGATGTGGTGGCCCGCTTGATTGGCGACAAACTCGGCGCAGCGCTGGGTCAACCGGTGGTGATCGACAACCGGCCCGGTGCCGGCGGCATGATTGGCGCTGAAGCCGCCGTCAACAGCCCAGCCGATGGCTACAACCTGTTGTTCAGCGTCAAGGCCGTGCACGCCATCGCGCCCAACGTCTACAAAAGCGCCAAGTACAACCCACCGCGCGACTTCAAAGCCGTG
>CAITHK010000046.1 GCA_903892175.1 uncultured Burkholderiales bacterium | reverse complement strand
TGAGTTGCATGACTCTTTCCTTCTTTCTTGTTAGGGTTGACTGCACTGGAGCCGGCGGCTCAGGCGGTCAACGCCACTTTCATTTGATCTAAACGGGCTTTGACAGAGGTGTCCAACACCTCATCACCCACCACCACACGAATGCCACCAATCAGCTCAGGCTCGAGCTTGACTGACACGTTCAAGGTACGCCCAAAACGCTTTTGCAACACATCGCTGACTTGAACAAGGGAGGCGGCATCAATGTCGTAAGCGCTGTACACCACGGCATCTGAAGACCCATTTTGCTTGTTCATGTGCTCGCGGAACTGTGCAGCCACTTCTGGCAATGCGCTCAACCGACCATTGTCGATGACCACATGCAAAAAGTTTTGCGCAGAGGGCGTGAGCTTGGATTTGGCAATCCCAGCAATCAACTCGAACACTTGTTGCGAGGTAACTTTGGGATTGTCGGCAAACTTCAGCAATTCAGCATTGGCGCCAATACCCGCCAACTCATCAAGCCAAGCAGCGGTAGCGCTCAAGTCAGACAAAGAAGCTTTGTACAAGGCTTCCGCGTAAGGACGGGCAATGGTGGCAAGTTCGGCCATATCTTCCTCTTACAGCTCTGTCTTGAGGCGACCCAACAAGTCGGCATGGACGCTGGCATTGACTTCCTTGCGGAGAATCTGTTCAGCACCCTTGACAGCCAACACGGCGACCTGCTCACGCAAGGCCTCGCGGGCTTTCACGACTTCTTGTTCGGCCTCTGCGTGAGCAGCAGCAACAATTTTTTTCGCCTCTTCCGAGGCACGGGCCTTGGCTTCGTCGATCAAGTGTTGTGCGCGGCGCTCAGCGTCAGCCAACAAAGTGGTGGATTCATTGCGGGTTTCAGCCAGCTTGAGTTCCACCTCTTTGTGTGCATTGGAGAGTTCAATCTTGGCATGTTCGGCCGCAGCCAATCCATGGGCAATTTTTTCTGAACGTTCATCCAGCGCGTTTGCGATGGGTGGCCACACGAATTTCATCGTGAACCACACCAGAATCGCAAAGACGATCATCTGGACGAACAGGGTTGCATTGATGCTCACGGCAACACCTTTCTTATGGTTGTTGCTGGATTACTTCAGGACGAAGGGGTTCGCAAAAGCGAACATCATGGCGATACCAACGCCAATCAAGAAGGCTGCGTCAATCAGACCAGCCAGCAAGAACATTTTGGTTTGCAGTTCGTTCATCAACTCAGGCTGACGAGCGGCTGCTTCAAGGTATTTGCTACCCATGATGCCGATACCGATACAAGCGCCGATAGCGCCCAGACCAATGATGAGACCGGCTGCGAGTGCGACATAACCGAGGACGTGTTCCATTTTTGTTGCTCCTATGAATGGATGAGTGAGAAAGTTGAGAAAGGAAAATCAGTGAGCGTCGTGCGCTTGACCCACATAAACCAGCGTCAACATCATGAAGATGAAGGCCTGCAATGTGATGATCATGATGTGGAAAATGGCCCAGATAGAACCAGCAATGATGTGTCCGATAGGCAGCAGCACGCCAGGCAATGTTGCCGCAGCAGCGCCACCCATGAGCGCGATCAACATGAACACGAGTTCACCGGCGTACATATTGCCAAAAAGTCGCATGCCATGGGAAACGGTCTTGGCAGCAAACTCGATCATCTGCATGATGAAGTTCACAGGCCACAAAAGCGGGTGAGCACCAAACGGGGCACAAAACAACTCATGAATCCAACCGCCAATGCCTTTGATTTTGATGTTGTAGAACACGCACACCAACAACACCGAAGTTGACAGCCCCAAGGTTGTGGAGAGATCCGCCGAGGGCACCACACGCATGTATGCATGATGTGCATCATGTCCAGCGGCGCCATAAATCATCTCCCAAATTTTGGGAAACAAATCAACTGGGAACAAGTCCATGGCATTCATCAAGAAAATCCAGACAAACACCGTCAACGCCAAAGGAGCCACAACTTTGCGACTTTGCGCACTGTGGATGATGCCCTTGGCCTGGCTGTCTACCATTTCAACCAAAATCTCAACTGCCGCCTGAAAACGCCCCGGCGCATGCGCTGTAGCACCACGCGCAGCCCTCCACATGAAGAAGCTGGCCAGCACACCCAACACCACCGACCAAAAAATAGAGTCGAGGTTGTACACCGAAAAGTCAATGACGCCTGCCATCGGCTTGTTTTGCAGATGGGTTAGGTGGTGAACTATGTATTCACCAGCGGTTGGACCATGTTCAACAGACATTCGTTCGCTCTTTTTAAGTTGGACCCGTTGGATAAAACACCCGGCGCATGCCCAGTGCCAACCAATACACCTTCATCGTCACCACCAGCCCCACCAACATGGCAGGCCAGCTCACATCTTTTACCCAGTGAGGCGCAGCAATCAAAATTGCAAGCGTCAGGCCAATTTTGACCATCTCCCAGAGGAAAAAACCAAACACTGCAGCACCCGCATTGGCCGAGGCCAACCGACCGGTCAGACCTCTGGCAAACAACGCAGCCGGAACAACGACAGCAATTGCGCCAACGCCCGCCGAAACGGCAACCGCCTGGCGGCCCGAAATCCACCAAGCCAAAAGCGCCACCAAAGCCCCAACCACTGCCTGAACACCCACCACTCGCCAAACGGACAAAAGCGGCATATGCTGTCGCAACTGCCTGACTTGCTCTGCCGTCAACGGCTCGAACACTTCCAGGCCGGCATGCTCTTCATCTTCGGGACGCATTCTGGTCATGTTTGTTTACGCCCAGGTTACATCCACAGATACTGCAAAGCCTGCTATTGTACGTGATAACCCATAGGTTTTGAGAGAAAACCCCAGCCTGAGGGGATAATTGCCTTCATGACCACCCCTCCCCAGACACCAGGCACCTCTCGTCAAGACTCTTTGATCGATTACCCATGCCAGTTTCCCATCAAGGTCATGGGGAACAAGGTAGATGGGTTTGTACACGCCATGACCCAAATCGCAGAGCAATTTGACCCCAGTTTTGACGCCACAAAGATTGAGTTGCGTGACAGTAAAAATGGCAACTACCTAGGGATCACCCTAGTGATCACGGCAACCAGTCGCGAGCAACTCGATGAGCTCTACCGCACACTGTCTACCCACCCCATGGTCAAACTCGCTTTGTAGCGCCTGGGGCATCATCATGCAGATCGACATGCGGGGCCTAACGCCTTACTCGGCAACCTACCAGGCCATGCAAGAGTTCACCTCCGCTAGAACCGCCCAGACAGCCGACGCTTTATGGATGTGCGAGCATCCCCCGACCTTCACCCAAGGCTTGGCTGGACTCGACGCTCACTTATTGACACCTGGAGATATTCCTGTGGTGGCAACCAACCGCGGCGGGCAAGTCACCTACCATGGCCCAGGCCAAGTGGTGGCTTATCCGCTGATTGACTTGAAACGAACAGGCTACTACGTCAAGGAATATGTGCATCGGATTGAAGAAGCCGTCATTCGCAGTTTGCTGCACTTTGGCGTCACAGGTCATCGCGTGTCAGGCGCACCCGGCATTTATGTTCGCCTGGACGACCCCGGCAGCCACGCTGTGTTACCCCAACGCCCTCACAAAGATGCCAGCCTAAGCCCCGACTTTACGGGCCTTGGAAAGATTGCCGCCCTAGGCATCAAGGTCAGTCGACATTGCACTTATCACGGCGTGGCGCTGAATGTGGCCATGGACTTATCTCCCTTTGATCGGATCAACCCCTGCGGCTATCAAGGCTTGCGGACCGTCGATCTTTCTACAATCGGGGTATCTGTCAGTTGGCATGAAGCCGCTGATGTATTGAGCCAAAAACTCATCACCTACTTGGCCCCTTGATACGGGCCCAAGAAAACCCATTCATTTCCATGTCCACCCCTGACAACCGCGTGGTGCGCGACGTACAAAGCGTCGAGACCTACAACGCCTCTGACAAACAAAAAGCCGCGGCAAAACTGTCACGCATTCCTGTGAAGGTTGAAGCGGGTGAAGTGCTGAAGAAGCCCGATTGGATTCGCGTCAAGGCGGGCTCGCCCTCCACGCGTTTTTACGAAATCAAAGACATCTTAAGAAGCAACAAATTGGTGACCGTCTGCGAAGAAGCGTCTTGCCCCAACATCGGCGAGTGCTTTGGCAAAGGCACGGCGACCTTCATGATCATGGGCGACAAGTGCACCCGTCGTTGCCCGTTTTGCGACGTGGGCCATGGACGGCCCGATCCGCTGGATGTGAACGAACCCGAGAACTTGGCCAAAACCATTGCAGCACTCAAATTGCAATATGTGGTGATCACCAGCGTGGACCGCGATGACTTGCGTGACGGGGGCAGCCAGCACTTTGTGGACTGCATTCGTCGCACCAGAGAACTCTCACCCCAGACGCAAATTGAAATCTTGGTGCCAGACTTCCGAGGCCGCGACGAACGCGCGCTAGAAATTCTGAAGTCCGCCCCTCCAGATGTGATGAACCACAACATGGAGACCGTGCCGCGTTTGTACAAAGAGGCACGCCCCGGCAGCGACTATGCCTTCAGCTTGAACTTACTCAAGAAATTCAAAGCCCTTTTCCCCAACGTACCCACCAAGAGTGGCTTGATGGTGGGCTTGGGAGAAACTGATGAAGAGATTTTGCAGGTCATGCGAGACATGAGGGCCCACAACATCGACATGCTCACCATTGGGCAGTACTTGGCGCCCAGCACCAGCCATATTCCTGTGCGGCGCTATGTTCACCCCGACACCTTCAAGATGTTTGAAGCCAAGGCCTATGAGATGGGCTTCAGTCATGCCGCCGTCGGGGCCATGGTCCGCTCAAGCTACCACGCCGACCAACAAGCGCATGCCGCTGGCGTCTGATGGAAGTGATTGAGGGCATGCCAATTCATGGAATTGGCAATACCAACAAAGCTGATCAGAAGTTAACAGTTACAGGGTATTTGGGGTACTACCAGAAGTGGTAGTTCTGGGGAGAAATGAACCTGGCCAACGCAGCTGCTGGCTTCGCTCCAAAAGAAAAACCCGCACGAGGCGGGTTCTTCACTATCGTCTGTCCGTGGGGGGAGGTTTGCACCAACAAATCCCTCGGTTAGTAGGTCAATTCTATACACTTTGCAGTTATGCCGTCAATCACTACTGAAGAAGCCATTAAAAACGCCCTTTCTGCAGCACGGGTGGGTACCTACGAAGCTGCCACGAAAGTGACGCCCCATTTAACGGGGGCCTTGGCGCTTTATGCATGGAATGCCCAAGTAGATATGGAATCCCGGCTGAAGAGAGCCTTCAGTTGGGAATTGTCTGGTCTGCACAAGCTTTAGAAGAGATGTTTGCCAGTCCAGTTATTGCGTCCCATCCTTTCCCCATAGATGTTTAGCGCTTTCACGCTTATCAGGAATGATCGCGTATGGCCCAAGCTTCAAGCTTTCCTGTAGCTGCTAAACGACCGCAACCGCTGCAGTTTGTACCTTCGCCACACAGATGTCACCTGCAGGCTGAGAACCGTAATTAGGCCTGAAACCGTCAATTACGGCGACCCTTTGCTCTCATTCTCCACGAAGTTGCGGATTAGGTATTCGTTGAATAGGGGAACGGTGAAGGCAATGTCGCCGTGAGATGGGCTGTAGATCATCCCCTTACTGATGATCTGAGCGCGCCGTGGGCCCAAACTTTGATGGGTTTGTTCCAGTGCGTCTGCGACATCTGATGATCTGTACGGCCCAGCACCAAGTTTTGCCATCGCGATAACGTACTCCCGCTCCTTAGGCGTTAAGCGATCAAATCGTACTTTGAAGAAGCCTTCGTCCAGCCGTTTTGTCGCCTCTCCTGCAGCCTTCAATGCATCATCTAGCTTAATGCGCGGCCCCTGGCCGATATTCCAGCACTGATAGCCCCACTCTTGTAAAAAGTATGGGTAGCCTTTGGTCTTCGCCAAGATCTCTCTGATCGCGTTGTTATCAATTTCCTCACCTTCACTCTCGATTGGCTGCCTAATTGCAGTCTCTGCATCCTCATCCTCAAGCGCACCAACTGCAGGGTAGTGAAAGAGCCGTTCAGCATAGGATTTAGCATCACCAGAAAGAGCCGCAACCTGTGGCAATCCAGCACCGAAGAACAAAACAGGTAAGTTTTTCTGATTAACCTTGTGGAGAGCGACGATCAGAGCTGCTAGATCTTTAGAGCGCAGATACTGAACTTCGTCAATGAGAAGAGTCCAGGCATTACCAGCGGCCTTTGCAGCTTCGCCTACGCGTACGAACAATTCGGCTAAGTCTGCTTCTATATCTCCACTATCGGCCACGCCCACTTCCGGATCAACCGAAATTGAGGCATCTCCGTAGGACAGCTTGAACGCAGATGCGAAAGAGCGAAGTGCCCGAAGAGCCTGATGGGCCTTGGCCTTAGCGTTCTCCGAAGTCGAGAGTTTGCGCAGGACTTGATTAATCTTTGGCACAAGTAACTCACTGAGCGCCTTTCCCTCTGGCGCTTCGACCGAGGATGTCACGTGACCAGCGGTTTCAGCCATCTCTTCGATTTTGTTCAGCAGCACAGTCTTTCCTACGCCACGCAGGCCAAGTAGCATCTGCGAGCGACTGGGCTTACCTAACAGCGCCCTCTGAATTGCTATCTGCGCGTCCTGAAGGATGGTTTCTCGTCCAGCAAGCTCTGGTGGCCTACTCCCCGCACCTGGAGCAAATGGGTTTCTCACAGCGTCCATGGGATCTCCTGTAGTGTGAATTCTATGAATTGATATGATAGTATATACAATTATAGATATACATTGGTAGACAACGATATAGAAAGGGAGCTGGTCACGCGTTTCGGCTTGAGACGAATCGGTCCGAGCGGTCTCAAGAAGCCATGACGCCTGAGCTGATGACCGCTATCGCTGCAGAGCGGAAGTACACTTGAATTGACCAATTCTCATCACGTGATCGTTATCGAATAAACGCTCCCACTATTACGGTATTTTTTCCCAAATATTCAGATCACAGCCTCGCTCAAACCCGCTGTAATTCCCAAAATTTACAGACCTCTCACAGTCTAAAAAGGCCTTGAGTGGCGTTAAACGCCAAGAATCTCGGCAGGCTCTTCACTGCTGAGCACTTGCTGAGCCAGCGTTTGTAAGCGGCCCGTATCTGCACGCAACACCTCTTGTTTAACCGCAAGAATTTGGGTTGGATGCATAGAAAAACTACGCAAACCCAAGCCTAACAACAAACGCGTGAGTTGAGGGTCGCCAGCCATTTCTCCACACACACTCACCCCCTTACCTTGGGCGCGAGATTCGGCAATGACATCTGCCACCAAGCGCAGCACCGCTGGGTGTAAGGGGTCGTACAAGTGAGCCACCGATTCATCCGCGCGGTCAATGGCCAAGGTGTATTGGATCAGGTCGTTGGTACCGATCGATAAAAAGTCAAAGTAACGCAAAAACATCTTCACGCTCAAGGCTGCAGCGGGCACTTCAATCATGGCACCCACCTTGAGCGGGCCATACGCTTGACCACGCGCATCCAATTGCGCGCGGGCTTGCTCAAGCAAAGCAAAGGTTTGTTTGATTTCACGTGCATGCGCGAGCATGGGGATCAGCAAATGCACTTGCCCATGAGCAGCTGCCCGCAATATGGCACGCAACTGCGTCAAAAACATGGCGGGGTCGGCCAAACTCCAACGAATGGCTCGCAACCCTAAAGCAGGATTGAGGTGGGACTCGTCTTTCAAAGACCGGTCGAGTGGTTTGTCGGCACCGATGTCCACCGTACGGATGGTCACAGGCAAACCTTTCATGCCCTCTACCGCACGGCAGTAAGCCAAGTATTGCTCTTGCTCATCAGGCAATGAACCCACACGGCCCATGAATAAGAATTCGCTTCGAAACAAGCCCACGCCAACAGCACCAACATCCAAGGCAAAAGGCGAATCTTCTGGCATCTCTATGTTGGCCAACAACTCCACCCGCTGTCCATCCAGGGTCACCGCTGGCGTGTGCCGCAACCGGGTCAGGCGTTCGCGCTCTAACTCTGCTTGGCGTTGTTTGAAACCATATTCGGCCAAGATGATGGGGGATGGATTAACAATCACCACCCCCGCATCGCCATCGATGATGATCCAATCATCTTGTCGCACCAACTGACTGGCCGTTCGTGCACCCACCACTGCGGGTATGTCCAAGCTGCGTGCAACGATCGCGGTGTGCGATGTTTTGCCGCCCACATCGGTGACAAACCCCGTGAAAACGCTTTGCTTGAATTGCAACATGTCAGCAGGGGACAAATCGTGTGCTACCAACACCAAAGGCACATCCATGCCGTCGTCGAGTTGCAAGTCTTGCTGGCGAGAGATGCCGTGACGTTTTTGACCCGCAGGTGGAAGCACATGGTGCGCAACACCTTTGATATGGCGCAGCAAACGCTCCACCACTTGCTCCAAATCGCCCTTGCGCTCACGCAAGTACGGATCATCCATCTCGTCAAATTGCCGCGCGACCACATCCAACTGAGAGGTCAAGGCCCACTCGGCGTTGTACAGCCGATCTTTCACCCAATGCGTGACCCCATCTGCCAACAGGCTGTCTTGCAGCAGCATCAGGTGCACCTCCAAGATGGCAGCCAATTCTGGCGGCGCATCTTTGGGCAACGTGTCGTGCAAGGTCTGCAACTCCGTCTGCACGGCCGTGCGGGCTTTGGCCAATCGACGCAGTTCAGCATCGACTTGGGCTGACTCGATGAAATAGTGCGCAACATCCACGCGACTTGACGCGACCAGAACCGCCCGTCCTATGGCGATACCGCGAGCAACAGCAAGTCCGTGGATTGCAAATGTCATGCGAGGCCCTTACTCACCTTCACCAAACTTATCGTCAATCAATGCCAGCAAAGCGGTCAGCGCTTCTTGTGCTTGATCGCCTTCGGTCTCTATCTCCACTTCGCTGCCGATACCCGCAGCCAACATCATCACGCCCATGATGCTTTTGGCATTGACGCGGCGCTCTCCCTTGGTGACCCAAACCTCACAAGGAAAACTTCCAGCAAGCTTGGTGAGCTTGGCGGATGCTCGGGCATGTAAACCCAATTTATTGCTGATGGTCGCGGTGGTTTTGATCATGTGTTCTGCGGTTTTGATTTTGAGGTGCCGTCACAGCCACTTGCATGACGCCTTGGGTGCCCCCGGTCAGAGCACGCGCGACCAAGGCATCCAAGGACTCATGACGATAACAAACGGTTCTAAAAAGCATGGGCAAATTCACGCCCGCAATGAGTTTGGCATGACTGCCTGCCACCAATTTTTGAGCCACATTGGCGGGCGTGGCGCCAAAAATATCTGTCAACACCAACAGCCCTTCATCCGGCGCGTTGTCCAGGGCAAGTTGTGCCGCCAACAAGGTGGCTTCTGGCTGTGCATGGGGCATCACATCGAGCGCGATGACCGATTCAGCGCACTCCGGGTAGACATGCAAAGCGCAATCCCTCAAGGCCTGAGCCAAGGGCGCGTGCGCGATGATAAAAATGCTGTTGCTCATAAAAATGGATTGTCGAATTATCGACTGTCTGACTTATGCTTTAAATAATAGAGGTATGAAACCACGCAGCAAGCCAAATACACAGACATCGCTGCCTGAAAAGACTGCGATTCGCTCATGCCCTTCCATTTGAAAGCATCCACCATCAAACCAAAGCCCCACTGGACAACGAAGACACCCAAAAATAGCACCAAGTTATAGGCCGACAATGCCCGCCCTGCCAAAGCCGTGGGAAACGCCATGCCCACCGCGGGTTGCGACAGCGCAACAAAACTGCTGGTGATGCAAAACAAGGTCCAGGGCAGTGCCCCCGCTTGTTCGCCAGACAAAATGATCAGCAACTGAACGCAAAAATTCACAGGCACGCCATACGTCATGAGTTGGTTTGCATTGAAGCCTCGGGCGTACAAATGAGGCGTGATCAAACCCCACAACCAAAACGTCACCAGCATGGACACATTCACCCAAAACAACCCCGTGGCTGCTTGCAGGGGCGTGTAGCCTGACACCTTGATCATCCATGGCCCGGCCCATAAGGTTTGCATGGCAATCAATCCGCCGTAGCTGAAAAACCCCATGGGCACCAAGCTTTTGAAATAAGGGGTTCGCCAAACTTGCGCATAACTGGACCAAATGCCATTCCAAGCAGATGTCGCGTCGGCTTGCTTGTCTTGCACGATCGACGGGTTTGTTCGCCACTCAGGGACTTGCCAACGCATCAGCCACATAGAGAGCACCAACAAAAACGCCAAGCCGACAAATATCCACCGCCAGCCTATCACGGGCAACAGCCACTGCACTGGCAGGGTCGAGGCCAACATGCCCATAGAACCGGTCATCAGCATCCATGAATTGGCACGCTGCTGCTTGTCCACCAGCAACCATCGACGGTACCCCGTCAGAGGCGCCATCAAGCATGCACTGACGCCCACACCAATCAACACGCGCGCCAACAACAAGCCGCTGAAACTGGTGGACCAAGCAAAGGCCAAGCAACCCAGAACCGCCACGCCCAAAAATGACATCACCACGGTCTTGGGGCCTCGCTGATCCAACCAATGCCCCATCGGCAGCTGTGTTGCCGCAAACCCCAAGAAATACCCACCGGCCAACAACCCCAGATCTTTGGCTTCAAGCCCAAATTCGTTCGTGAACGTCGGCGATAAAGTGGCCGTGATGGCACGCAGCAGTGTCGACAAAAAATATGCGCAGGCAAAGGCAACAAACACCCAAACGGCGGCTTTGCGCGGCAACACTTCGTTGATCATGGCAGTTTGATTCCAGAAAAATATACTTCCGCAGTGTCGTCAAAAGACTTGGTTTTGACGGGTCCATAGACGGCCACTTGGTAGAGCCTGTTACCCCTAAAAAACCAACCCAACTGAGCCCAATGTGTTGTTGTCTTGACTTGTACATACCGAGCCGAAGGTGAAGACAAAGCACCCGGCAAAGTCCATGGACGCAGTTGTAGGTCCTTGTCCAATACGGCCATTGGCGCCAAACTGGCTTGCAGCCATCCGACCATGGCTGTTTCTGGCAAAACGCCTGATGGCAAAGTGATTTGTCCAAAAGTAAATTGCAAGTCAGCCGCTTCGCATCCTTGTAGCTGCAGATTTGCCGCCGCCACTGAAGACCCTTCTTGCAAACTGATCTGACGCGTGGCGATATCTGGTTTGCAAGGCATCAAAGCCAGCACATCGCCTGCGTCAAAGCGCACTTCACGCCAATTCAAAGCTGGCGTGCAGGCCATCAACAGACTCACGCCCAACGCACTCAGCCCATAAGCCGCATGTTTTTTCATACCATCCATTATCTGGTGTGACGATGTCCACCGCCTGTTCAAACTGGACATGCGCGACGTGCGTGCTCAAGCAACCCTTAATTTGCCCGACAATTTGCAGATGAACTCACTTGAAGGCATTCGTATCTTGGACTTGTCTCGCGTTCTCGCGGGCCCATGGTGCACACAAACTTTGGCCGATCTAGGCGCAGACGTCATCAAAATCGAACGCCCTGGCGCGGGCGATGACACTCGGGGTTGGGGCCCTCCTTTTCTCAAGGACTCATCGGGCAGCGACACCAGCGATGCGGCGTATTACCTGGGAACCAACCGAAACAAACGTTCGGTCACCTGTGACATCGCCACCCCGCAAGGGCAGGCGCTCATTCGTGAGTTGGTGAAAACCTGTGATGTCTTCATCGACAACTTCAAAGTGGGCGATATGGCACGATACGGACTCGATTACGCGTCCTTGTCGCAGCTGCAACCGCGCTTGGTCTATTGCAGTGTCACGGGTTTTGGCCAAACCGGTCCCTACCGAGAGCGCGCTGGCTATGACTACGCCGTGCAAGGCATGGGGGGGCTGATGAGCATCACAGGTGAGCGCGATGATTTGGGTGGTGGCCCTCAAAAAGTAGGCGTCGCGGTGGCCGACTTGTTCACCGGCATGTACGCCACGGTAGGCATTTTGGCCGCTTTGCGGCACGCTGAAAAAACGGGTCAAGGTCAATACGTGGACATGGCCTTGCTCGATACTCAGGTGGCTATGCTGGCCAATCTGGGCGCGAACTACTTGGTGGCTGGTCAAAAGGAGGGCAAGGTGCCAGGTCGCTCCGGCAATGCCCATCAAAACATCGTGCCTTACCAGGTGTTTGAGGTCGCTCCCGCCTCGAATGGCGTGAAAGACCATTTGATTTTGGCGGTTGGCAATGACGGTCAATTCGCCAAGTTCTGCGCTGTGGCCGGGCAAGCTGAATTAGCCAGCGATCCACGCTTTGCCAAAAACCAAGACCGTGTGCGCCACCGAGACACGCTGGTGCCTCTTCTGGAGACGATTTTCATGACCCGACGAAAATCAGACTGGCTCAGTGCTCTGGAAGCTGCCAAGGTTCCCTGTGGGGCCATCAACAACTTGGCCGAAGTTTTTGCCGACCCCCATGTGCGCTCACGTGACATGGTCACCACATGGGATCACCCCGCCAGTGGTGCAGTAGAACTTGTCTCAAGTCCCCTCAAACTCAGCACCACGCCGGTTCGCAAAGATTTCCCCCCACCCCTGCTTGGCCAACACACCCAAGAAGTCCTGCAAGAGCTGCTTCATTTGAGCGCGCAAGATTTGGACGAGCTGCGCAAACAACGCATCATCTGAGGAACACCCATGGCAAATTTCGTCTTGGTTCACGGCGCTTGGCATGGGGCCTGGTGCTGGCGTCGTGTCACAGATCGGCTGACGTCACTTGGGCATCGTGTACATGCCGTCACACTCACGGGCGTGGGAGAGCGAGCGCATCTGTTGTCTCCAGACATTCATCTGAGTACGCACATTCAAGATGTGGTGTCGACCATCGAAACAGAAGAGCTGTCTGAGGTGGTCCTGGCCGTGCACTCCTATGCCGGCATGGTGGGCACTGGCGTTGCCGATTTGATCGGTCAACGTCTGCAACACTTGGTTTATGTTGATGCCATGCTGCCAAAGCCAGGAGAAACATGGGGAGCCACCCACACACGCGCCGTGCGCGAGGGCCGTTTGGCTGCAGCACAAGCTAGCTCAACATACAGCTTTGCGGCACCTGGGCCTGAGCTGTTCGGCCTCAGCGGAGAAGATGCGCAATGGGTGGCTCGCCGTCAAACGCCACACCCCGGGCACCCCTACACGGATGTGTTGAATTTTTCGCCTGAAAGAGTCGCTGCTGTTGCGCGCACGTACATACGCTGCACCAAGCCAACCTTGGCCACCATGGATGCGATCTGGCCCCGAGTGAGTGACCCGTCCTTTTGGGATGGCCTGTGGTTACCGGGTTCCCGAGCCATTGAAATGACAACGGGGCACGACCCCATGATCAGTGCCCCGCAAGAGTTGACGCAGATTCTTTTAGACTGCGTCTCGTGATCACTTCATCGCTTACTTTGCTTTGAAATCATCGTGGCATGACTTGCACGTGCCCGCCGTGGCCGTGAAAGCTGCTTTGAATGCATCTTCTTTACCGGTGTGAGCAGCAGTCACCAATTTTGCTGACTCCGCTTGGAGCTTGTCAGCGGCTTCTTTGAATTTGGCTGATTGCTTCCAAATTTCTGGTTTAGCTTTTGTCTCACCAGAATCCGTACCCTCACCAAAAGCTGCCCATGGCAACTTGGCCAAGTTGGCAACAACCTCTGCGTTGTCTGCAACAGCTTTTGCGTCAAATGGCGCTTTGCCCTGAGCCATCGCACCAAGACGACCAAAGTGTGCGCCCATGACAGTGAACGCTGCTTTGCGGTATTTGATAGCGTCTTCTGGTTTGGCAAATTGCGCAGATGCGGTGAAACTCACTGCAGCGGCGCTGACAGCCAATAGAACAAGCGTTAATTTTTTCATGAAGTTCATCCTTTAGGGTTCAAAATAGGGGGTTAGGCACAGGACGTTAGTTTAAAGACATTGTCCTTTTTTGTCTTTGAGAGATGAACGGATATTTACGATGAAGACTCACAACATCACGGCTGTGCGCGTTTGGGACCTACCCACTCGGCTTTTTCACCTTTTATTTGGCCTGTGCGTGGCTGGCTTGATCGCCACAGGTGAAATCGCGGGGCCTGCGATGGAAGTACATTTTTGGCTAGGTTACAGCGCACTGACGCTCCTGTTGTTTCGCCTGGTTTGGGGCGTTTTTGGCGGGCACTGGTCACGTTTTGTCAACTTCATTCCAACGCCCACATCCCTGCGTTTTTACTTGTCCAAAGGTACCGATCAATCTCGCTCTAGCGCAGTGGGTCACAACCCACTGGGCGCACTGTCCGTCTTCGCCATGTTGAGCCTTGTGCTGCTGCAAATCGCCAGCGGCTTCATGAGTGACGATGAGATTTCTGTATCAGGTCCGTGGACAGCATGGGTTCCCAGTTCTTGGGTTGAACTTGCGACGCAGTACCACACTGAAATTGGAAAGATGTTGCTGTTCGCCTTGTTGGCCTTGCACATTGGCTCAGTTTTGTTTTACAAGTATTTCCAAGCCAACGATCTGATCAAGCCGATGTTGACAGGCGACAAGGATTTGCCGGCTACCACCCTTGCATCACGTGACACAGCGACCTCTCGGTTGTTTGCGCTCAGCATTTTGGTGGGATGCGCCTATGTGGTGTACCGCTTGGTTCACCTTGCAGATTAAGACTATCAAGCAACACACAAAAAAGCCCGTGCGCAACACGGCACGGGCTCTTCAGTGAGTTGCCAAAGTCAGTTTAGGCGTGCACTTGAGACAACAGGGTGTCTGCATCGCTGACCTCGAATTTTCCGGGTCCTTCAATGTTCAGTGTTACCACTTTGCCATCTTTGATGAGCATTGAATATCGGTTGCTACGCAAGCCCATGCCACGCGCTGTCAAGTCCAAAGTCAAACCTGTTTCCTTGGTGAAGTCGGCACTGCCATCAGCCAACATACGCACTTTGCCATTGGTTTTTTGGTCACGCGCCCACGCACCCATAACGAACGCATCGTTCACACTCACGCACCAAATTTCGTCAACACCTGCGGATTTGAACTGGTCAAACTTCTCAACGTAGCCCGGCACGTGCTTGGCTGAGCATGTCGGTGTAAATGCACCTGGCAACGCGAACACAGCAATGGTTTTTCCAGCTGTTGCTTTGGCAACATCCACGGCATTGGGGCCAATGCTGCAGCCTTCACCCTCCACCTCAGAAAATTCCATCAATGTGGTGTGAGGAATGGTGTCTCCGACTTTGATCATGGGATGCTCCTGTCAATTAAATAGGAATCAAAAAAGAAAAGCGACCCACATTGTGGGTCGCTTTGGGGAGTCTTGCAGAACCGAAGTCCTAAAGACTTAGACTGCAGCCGCCTTTTGAACCAAACGGGTTGCCACCCAATTTTTGGTTTTAGAGATGGGCTTGCTTTCGGTGATTTCGATCAGGTCACCCAGATGGTATTCACCGGTTTCGTCGTGCGCGTGGTACTTGCTCGACTTAGCGACAATCTTGCCGTAGAGCGCGTGTTTCACACGACGCTCGACCAAGACTGTCACAGTTTTGGTACGTTTATCGCTGACCACCTTGCCAATCAAGGTGCGCTTGAGGGATTTCTTAGCTTCCGTCATGTGGGCTCCTTACTTGGCGGCTTGCTTTTCAGCAAGAATGGTTTTGGCACGTGCAATGCTTCGACGGGTCGAGCGCAGTTGCGACGTGTTGTTGAGTTGTTGCGTGCCTTTTTGCATGCGCAAGCC
>CAITHK010000045.1 GCA_903892175.1 uncultured Burkholderiales bacterium | reverse complement strand
CTACCCCAGCTGATGAGCTGCAGCACCGAAAGGCCGACCAGAAATCGCAGGTCAAGCGCCTGACCTTGGGCAGGCCTCATTCGACTTTGAGTCCAGCCTCCACCGTCAGGGCTTCCCACTTGGGCCCTTCTTTGTCAAAGAAGTCCTTGGCCTCAGCGGGGGTGGCAAATGTTTTGGCGGTGGAGCCGTCTTTGTCGAGTCGCTTGGTGTATTCCTCGGACGTCACCACTTTGTTGACTTCACGCATCAGCTGTTCGAGTTGCCGCGCTGGCGTGTTGACAGGGGCGTAGAGCGCGACAAAGCCCACGATGCTGGGGTAATTGGCAATCACCTCGTTGGCTGCTGGGATCTGCGGCAGGGTTTTGTTGCGGGTGTCGCCGGACACGGCAAAGGCCTTGAGTCGGCCCTGCGCAATCAAAGGCAGTGAGCTTTGCACCGACATCACCGCCATGTCGACTTGTTTGCCGCCCAAGGCCGTGAGCAAGTCGGGGCCGCCGCGGTAGGAGACCGGTGTGCCTTTGATTTTTTCAGCGCGCTCCATCGCCACGCCCAAGAAGTGCCCCAGTGTTCCGTTGCCACCAAAAGCCCAGCTCACCGAACCGGGTTGGGCGCGCATTTGCGCGGTCATTTCTTTGAGGTGGGTGAACTTGCTGTCGCCGGGCACCACAAAGATGTAGGGGAACGAACTGAGGTATGCCACGGGGGCGAAATCTTTGTAGGGGTCATAGCCAGAGTTCTTGACCATGATGGGGTTGGCGTAATGGTTCACGCTGTTGACCAAGAGGAGCAAGGTGTTGGGGTTGTTGGACTTGGCGACATAGTTGGCCGCAATGTTGCCGCCGGCGCCGGGTTTGTTTTCAACCGTGACCGACAAGCCGGTGTTGCGCTGTAAGCCCTCAGCCAGACCGCGCGCCAAACTGTCAACGCCGCCACCCGGTGAAAACGGGGCCACCAAACGAATTTGTTTTCCGCTCAGCGCCGAGTCTTGCGCCCAGCTGTGGGGCCATGCGCAGCACAAAGCGGTGGCCATCACCGTCCAAACCATCTTGCGGCGCGTGTGCATGGCGCCTTGTTGTGTGAATTGCAAAGTCATCTCCAGATCAAAAATCAGCAGCCCCGCGTCAATCCCTTCATGGTCATTCCCAATGGGCAATGCACACGGCAGGCCGCACAATGCGGTGCGTGATTACACCACCTCGCTTTGAACACTGACAACAGGACAAACATGGATCTCGAACTCAATCAACAACACATTCTGATCACCGGCGGCAGCAAAGGCATTGGCTTTGCCTGCGCCCAAGCTTTTTTGAACGAGGGGGCCGTGGTGACCCTGGTCTCGCGCAGCCAAAGCAACCTGGACCATGCACGTGCACAGCTGTTGCAACAGGGCGTTGACGCATCGCGCGTGCATGTGTGCGCCGCAGATTTGACACTGGCCAGCGATGCGGCACGCGCACTTGAGCAAGCCTGCGTCGCAGCCGGCGAGATCGATGTGCTGGTCAACTCGGCCGGTGCGGCCAGCCGCATACCTGCTTTTGAGTTGACGCCAGACGATTGGCACGACGCCATGAATGCCAAGTTCTTCAGCTACATCAACATCTTGAACCCTGCGCTCCAACGCATGGCGAAACGTGGCCATGGCAGTGTGGTCAACATCGTGGGCATTGGCGGCAAGGTGGCCAGTGCGGTGCATGTGGCGGGTGGGGCGGCCAATGCGGCGTTGTTGCTGGCCAGCGCCGGCTTGGCCGCGGCCTACGGGCCCAAGGGCATTCGCGTGAATGCGGTCAACCCAGGACGCACGCTGACCGACCGCATGCAAGGGCTGTTGGAGGCCGAGGCAGCGCAGCATCACATCAGCTTGGAAGAGGCCACACGCCGCGCTGGTGCCAAGATGCCCTTGGGCCGGGTGGCCCAGGCCAGTGAAATTGCCAACGCCGTGGTGTTTTTGGCGTCCAGCAAAGCCAGCTACATCAGTGGCTCCATGCTCACCGTCGACGGCGCATTGACCGCCATCATTTGAGAAAGTGTCACATGCAAGTTTTTAGAATTTTCACCACGCCATCGGGCGACTCAGAGGTTGAAATTCGCCAAGTGCCGATGAGCCAAGCGAACCGTCCGATGTCTGAAATTTTTCAGAGCGAATCGATTTTTTTCAGAGAAACGCCGCAAGGGCATGTGCAAGATTTTCACAACGCTCCCAGGCGGCAGTTGATCTTCATCACGTCTGGGCTGTTGGAGCTCGAAACCAGCCAAGGTCGGCGTGTGCTGTGTCAACCGGGGGACGTGTTGTTCACCGAAGACGCACAAGGACGCGGCCACATCACCCGCTCATTGCGCGGCACGCGCGGGTTTTTCCATGTGGTGGTACCTGACAGCTTTGACGTCAGCGCGTGGCCGCTGCTGACGCCTTGAGGCTGTCTCAGGTGCCTTCTACGATGCGGATGTCGCGCACCACGGCGTTGTCGCCCAAGGCCTTGAGCGCTGCTTTGTAGCCTGGGCTGTCGTAGGCAGCCAAGGCCGCTTGCAGGCTTTCAAACTCGACCACCACCAGGCGTTGCATTTCGCCTGATTCTTTGACGGCGGCAGGCATGCCACGGGCCAAAAATTTGGCGCCGGCTTCGGCCAAGGCAGGGCCAGCCAGTTTGGCGTATTCGGCCAAGGCATCGGCGTTGTGAATGGAACGGTAAGCGCTGACCCAATAGGCTTTTGTCATCTCGGTGTCCTGTGAGAAAAATTGAAACAGCCAGAATCTACAAGCAATTGCGAACTGGGTCAGTAATCCTGGAGACTCAAGTTGTGCAGCGTGAGCGATTCGGCGAGGTCAGGTTTTTTTGTCGACCAAATGACCTGCCAGCTT
>CAITHK010000044.1 GCA_903892175.1 uncultured Burkholderiales bacterium | reverse complement strand
TACATGGAACTTAAATTTGAAGCAGGAGCAGTCGAATGCCAAGAAGAAGCCGCCATAGCCCGATAGACCTAACAGTCCCTCATGAACTGACCGTAGGCCTTATTCAGCGCCTGAACTGCCCTGCTGACGCATTTCAGGCTTTTTTGCGCGACAGCAAATCACCGTCTTTGCGGGTCAGAGTTACGGCTAGTGGAGCCAAATCATTCGTCTTTGAATCAAAACTAAACCGCCAGACCATACGCAGAACCATTGGAAGTGTGGCTGCATGGAGTATTGATCTGGCACGAGCAGAAGCCAACAGACTGCGCGTCACTCTGGACACTGGCATTGACCCACGCGAACAGAGTCGACAACAAATTGCCGGAGAAGCAGCTAAACGGCAGCAAGAAAAAGTGGACTCCATAACTGTCAGAGAGGTTTGGAGCTTATATATTGCCGCTCGTAAACCCTACTGGGGCGAAAGGCACTACAAAGATCACATCAGCTTATGCAAAGACGGGGGAATGCCAAGAACTAACCACCCTACTCTGACATCAACAGCAGGTGCGCTGAATCATTTCATGGACATGAAATTAAAAGATGTGTCACCCTCCATCGTAGAGGCATGGGCCGAAAAGGAGGGCAAGATTAGGCCAACAGTGGCACAACTTGGATGGCGCTGCTTCAAGGCATTTCTCAACTGGTGCGCAGAGCAATCTACCTATGCCGCTATTTCGCCTTCAAAAAACGCTGCAAAAACTCAAAAAACCAAAGAAGCTCTTGGAAAAGTGAAAGTCAAAAACGACGCACTGATGAAAGAGCAGCTATCAGCTTGGTTTGATGCAGTGGGGAAACTTACCAATCCAACAGTTGCCGCCTACTTGAAGACTGTGCTTTTCACAGGAGCAAGGCCGGGAGAAATTCTCGTCATGAAATGGGAAGATATCAATTGGCAATGGAATGGCATCACCATCCGGGACAAGGTTGAAGGTGTACGTGTTATTCCATTCACACCATACGTGAGGAGCTTGCTGAAGCAACTACCACGAAGAAATCAATGGGTGTTTTCAAGTCCAAGACCTGATCGTCCTCACGAGCATATGTCGCGCCTCGACCCTATGCACTCAGCCGCATGCAAGGTTGCCTCCATTGACAATTTGACCCTGAATGGTCTGCGGCGTTCGTTCAGGAGTCTGAGCGAGTGGCTGGAAATTCCTACAGGTGTTGTTGCACAAATAATGGGACATAAACCAAGCGCAACCGCAGAAAAGCACTACACCGTTAGGCCGCTTGACCTGCTGCGCGTGCATCACGAAAAAATTGAGACTTGGATATTGGAGCAAGCCGGGGTGACGGTTGATGCCAAGGCCGCGCCCAATGCGTTGCGAGTGGTGCAAACCGCTTAGAACAGTTTTACCTCAGCCTAGCCAGCGACTAATTACCGCTTGTGAAAAGTCGGACACCTTTGCCGACAGGTTGGGACACCTTAATGAAGGGCGCTGGAAGGAGTGCGAATGGAGCCACTGAATGCAAAAGATGCCAAGCGGTATGCGGAATTTAAGGAGTGGACACCGTTTGAAGCCGCGTTGCTGTTAGCGGGTTGCAAGCCGCTTCCCCGTGGTCATATCCCGGAGCCAAATGGCAATACTCCTGCCTTTAATCTCATACAAGCGATTCAAATTTGCGGCCTATCCAAGAATATGAAAACCCCTCACCCCCCAAAAGTATGGATGAGTTGGTACTCAGAACATCTTGCAGGTAGCGATTTCCCAGATTTTTCTCTAACCATGATTCGCGCTTTTGGGCAAAATAAGGCTGGCGGAGCGCTTGAAATTTTTGCGAAAACCGCGCTGATTACACCTGAAATCGCAAGTGAAAAACCGTGGTGCGTTCATGATTCCCGAGACCCTCACCCCGAGCAGGCGTGGTACACGCCAGCCCGTTACTTTGCACGTCAATTAGTAATTCAAGACCGTACACTTCTGAAAAAAAGGGAAATGGTGGCCGACAAGGTTTCGAGGTCACTAGCGGATCTGAATATCTTTAAACGCGGGGGTAAGAAAAACCTTTCGCCCAGTACCATTTTAAAAGCCTTTGCAAACGTGAAATTTGACTGAAAACTCTCAAACTTTTGGGGAAAGTTTTTACAAAAATTGGGCTGTAAACCAATAGCGGCAAGGGTTTCGTCAGACTTTCGCGAGTGCTTGCAAGCGTTAAAAGAACGAGCCCAATAGTGAACTCAACAGCGTAAAACGCGCAGAAAGGTTCACGAATGCAAACCCGTCCATCGCAACAGTTCACACCGCTCGAACTGGAAACTCGTCCGACAGTGGACACCGCCGCAACAGCGTACTACCTACGCAAAGCACAACAGACACTGAGGATATGGGCCTGTAAGGAAAACGGGCCTATTCGCCCTGTCCGCGTTGGCGCACACCTTCACTGGAAAACGGCTGAAATACGCAAACTGCTGGGAGTAGCATAACCATGCACTCAACAAAAAACAACGGGCTGGCTGCTGCAAACAACCAACCCGTCAAGACCCTTGCGGACCACGCTAACGCACGTTATTTTGACACTGAAGCCCTTCGTCGTAAAGCCTTAGCAAAACTCGAAAAAAGCCTCGGGTTGCTGGGTTTTCATGTACACATACTTCCCGATAAAAGCTACCTTGTAACCAAGCTTGCCTTCAGCTACCACGCGGAAAACCTCTCTTCGCTATGCAAGTTTGTGCAAATTGTGGGAGCGGTGAAATGACTGAAAACTTCACCCTGACAAACTCCGACGATTCGCAGGAAGCAACCGATCAAACCGACGTAACCGATGTCGTGGTGACCAACGATGAGTTCCTGACCGCAATCTTTGGCTGCGAATTCAAAATGCTCAAACCGTTGGTATGTAGTAAGCCCGGCAATCCAGACGGTGAATCAGGCTGGAAGCCAAAACCCTGGCCCTGTGACACATCTGACAGCGAGTTGAACTGGTACGCACTGCCATCACTGTATGGCCCCAATGTCCAAGGATACTACCGGGCGCAGAAAAAATTGGCAGATCAGGTCTATTGCGCCATGCTTGATGATGTTGGCACCAAGATTCCGCTGGAACGACTGGAAGCATGTCATCCCACATGGCTTATCGAAACAAGTCCCGGCAACTTTCAAGCTGGCTATGTGTTCGTAGAACCTGTTCAGCAAGCCGATGCTGATGCGCTTAAAACGGCACTGATCGAAGCCAATCTGTGTGACCGTGGTGCCAGCGGAGGTGTAGCGCGTTGGATGCGACTGCCCATCGCGATCAATGGGAAGCCAAAGTACGGGACACCCCCGTTTCAGTGTCGCTTGACGTCATGGAAGCCTGAGCTTCGGTACACGCTAGACCAAATCATCAACAGTCTAGAACTCGCCCCGGTTGTAGATACATCCACATCGGGTCGTTTGGCAGCAGTCATAGACCGCAACGCCGAGTCCAATGTCTACACCCCCCGCGCTTTGGAGAATCAAGTCATCACGGCTCTCAAGGCGCGTGGACTGTACAAGAAGCCGGTGGGCAGTGGTATCCATGACATCACCTGTCCGTGGGTGACTGAGCACACGGATCAGATTGACCATGGCAGCGCCTATCTGGAGCCGTGTGACGTCTTTCCTGTGGGAGGCTACAAATGTCACCACAGTCACGGGGACAGCTACCGTATCGGTGCTCTGCTCGAATTCCTTGGGGTCAGTTTCATTGAGGCAAAGCACAAACCGACCATCAAGGTTGAAGCCGGCGAGATACACCGAATTGTGGATGCAGCCGAACGCGAACTGACTGCGACCAAGCGGTACTACCAGCGAGGTGGCCTGATAGTGTCGGTCGTCACTGATCCAGAAAGTGGCGAAACCATCATTCGCCCAGTATCTCAACCAGCCTTGCTCAAAGCGCTATCTGGATGTGCTATCTGGACAAGGTATGACAGCCGTAAACATGGTGACGTCATTTGTGATCCTCCAGCAAGGCATGTAAATGTACTTTTCGATTCCGAGGGCTATCAGCATCTTCCGGCATTAACTGGAATTGCACGGCAGCCCTATCTCCGGTTTGACGGTTCCTTGGTACGAGATGCCGGATTTGACCCAACCACGGGGTTGTTCGGGGTATTTGATGCACGTAAGTTTGATGTACCCGATGCGCCGACCAAAGAACAGGCACAAGCTGCGCTGATTGAGCTCAAGGGCTTACTGAGTGAATTCGAGTTCGCATCTTCAATCGACGGATCTGCTGCCCTTGCCGGGTTCCTGACAGCGGTGATTCGTCCAAGTCTTCCGGCAGCACCCATGTTTCACTTCAAGGCGCCACAAGTTTCATCTGGCAAAAGCTATTTGCAGTCCATAACCGCGACACTTTCTAGTCCAAGTACTCCAACGGCAGTGGCGTTCCCGACATCGGACGAGGAGTGCCAGAAACTGCTATTGGCGACCCTACTCAATGCGCCAGCAGCAATTGCCTTTGATAACCTCACCACAGATTTGATCCCCTTCAAAAGTCTATGCTCCGCCCTGACCGAGTCGCATTTGACGGGTCGTATTCTGGGCGTGAGCAAAACTGCAACCGTTGGAACACGCTCTCTATTTCTGTCCAGTGGAAACAATGTGGACGCTGTGCGCGATATGGCGCGACGCTGCATCACGGTGTCGCTTGACCCACAGGTTGAGACGCCAGCAGCCCGAAAATTTAGTGCTGATCCGCTGGCGCATTTACGTGCAAACCGGGAAGAGTACGTTTCATTGGCACTGACCGTTATTCGTGCTTGGATTGTTTCCGGTGAGGCTTCCCTACCGTGCAAATCTCTGGCAAGTTACGGGCAATGGAGCGACTGGGTGCGCCAGCCATTGTTGTGGCTGGGTTTGCCAGACCCTGTTGATCTCGTGTTCGAGAGACTCTCACAAGACCCTGATCGCGAGGTGCTAGGACGCTTGTTGCATCTGTGGAAACAGGAATTCGGCTCCAGTCCCACCATGGTTCGAGAGGCAATCAAACGCTCGGAAGACTTCGGAAAAATCGACCTGAAGGAAATTTTGCTTGAGGTCGCGGAGCAGCGCGGCGAAGTTAGCGGCCGAAAGCTGGGGCGTTGGCTGTCAAGGCATCAAGGTCGAATTGTTGACGGCTTACGCTTCGAACGCGCCAGCGGCACCACCTCAGCCGAACGCTGGCAAGCAAAAACGGTTATGTCGGATAAATCGGTTACTCCCAGCCGATCCGCCCAAAGTGGCAGCAGTGAAAAAATAATTGAGGTGGACTTGTGAGCGCCGCTGTCGCACTAATTGCATATGCCGAGAGCAAAAACGTCGGCGTTCAATTTTTAGACGGCAAAGTGCGGTTGTCGGGTACTCAAGAAAATATCGAGCAAATTGCTGATTCTTTTACACAGTACCGCGAGGTCCTGCTGCATTGGTTTAAGCGAGAGCCTAGTCTGGATCAACCATCGGCTCTGGCGGAGCGTCAATCTGCGCTGAAGTATTACGAGCATCATTTTGGCTGTCTCACCTGCATTAGTGCGGGACAGCTACGCGGTCTAAGGTGCTTCGCCGGATTAGAACTATGGGGAAATTATCTCAACTTGACAAACACGAATCACTCTGGAGGCGGAAATGGGTCAACACAGTGCCAAACTGACAATCGAAAGCAAAATCACACAAGCCGAATACGGCAATGAGCTTTGCTCACACCAGCGAATCCAAACCCACGTGGCTCAAATCAACTAAATACTTCACCGTATGGAACAAACAACTGCAAGAGACGCTGTGAAATTACGGGAGCAATCTCTCCGCAAAAGGGTTGCGGCTTCTACAACCGACCCGATTCGGCGTGCCTGTGACCTTGGTGAATCCGACGACCTCGCAAGCCAATCCATGGCGTTGATGACCCCTTCATCCCCGCTCAAAACCAGCTTCGGGGGCGAGGTGATACCCACGGTCGACCAAGGATTGCCCGGACTGGAATTGGCCCTAAAGGAGCCAGACTTGCTAGACGTGGAGGTCACCATCCAAAGAACTCAATTGGCGGACAGGGCCGGGGTGTTCGAGATGGCTTTAGAGGCCTCCGAGAGCGTCAGGGCCAAGAACTCGATTCAACGGATGCAGGCCCATCAGTTGGCCCTCGCCCACAAGTACGCAATGGATTTGATGGTGGACGCATCAAAGCAGCGTGATCCCATCATAAAGGTGAAGTTAATCAATTGCAGCGCCAGGCTCATGGATGCATACAGCAAGGGGGCCCTAGCACTTCAGCGGCTTCAGCAAGGGGCAAACCAGATCGTCCAAGTCCAGCACGTTCAGGTTAACGGGCAGGCAGTCATAGGAAACGTAGGGGGTAGGCAATGAAAAACAGCAGCAACCTCATGAAGGAGGCACGGGCAGCATTAGCGCTGCACCCAAAATGTGGGGCGAAATGCAAGCAATCAGATGGCTACTGCCGCAACCCTGCCATGACAAACGGCAGGTGCCGAATACACGGTGGAAAGTCGACAGGCCCAAAGCCTAAGCACGGACAAGCCTCGGCTGGAGCTAAGTTGCGGCGGAAACAAATCCGTTCTTTGCTTGACGCTATGCAATAGGGCTGGAAAGGGAGCCCCACCCGCCACCTTTAGCAGCTAATACCCCCAATTCTCATGCCTAACCGGCAAACTGTTCAACAACTGCCTGTGTGACTGCCACTTGGGCATGTGTTGATCCATCAGTTTGATGAAACGCTCGTTGTGGGTTGGTTCAAGCAAATGCACCAGTTCATGCACCACTATGTACTCCAAACACTCCCTTGGCTTTTTGGCAAGGTCGGTGTTCAACAAGATGGTCTTGGCGGTGGGATTACAGCTACCCCATTTAGTCTTCATGCGGCGCACAGAGACCCCATTGGCCTTCACCCCTATCCTCTGCTCCCAAGTCTTAAATAACGGCTCTATGGCCTCGCGTACAAGCTCCCTGTACCAACCGTCCAGCAGTTCCTTATTCTTGTCGTTGTCCATGCCCGGGCGTATCTGGAAGACCATGCGACTGTGCTTGAGTTCAATGGCTGGCGGGGCATCTACCTCAACGACCTTCATCAAGTACCGCTCACCCCAGACGTAATGGCTTTCCCGGCTCAGGAACTCCCTTGGGGTCTCCCTGTCTTGTTGGTTCAGCTTGTCCTGCTGCTGGCGAATCCATCCCACCTTGGCAATGGCAAATAAACGCACGGTGTCCAAGCTCATGTGGGTTGGCGCAGCTATGGTGACCCGCCCTGTTGGTGGGTGAACGCTCCTGTCTTGTTTAGTGTTGGTTGAAACTACACTATGGCACAAATGATGCCGTTATAGGTG
>CAITHK010000043.1 GCA_903892175.1 uncultured Burkholderiales bacterium | reverse complement strand
TGTCCAAGATCACCTGGCACCCAGACCTGCACAGCGCACGCGGCGACGCGCTGGTGGCACAACACCAGCTGAGTCAAGAACATCTGTTTGCGTCCAGACGCTCGTCCTTGCAAGCCAGCCTGGCGGCTTTGGCCGAAAGTTTGGCCGGGCAAGAGGCCTTGCTGTTGGGCAGCCAGCGCATGCTGAGCGAGCGACGCACCCAGCTGCGTCTGGTGCAAGAAGAGTTGTCGGGCATCCAAGACCTGGTCAAAGAAGGCTATATGCCGCGCAACAAGGAGTTGGAACTCAACCGCAACCAAGCCGAAGTGTCGAGCGTGATTGCCGACATCGAGTCCAACAGCCAACGGCTCTCGCGCTCGACCGAAGAAGTGCGCCAGCGCATGAAGGTCACGCGACTCGAGTACCAAAAAGAGATTGAAAACCAGTTGGCTGAAATTCGCCGCGAGGTGCAAGCCGATGCCGAAAAACTCACCGCCGTGACCCAAGACATGGAGCGCACCGACATCCGTTCTCCAGCTGCAGGCCAGGTGGTCGGCTTGTCGGTGCAGACCGTGGGAGCTGTGGTGGGACCGGGTCAGCATCTGATGGACATCGTGCCAGAGCACGCACCGTTGATGGTGGAGGCCCGCATTCCGCCGCACGTGATTGACCGCGTGAAGCCGGGCTTGATGACCGACATTCGGTTTTCGTCTTTTGCGCACTCGCCCCAGTTGGTGGTGGAGGGCGAAATGAAGTCCATCTCTGGTGACTTGCTGACCGACCCCGAAAGCCACCAGTCGTATTACTTGGCACGCATTGACATCACCGACAAGGGCAAACAAGCGCTGGACTCGCGTGCCATTCAGCCCGGCATGACAGCGGAGGTGGTGATTCGAACCGGCGAGCGCTCGATGCTGACGTATTTGATGTACCCCTTGGTGCGCCGCTTGGCCCAGTCGATGAAAGAGGAATAAGCGCATGACCCGCCGCGTTCGCTGCGCTTCTCAGATGATTCGCTGCACGGTCCTGGCGCTGTGCGGCATGGGCTTGCCTTGGCAGTCCAGCGCGATGGACTTGACCCAAACATGGACCCAAGCGCGGCAACAAGACGCCACGTACCGAGCCGCCATGTACGGTGTGCAGGCCACGCGCGAGGCCATGCCGCAGGCGGTGTCGCAGTTGTTGCCCAATATGTCTTTTTCGGGCTCGAACAACAAAGTCAACTTGAACAAAACAGAGAACGGTGTGACCCAAGCGCCCTTCGCCTACAACAGCGCCAACAGCACGCTGACCATCCGGCAAACCCTGTTCCGAAAAAATCAGTTCGCCCAGTTTGAACAAGCGCAAGCGCAATGGGTGGGCAGTGTGGCCGACGAGTCCCGGGCCGAAATAGAGTTGCTGACGCGCATCACCGGGTATTACTTTGAGGCCTTGTATGCTGAAGACGTGGTGGCTGCCACCGAAAAACTGTTAGAGGCCACCCAAGGCCAACTCAAAGCGGCTCAGCGTTTCTTTGACAAGGGCCAAGGCACCCGCACCGATGTGGATGAGGTGCAAGCCCGCTTGGACCAAGTGATCACCCAGTCTTTGCAAGTCAAACAGCAACTGCTGTACAACAAACACCAGTTGGAAAGCGCGCTCAACGCACCGGTAGACCACTTGGCCCGCTTAGATGCCGCGCAGTTCACCGTGCAAGCCCCGGCCTTTGATTTGCAGCACTTCATGGATTTGGCAGAAGTGGAGAACCCAGACTTGGCCTTGGCCAAGGCCAAGGTTGAAGTGGCGCGCCTGGAAGTGGTGAAGGCCGAGTCGGGGCATTTGCCCACGGTCGATTGGGTGGCACAAAAGTCACTCAGCAAAAGCGAGAACTTGATCAACCCACTGGCCACGTACTTGACCTACCAAACGGGTATTCAAGTCAACGTGCCTTTGTTTTCTGGGGGCTACACCCAATCGACGGTGCGGCAATCACAGGCGTACTTGGACCGTGAGCGCGAGAACCTCGAGCAAGCCCGTCGTACGCTCGCCTTGCAGGTCCGCAAGGAATACCAAAACATCACCGAGGGTTTGCTCAAGGTGCGCGCGTTGGAGCAAGCCTTGCGATCGGCCCAACAGTTGGTGGTGTCGTCGCAAAAAAGCATCCAAGCCGGTGTGCGCACACAAACCGATTTGTTGAATGCACTGCAACGCGAAGCCGAAGCCAAACGCGACTTGTGGCAAGGGCGTTACCAGTTTTTGATGGCCCAACAAAAACTGGCTGTACTAACAGGTGCCACGCCGCTTAGCGCGACCGAGGACATCAACCGCTTGTTGTTGTCCGACGCCAAACCGGTGATGGCTCAGTCAAACTGAAACAAACGCTGGGGGTTGTCCCACATCAGCTGCTGCAACTCGTGCGGCTGGAAGCTGCGCGCCGCCCGCCTGAGCAAGGTGCCGTAGTCCAAACGGTAAGGCGCTTTCAAATAAGGCCAGTCCGAGGCCCAAATGCAGCGCGACAGCCCAAACGCCTGCACCAGCTGCGCCACATGGGCGTCGACATCG
>CAITHK010000042.1 GCA_903892175.1 uncultured Burkholderiales bacterium | reverse complement strand
GTTACCCACTGTGCGCTGCTGCATGTCGTAGCAGCGGGCGTAGAAAGCGGCCAAGGCCGCGGGGTCGGGGGATTGCAGGTGCAGGCGCACCAAGTGGGCATCAAGACTCAAAGCGGGCTTTCAAGGGAGACAGGTTTGAAACGCAGGGACTATCGTGTGCACGCCTCGTCTCGTCAATCCATCATCTCATAGGTTGAGACTTTGATGATATCGATGTGCAGCGCAGGCTGACGCATGGCTGACGCGAAGGCGTCAGCTCTGTGTACCTTTGGGGGCTTTCACGCTGGTGAGTTTCATTTGAATTGGCTACCCTACGCGCTTCTTTCAACCTAGGTGGCAGACAACATGAAACTCAACATCAACGGACGTGTGCACGAGGCCGACGTCGAGCCCGACATGCCTCTCTTGTGGGCCCTGCGCGATGAACTCGACATCAAAGGCCCCAAATTCGGTTGTGGCGTGGCCCAGTGCGGCGCCTGCACGGTGCTCTTGAACGGCGAACCTGTGCGTTCTTGCTCTTACCCCGTGTCTGCTGCTGCGTCACAAAAAGTGATCACCATCGAAGGCTTGGCCAACAAAAACGGCACCCTGCATGCGGTGCAACAAGCTTGGATTGACCATGAGGTGCCCCAGTGTGGCTATTGCCAAGGCGGCCAAATCTTGACGGCAGTGGCCTTGCTCAAGAAAAAGCCCAAGCCGACCGATGAAGACATCGATGCTGCCATGAGCAACATCTGCCGTTGTGGCACCTATGCGCGCATGCGCCAAGCCATCCACTCGGTGGCCAACAAAGGGGCACGCGCATGACCACCTCACACCTCACCGCTGGCGTGGACCGCCGTGGCTTTTTGAAGGTTTCGAGCTCCGCTGCTGCGGCTTTGTCGCTGGGCTTTTTCTTGCCTGAAAAAGGCATGGCCGCCACGGCAGAGCGCGTCAATGCTTGGATTGAAATTCAAGCCGACGAGACCATCATCATTCGCTATGCCCGGACCGAAATGGGCCAGGGCAGCCGCACCTCGGCCCCCCAGTTGGTGGCCGACGAGCTCGAAGCCGACTGGAAGCAGGTGCGCGTGGAGTACGCCACCGCGCACGAGAACTTGCGTCAAAAACGTGTTTATGGCGACATGGCTGCCGTGGGCAGTCGCACCATCCGCAACTCGCAAGAGTATTTGCGCAAGGCCGGTGCCACCGCCCGCGAAATGCTGATTGCCGCCGCTGCCCAGCAGTGGGGCGTGCCCGCCAGCGAATGCGTGGCGTCTTTGGGCGTGGTGACCCACACCCTGAGCAAACGCAAGCTGAGCTACGGCAAGTTGGCCGCAGAGGCCGCCAAGTTGGAGCCACCGAAAGAGGTCCAACTCAAAGACCCAAAAGACTGGAAGATCATTGGCAAGCCGATCAAGCGGGTGGACATTCCCGACATCGTGACGGGTCGTGTGCGCTACGGCATCGATGCGCAATTGCCCGGCATGTTGTACGCCGCTGTGGCGGCCTGCCCGGTGTTCAATGGCACCGTCAAGTCGCTCGATTCGTCCAAGGTGGATAACCGCCGTGGCATTGTCAAAGTGCTCAACCAGGGCAGCTTTGTGGCGGTGGTGGGCGACAACTGGTGGCGTGCCAAAGAGGCCTTGAAAGATGTGGCGATTGAGTGGGACACGGGCGACAACGTCAAGCTCTCGAGCGCCTCCATCATGGCCAGCTTCAAGGAGGGTTTGGACCAACCCCAACTGGCGGTGGCCCGCAATGACGGCAATGCGCCCGAGGTGTTGGCCAAGGCCAGCAAGGTGCACGAGGCCGAGTACTTCACGCCCTACCTAGCCCATGCCACCATGGAGCCGTTGGTGTGTACCGCTTGGGTGCACGACGGCAAAGTGGAAGTGTGGACCTCCACCCAAAACCCTGAGGGCGTGTTGGCCACGGCGGCCGCTGCCGCAGGTGTGCCTCAAGACCAAGTGTTGGTGCACCCCATGCAACTAGGCGGTGGTTTGGGCCGCAAGGGCGCGCAAGACTTCACGCGTCAAGGCGTGTTGATTGCCAAGGCCATGGCTGGCAAGCCCGTCAAGATGGTGTGGACCCGCGAGGAAGACACTCAGCACGACTTGTACCGCCCAGCCAGCTTGGTGCGCATGAAGGCCTCGATGGATGACGCTGGCAAGGTGCAAGCCTTGCACATCCGCGTGAGTGCGCCGTCGATTCTGGCCACCTTGCTCAAGCTGCCTTTGCCCAACGGCATCGACGGCCAAGCGGTGGCGAGTTTCAACGACCACCCCTACAACATCCCCAACAGCTTGGTCGATTACGCGCAGCGCAACACCAATGTGCCGGTGGGCTTTTGGCGCACCGTGGGCCACTCACAAAACCCGTTTGTGCGCGAATCGTTCATCGACGAGTTGGCCCATGCGGCAGGCAAAGACCCCTTGGCGTTTCGCCAGTCCTTGTTGGGCGAAAAGTTCCTCAAAGACCGAGCGATTTTGGAAGCCGTGGCCAAGGCCGCCGACTGGGGCAAGCCTTTGCCCAAGGGTGTGTTCCGTGGCATTGCCGAAACCGAGGGCTATGGCAGCTACACCGCGTGTGTGTGCGAGGTGTCGGTGAACGCCAAGTCAGAGGTCAAGATCCACCGTGTGGTGATGGGCATTGACCCGGGTTACGCGGTCAACCCCAACAACATCGAGGCGCAAATTCAAGGCAGTGTGGTGCACGGTTTGACTGCGATTTTCTGGGGTGAGATGACGGTCAAGGATGGCCGCATCGAGCAATCGAACTTTCACGACTACCGCATGATGCGCTTCAACGAAATGCCCAAGGTGCAGGCCGTGATTGCGCCCACGGGTGGTTTCTGGGGTGGCGTGGGCGAACCCGCCCAGGCACCGTTGGCCCCGGCTTTGGCCAACGCCATCTTTGCGGCCACGGGCAAGCGCTTGCGCTCGTTGCCGCTCAAGAACCACGGCTTGAGCTTGGCCCGCGGATGATGCAGCGCAGGCAGTGGCTGCGCGCCAGTGCAGCGCTGGGGTGTGGCGCGATGGGTCTGTCAGGCGGGCAGACCAGCGCTTGGGCCCAGGGCATGGTGTCTGGGCGCTTGCGTTCCTTGTCGGAAATGTTGGCACCTTGGAGTCAGGGGGCAGGGGCTCCACTGCGCCAAGGGGTGCATTTGCAACTGCCTTTGTTGGCCGACAACGGTCATTTGGTGCCTCTGAGCGTGCGGGTGGACAGCCCGATGACCGAAGCAGACCATGTGCAAGAAATTGTGCTGGTGTCGCAACGCAACCCGGTCGAGCGCATGGCCACGTTCCATGTGGGGCCGTGGTCCGGCCGGGCCGAGATCAGCACCCGGGTGCGTTTGGCGGGTTCTCAAATGGTGTTGGCTTTGGCGCGCATGTCGGATGGGCGTTGTTGCTATGACTTGGCAGACGTGATCGCCACCGAGTCTGCCTGCGTGGACGGGTCGTGACGCCATGGCCTTGAATTTGGCACGCATGTCGTGGCCCGACCGGGTGGTGGCGGGGGATGTGTTCAAGGTTCGACTCTTGGTGCAACACCCCATGGAGACGGGCTACTTGCAAGACAACGAGGGACGCACCGTGCCGCGCAATGTGATCCAAACCTTAACCTGCCATTGGGTGGGCGAGGGCGAGCCGCCGCAAGAGGTGTTTCGGGTCGAGCCGTCGTCGGGGATTTCGGCCAACCCCTTGTTTGAGTTTTATCTGCGAGCCACACGCTCGGGTGAGTTGTGGCTGCGCTGGATCGACGAGGCCGGGCAAATGGGTCAGTTGCGCCAGATGTTGACGGTGCTCAGCGTGTAAAACGCTTCAAGCGTAGACGTCGACTTCACTGCCTTTGCCTTCAAACAGCGCGGCCGCACTCGGG
>CAITHK010000041.1 GCA_903892175.1 uncultured Burkholderiales bacterium | reverse complement strand
TACTGGCTTGACTCAGAGAATGCCTTTGTTCGCTGTGTTGAGTGAGATTCAAATCAATGGGCTAAACATGTAGAACTGTCCGAAAAAGACTTATGGACGGGGGTTCAATTCCCCCCAGCTCCACCAATACCTTAAAAGCCAACCCTAACCGGTTGGCTTTTTTTTGCCTACTACCGCGTGTTTGCGCGGGTTCCTGCGGGTTCTTGCGGACTACGGAGAGAGCCATGTCTGCCAGTAACCGGCGCGTTTTACTCTCCGTTTGCGTATTCTCTCTCCGACCCTCCCCACCCGTTGCAGGCCGAAGTCCGGAAGGTGCGCCCGTCACCCCCATATAAATCAATGACTTACGTGCGGACGAATCAATCGGTTTTTTTGTGGCATTGGTAGGCTGAGGGGACGGTGCGTGCTCCAGATCACTTTGCGAGCGAGTAAAAAAGAATATGAATCATCATCCAATCCGCCAGTCATTCGGTTTTGATCTGCAGTTTTAACAGGCTGGTCTTGACGCCAGCTTTGACCCGTTTCTGGGGCGTGACGGCGATCATTTCGTCGTAGGCTTGTTTCTGAAACAGATAGGCAAGCTGGGTCTCCAAGTAACGTCGGCTTCGGTGTGGACGCCGAGGAAAGTACTTATCCCAAACGGTCCACAGAATGGGCTTGGGCAGGGTGCCCAGGCTGACGATTTTCATCAGGGCGATTCGATATGCTTCATCCATTGGCTCAGCTTTCCAAGAAGGGTTTGTGGACCTCCATGAACGCTCTTTTACGATCAAAAGCCAAGTCATTTCAGGATTGAAAAGCTGGAAAATGCAGTCCTCGTAACTGCCATAGTCTGATTAGGTTTGCAAACTGATGGTGCCTCAATGAGGCACTGGCCAGGCCGTCACTTGCGCAGCGTTTGATCTGGTACTTGCGAAACCCAATCGGTTTTATGGGCTTGCATGAGATCACAGATCAGCTCAAACACCCCTTTGGCACTGATGCGTACAAGGAAGTCATTGGGCCCAACGACCACCCGCTCCACCAACAAACGTATCAGTTGCGATTTCGAGGGCAACGAGAAGAGGTCGGACACCCTGGCCGTTTCGCGCAGCCGCTCAGTGATGAGTGCATGGTCGAAAGTTGGATGGTCTGTGAGGGATTGCGGTAGTGCTGCTAGCCACTGCGAGGGGTCCCGAAAGTTCTCGTACAGGTGCTCCATCACCTGAGCATGCAGGTGATGTGCGGAAAGTCGCGGCAGACCGGATGCACCGGCACCCACCGAAATTTCCTTTTGTGGAATGTAATAACCAAAGTGGCGGCCCCGTTGTTTGGATGACACCCAGGGTGTCATGCTCCGACCATCTTCCCCAAACACCAAGCCCTTGAGTGGGAATTGCCACTCTGGCGATTCGCGATTGAGCACGCCGGTTCGGCGGGCCCGCGAGGCCATCAACTCATGAACTTCGTCCCACAGGACTTGATCAATGAGGGGTTTGTGACTGCTGGCATGCCAAGCATCGTCATAGAACAACTCGCCCAAGTACATCCGGTTGTTGAGCAATTTGTAAAGCACGTTTTTGTCAAAGGTGCGCCCACCGCGCAGCAGTCCAGCTTTGGTGTGCCAAGCTTTGGTTTTTACGCCTTGTTCACTGAGCTCCTGAATCAGCGCCGTCACTGATGGCTGCTGCAAAAACCGCTCAAAAATATTCCGTACTGTCTTGGCCTCAACGGGTTCCACCACCAAGCGTTGCTGTGCCAGGCCATAGCCCAGCGGTGGAGCGCCGCCTTGCCACACCCCTTGACGGCGCGAGGCTGCACGTTTTTCCCGACCACGCTCCCCCGCGATCTCGCGCTCGAACTGTGCAAATGAAGTCAGTAGGTTCAGCGTCAAGCGCCCCTGCGGGCCTGAGGTGTCAATCGACTGCGTCACCGATACCAGTGCGACGCCGTGGCGCTCAAAGTCTTGCATCAGCGCGTTGAAATCTCCCATGTGGCGAGAGAGCCTGTCCAAGCGATGCACCACCACGATGTCCACCAACCCGTCGGCCACATCCGATAACAACTCCTGCAAACCGGGCCTGCGGATATTGCTGCCCGAATAACCCCGGTCTTCGTAAATTCGGTCTGTAGGGACCCAGTGCTTGCCGAACTGGCTTGCAATGAGTTCATGGCAGGCCATGAACTGCGCCTGAACCGAGCTCAGCTTGTCGTCCTCCGCGTTATCCATCGACACGCGGGTGTAGACCGCGCAGCGCTGGGCTTGCGGTGGTTGTGACTCCGGTAAATCGGTGGGGATGTCGCTCATAGCCCGCATCATCTCAGGAATGCAGGTCAGCAGAGCAAGGCCGCCCCCCATCTGCAGTGACCTGCTTGGGGTTGCATCTTGATGGATTTTTTTATGGACTTGACGGCATATGGATTTAAAGCCATAATTTCTCTCAATGACTTGGACCGTACAGCTTCACGATGACTTTGCTGATGAGATGGCGGCGCTCGATGAAAAACTGCAAGACGAATTGTTCGCGCATGCCAAGTTGCTGGCGGAGTTTGGCCCCAATCTGGGACGTCCAACAGTAGATACGCTCAAAGGTACTTCGCACGCCAACATGAAAGAGATGCGATTTAACTGGATGGGCGAGGTCTGGCGCGTAGCTTTTGCATTTGACCCACAGCGTCAGGCGGTTTTGCTTGTGGGCGGGGACAAGGGCGGCGCAGATCAAAAACGTTTTTACAAGCGATTGATAACTGTGGCGGATAACCGGTACAGCGAGCATCTGGCAGCGTTAGATGACGCAACAGTAAAGGAGCCTAAAAATGGCAAGAAAACTCGATGACATCATGGCGGCATTGCCCGCACAGCGTCGCGCTCGGATTGAGGGCCGTGCCATGGAATTGGCCACCCTCAAAGACCTCCGCAAGGCTGCAGAGCAAACCCAAGAAAGTTTAGCCGTAGCACTTGGGGTGGGGCAAGACACGATTTCGCGCTTGGAAAAGCGCAGCGACATGCTGCTCTCCACGCTGCGTCACTATGTGGAAAGCATGGGCGGCAAGCTAGAGTTGGTAGCTCAATTTCCCAATCGCCCGCCTGTGGTGATAGATCATCTTGGCGTTGAAAAATCCTCAAGCAAACTTGGTTCGAGTCGAACTGGTCGTACCCGTTCCGCTCGGACTGTTGCTTGATTTTTTGGACGAACGTTTCATCAGATTCACGGTTTTTCGCTGGGCTTGACGTTGGCATTCATATTCCTGCTTGCCACCAATACCTTAAACGCCAAGCCTAACCGGTTGGTTTTTTTTGCCAGTTACCGCGTGTTCACGCGGGTTTGTGCGGGCTCTTGCGGACTTCGGAGCCCAGCATTTCTGCCGCTAACCTGTGGGTTTTCTCTCCGTTTCTCCGTTCTTTCTGCGCTCCAGTCCTATCCAAAAAAGCTAAACGTCTGGAAGGCTGACTCCTCAACCCTATATAAATCAACAATTTCGTTGTAGGCTTGTTTCTGAAACAGATAGGCACGCTGGGTCTCCAAGTAACGTCGGCTTGGGTGTGGACGCACACGAAAGTACTTATCCCAAACGGTCCACACCATGGGCTTCGGTAGGGTGCCCAGGGTGACGATTTTCATCAGGGCGATTCGTTATGCTTCAGCCATTGGCTCAGCTTTCCAAGAAGGGTTTGTGGACCTCCATGAACGCTCTTTTACGATC
>CAITHK010000040.1 GCA_903892175.1 uncultured Burkholderiales bacterium | reverse complement strand
GGGCGAAGAGCGCGCCAAGCTGATGGAGACTTTGAGAGAAGGCTCTGTGGTTCACGGTGTCGTCAAAAACATCACCGAATACGGCGCTTTTGTCGATTTGGGTGGGATCGATGGCTTGCTGCACATCACCGACATGGCATGGCGTCGCGTGCGTCATCCCTCTGAAGTGGTCACAGCGGGTCAAGAAATCACCGCAAAAATCCTCAAGTTCGACACCGAGAAAAACCGCGTGTCCTTGGGCCTCAAACAAATGGGCGACGATCCTTGGATGGGCGTTGGCCGCCGCTACCCCACCAGCACCCGCATGTTCGGCAAAGTCACCAACATCGCCGATTACGGCGCGTTTGTGGAACTCGAACCCGGCATCGAAGGCTTGGTGCACGTCTCCGAAATGGACTGGACCAACAAGAACGTGGCGCCTTCGAAAATCGTGGCCTTGGGCGACGAAGTCGAAGTCATGGTCTTGGAGATCGACGAAGACAAACGCCGCATCAGCTTGGGCATGAAGCAATGCCGCGCCAATCCTTGGCAAGACTTTGCACAAAACACCAAACGCGGCGACCGCGTCAAAGGCCCGATCAAATCGATCACCGACTTTGGCGTGTTCGTGGGCTTGGCCTCTGGCATTGACGGCTTGGTGCACTTGTCTGACCTGTCTTGGAACGAAACCGGCGAAAACGCTGTGCGCGAATTCAAGAAAGGCCAAGAAGTGGAAGCCATCGTGTTGGCCGTTGACGTGGAACGTGAACGCATCTCCTTGGGCATCAAACAACTCGACTCCGATCCTTTCACCACCTTCGTGTCCATCAACGACAAAGGCTCTATCGTTACGGGTAAAGTCAAAACCGTGGATGCCAAAGGCGCTGAAATCGACTTGGGCGAAGACATCTTGGGCTACTTGCGCGTCTCCGAAATCTCGGTGGATCGCGTGGAAGACGCTCGCAGCGTGCTCAAAGAAGGCGACGAAGTGACGGTTGTGGTGACCAATGTGGATCGCAAGACCCGCAACATCCAGTTGTCCATCAAAGCCAAAGACCAAGTGGATCAACAAGAAGCCATGGCCACATTGAGCCAACAGTCTTCGCGCGAAAACGCTGGCACGACCAGCCTGGGCGCTTTGTTGCGCGCTAAGCTCGATAACAACTGATGACCCGCTCCGACTTGGTCGAAGAACTCGCTGCCCGATTCGGGCAGCTCACGCACCGCGATGCCGAATTCGCTGTCAAGACCCTTCTTGACGCGATGAGCGACGCGCTGGTGCGGGGGCATCGAATCGAGTTGCGCGGCTTTGGCAGTTTTTCCATCAATCGCCGCCCGCCTCGCATGGGACGCAACCCGCGTTCGGGCGAGAGTGTGGCGATTCCTGAAAAGCGCGTCCCCCACTTTAAACCGGGCAAAGCCCTGCGCGAAGCGGTGGACGAACGCACCCAAGAACTGCTCTCCAAGTCTGAGCCCAAAATCAAGTGAGAGGCAAGGCTAAAATTCCTCGGAGTCACTGAGGAGTTACCTTGAAAAACCTCATGTGGCTGCTTCGGTTTATTCTGAAAGCAGCCATTTTTTTTACCCTCTTCGCTTTTGCGCTCAACAACCAAGAAGATGCCTCGGTGCACTTCTTTTTTGGCACGGTTTGGAATGCGCCATTGGTGTTGATCGTCTTATCGGCCTTTGTGCTGGGCGTTGCCGTGGGCGTCATGGGCATGGTGCCTCGTTGGTGGAGACACCGTCGCTTGGCTTTGCGCCTCAAACCCGCCGCTCAAAGCCCTTCTAAAGTCGCAAGCACCACAACAACAATAAACAGCGATACACCGCATGGAATTTGACCTGAACTGGATTTTGCTGGGACTGCCCTTGGCCTTTGGCTTGGGTTGGCTGGCTTCGCGTCTTGATTTACGCCAACTCAAACTAGAAAACCGCCAAACCCCAAAAGCCTATTTCAAAGGCCTGAACTATTTGCTCAACGAGCAACAAGACAAGGCCATTGACGCCTTCATTGAAGCGGTGCAGCACGACCCCGATACGTCTGAGCTGCACTTTGCCTTGGGAAATTTGTTTCGCCGTCGTGGCG
>CAITHK010000039.1 GCA_903892175.1 uncultured Burkholderiales bacterium | reverse complement strand
GGCTGGACATCGCCAAACACGTGTTTCAGCTGCACACGGTGGATATGGGCACGGGCGAGATCGCCAACGTGCAGGTCAAACGCGCCAAGGTGCTGGAATACTTTGTCAACAAACCCAAGAGCCTGATCGCCATGGAGGCCTGCGGCGGCGCCCCCCCCTGGGCCCGGGAGCTGACGACTTTGGGCCACAGCGTGCGCCTGCTGCACGCAAAAATAGTGCGCCCCTTTGTCTCAGGCAACAAGACCGATGCCACACACGCCCGCGCGATCTGGCTGGCCGTGCAGCAGCCCGGCGTCAAGTTCGTCGGTATCAAGACCGCTGCCCAGCACGCCACGCTGACCCTGCACCGCCAGCGCGAGCTCTTGATGAAGATGCGCACCATGCAGACCAACGCCCTGCGCGGGCTGCTCTATGAGTTTGGGGCCACCTTTGCCCAAGGGCGCAAAGCCTTGTTCAAGGACGTTGCGCGGGCGCTCGAAGAGCTGTCCACACAACTGCCTCAAATCAATGGCCGCACCACCATTGACAATTTATGCCACTAAGTGACACAATTAGCCGTGAGACGCGTTTTTAAGACCCGATACTTCGCTCGCTGGATGCGCAAAACTGAGCTCAGCGATGAAGCGCTCTGCTTTGCAGTTGACGAAATGATTCAAGGATTGATCGATGCAGACCTTGGCGGTGGGGTCGTCAAAAAACGCGTGGGACTTTCTGGCCGTGGCAAACGGGGTGGAGCGAGAACACTGGTCGCGACCAACAAGGGAAATCGATGGTTTTTTGTTTACGGATTCGAAAAAAATGACCGTGCCAACATATCGGATGATGAATTAGAAGCGTTGAAAGACCTGGCCGAGCAGCTATTGGCGAGGACTGGAAAACAATTGGCTGAGGCCTTGAATGATGGAACCTTAAGTGAGATATGCCATGACCACTAAATCTAAGGCCAAGAGCAAAATTTTTGAAGCAGTCCACGAAACAGTCAGCGATCTTCATCGCCTTGGCTTCATTGATAAACGCAAAATGCGCAAATTTGACGTGCTTTGTCTGGACCCCATCCCCGCATACGACAGTGAAAAAATTCGCGCTCTGAGGGACCATCTTCAGTTGAGCCAAGCTGTTTTGGCGTCGGTGTTGAACACCAGTATTTCGACCGTGCGAAAGTGGGAGATTGGCGACAAGCACCCAAGCGGTCCCTCACTGAAGTTGCTTAACCTGCTTGATCGCAAAGGCCTGGAAGCGGTTATTTGATTGGTTGGTTGGGATCAACTGACCGGGGGGGGGATTTAAAACAAGATCGTTTTACCCGTGACGGTATTGCTTGGTTTTCAAGGGACTCAAATGTCGCGTAAGCAGTCATAGCGCGAAACAAGCAAGTGACAACGTCCGAGGCGGTCATGCGTTTGCGTTCCGGTTGAACTACATGTCAGACCGCAGTGTCTTGATTCGGCGCATGAGCTTGGTCGGTTCCCAATCACCGTCAGCCGGGTTGCCAGCAATTAGTGTGTGCCATCGTTGTATTCCGGGCGGCTAGGTAAGTCGAAGAAGCGGCCTAAGTGCATCTCGCCATAAGAGATGAGCGACGAGAATGTCAAAGAACTGCCTGAAATGCTCGTCGGGCAACTGCGCAAGCGAGTCAAAGTCTAAGATCTAACTGAAGTTGATCTGATCTCCCTTGGCTGGTGCGAGCGCCCGTCGGTCTAGCAGGCCGCCATCGGCGAACCATGGACCACAGTGTGAGATCAGTTTGCGAAAGCAGTCCAGATAGTCTCGGCGTGGCAGTGTTTCAGTCAGCAGAGATGCCCAAATCATTGATGGCAAGTGGTCATCCTGCCACGAGGTCAACGTGACCTTGTCAAGTTTGCGGAAGGGCGGCCGTAGCGTCTTTCCTTCCAAGACGTGTTGAGAAAGTGTGCTGAATGACCGGTTCCCTCCTGGTCTCGATTTTTTGCTCCGCTTGTTCTTCTTGGCCATTTTTCCTCCCAGCCTGAGTACCAATCCTGCTCCGAGAACAGCTAGCGTACTCGCTCAGCGAGACTAACGTATTTTTGAAACAGCTTACATTGCCGAATATATCTTTCGGTCCAAGGGAGAATATCTTTGCACCACCAAAATGGTTGCGAAATACGTGTGGTTCTTTGCCCCATCAGCTTGTTCGCGACCGTCTGCAAAGGGTCGGCTACTTCCGGTCAATCGACATGCAGTGAACGACGGCAAACAGCCTAAAGCCGATATACAGATAAGCCCCTCACCAAATGCAGCATGCAACTGCCTTTTGACAGACAGACATACTTATTTTTTTCTTCAGATTTTTGTTATCTATATGCTGCCTAAATTACAACCTTGAATCCGCCTTTGCTTTGGTGCACTGCTGCGTGTGTACACCATCTGCCGCCCCACAGAAAACCCCTACCGCCCACCATGTGCCACGGTGATAGCCTCTGTCCACTCAAACAAGGAATACCCCGTATGTTGAAACACTTGGTGTGGGCCGTGGCCCTGGGTGCATGCAGCTTGTTGCCACTGGCCCATGCGCAAACCGCAGCCACCAGCTACCCGAACAAGCCCATCAAAATCATCGTGCCCTTCCCTGCCGGTGGCACGTCGGATGTGTTGGCACGTTTGATCGGCCAAAAGATGACCGACGCCTGGGGCCAACCCGTGATGGTGGAAAACCGCGCAGGCTCTAGCGGCAATGTGGGTGCCGATGCGCTGGCCAAGTCGCCCCCCGATGGCTACACCTTGGCCTTGATGGATGTGGGCAACTTGGCCATCAGCCCCTCGCTTTACAAATTGCCGTTTCAGGTGCCGACAGACTTTGCGCCCATCACCATGGTGGCTTACTCACCCCACTTGCTGGTGGTGCCCAGCAAACTGACCGTCAACAACGTGTCCGAGTTGGTGGCCTATGC
>CAITHK010000038.1 GCA_903892175.1 uncultured Burkholderiales bacterium | reverse complement strand
GTATCGTCATTCCTGACAACGCAGCTGAAAAGCCTGATCAAGGCGAAATTTTGGCCGTGGGTCCTGGCAAGAAAAACGACAAAGGCGACTTGGTTGCCGTTGGCGTGAAAGTCGGCGACAAAGTTCTGTTTGGCAAATACAGCGGCCAAACCGTCAAAGTTGACGGCGAAGAGTTGCTCGTCATGAAAGAAGAAGACCTCTTCGCAGTGGTTGAGAAGTAATTTTTTAAATAAGTATTGAAGGAGCTATTCACATGGCAGCAAAAGACGTAATTTTTGGCGGCGAAGCCCGCGCACGCATGGTTGAGGGTGTGAACATCCTCGCCAACGCAGTTAAAGTCACCCTCGGCCCCAAAGGCCGCAACGTGGTGCTCGAGAGATCCTTTGGCGCCCCAACGGTCACCAAAGACGGTGTCTCTGTCGCCAAAGAGATTGAACTCAAAGACAAGCTCCAAAACATGGGCGCACAAATGGTCAAGGAAGTGGCGTCTAAAACCAGCGACAACGCGGGTGACGGTACAACGACCGCAACCGTTTTGGCTCAGTCCATCGTTCGCGAAGGCATGAAGTATGTTGCCGCTGGCATGAATCCCATGGATTTGAAGCGCGGCATCGACAAGGCCGTGACGGCTTTGGTTGAAGAGTTGAAAAAAGCCACCAAGGCCACTACAACCTCTAAAGAAATCGCTCAAGTCGGTTCTATTTCTGCCAACAGCGACCACAGCATTGGTGAGATCATCGCCAACGCCATGGACAAAGTGGGCAAAGAAGGCGTGATCACCGTTGAAGACGGCAAGTCTTTGAACAACGAACTCGACGTGGTTGAAGGCATGCAGTTTGACCGCGGCTACCTCTCACCTTACTTCATCAACAACCCTGACAAACAAGTCGCTTTGCTTGAGAACCCCTTTGTTCTCTTGTTCGACAAGAAAATCAGCAACATCCGTGACCTCCTGCCCACCTTGGAGCAAGTGGCCAAAGCGGGTCGTCCCTTGTTGATCATTGCCGAAGAAGTTGAAGGCGAAGCCCTTGCAACCTTGGTGGTCAACACCATCCGTGGCATTTTGAAAGTGGTCGCCGTCAAAGCCCCTGGCTTTGGAGACCGTCGCAAAGCCATGCTTGAAGACATCGCCATTTTGACAGGCGGTAAAGTGATCGCTGAAGAAGTGGGCTTGACACTTGAGAAAGTGACCTTGGCCGACCTCGGACAAGCTGCACGCGTTGAAGTGGGCAAAGAAAACACCACCATCATTGATGGCTCAGGTGCCTCTGCCGACATCGAAGCCCGTGTCAAACAAGTTCGCATCCAAATCGAAGAAGCCACCAGCGACTACGACCGTGAAAAACTCCAAGAGCGCGTGGCCAAGTTGGCTGGCGGTGTTGCAGTGATCAAGGTCGGCGCTGCGACTGAAGTCGAAATGAAAGAGAAGAAAGCCCGCGTTGAAGACGCATTGCACGCAACCCGTGCAGCGGTTGAAGAAGGCATCGTGGCCGGTGGTGGTGTTGCACTCTTGCGTGCACGTCAAGCCGCTGGTGTGATCAAAGGCGACAACGCCGATCAAGAAGCTGGTATCAAATTGGTCTTGAAAGCCGTTGAGTCCCCCTTGCGCGAAATCGTCTACAACGCAGGCGGCGAGCCCAGCGTGGTGGTCAATGCTGTATTGGCCGGCAAAGGCAACTACGGCTTTAACGCAGCCAACGACACCTATGGCGACATGATCGAAATGGGTATTTTGGATCCCACCAAAGTGACACGCACAGCGCTTCAAAACGCTGCGTCTGTGGCCTCTTTGATGTTGACCACAGAGTGCATGATTGCTGAAACACCCAAAGACGACGCACCCGCCATGCCTGGCGGCGGCATGGGTGGTATGGGCGGCATGGGCGACATGGGCATGTAATCCCCATCGTCTCTTGAAGAG
>CAITHK010000037.1 GCA_903892175.1 uncultured Burkholderiales bacterium | reverse complement strand
TGGATGGATTCGGCGTGTGACAAGGATTGGATCAAGTCTGAATCGAATGGCCCATCGCATTGATTGGTGCCGCATGCCAATGTCCCTTGATCGGGGTGGTGGCAGATGGGATAGACATTTCGGCGATTGAAAGCCTGTTGGCTCACTTTGCCAGCCGTGCGAAATGAAGCGCCATGACGCTGTGGATGGTGTTGACCGAATCTGTGCGCAGGGGAAGGGCACTGGACAGCTCCAGGAGTAACTGCGGTGTGGCTTTGTCAAGAATGTCGTCGATGGCTTGCTCCGCGATCGCCAAGGGCAAGCCGGCTGCCTTGGCGGTTTGAAGCACATGCTTGCGATCTGGCGCCAAGCCCTCTCCCGCCACATCCATGAAATGTTCACCCTTGTAGCCGGGGCAATAGGTCAGGTCGTAGGGCGGTGCGAGTCGCCAGCTGCCATCGGCTTCCAGCAAAAAAGACAGGTTCTTGGCGTGGTCATCCCGGTTGTTCATCAGGATGTTGAAGACACAACGTTGTACGGCTTTTTTCAGCTCGCGCTGATCGCGGGTAAGCCGTCGTGTCACGCGAAAGAAGTCTTCGTAGCTCACCGATGGCACCTGAAAATTCGCGTGCAAAAGCCCCGCCAGAGAATGCACATGAACGCGTTTCTCACCACGCCGGTCAAATCGCTTCGTCGCAAAAGCGGTGTGGCCACCCGGTAATTCAAAGAACTGTGTCGCCGTCATTTCCAGACCGCATCGGTTCGCAATCTGGGCATACAGCTCTTCGACTGCTGAGCAATCTGGCGCGTCATCGCTGCCAGGGAATTTGACCAGCCAGGCTTGCCCACCGGGCACGGCGCTGGGTTGTGTGCTCATCTGGCCTGTGTCGGGGTTGAAATAGACCAAGGCTTTGGGTCGTGCCCCTGCGCTTGAGGCACCAGCGCGTGCCAATTCAGCCAAGACCTCATGGCCATCGTCCAGCTGGACGGCTTGCACCTCTTGTGCGAGTTCCATCAACGTCAAATCCCGGCCGTTGGGAACATCGGGGGTTGCGGGTGCATAGGTGAGCGCCCCCATGGTATTGGCTCCGAGATAGGCCAGTCGGTCCAGGGTCGATGCCTGGTTCGGGTCAATGCCGCGTGCCTTCATGCGGCGATGCATCAAGCGATAGCCCCAGCCGTCGGGCAAAGAGTCATAGATGAGCCCAGGCACATCGTGCAGCTGCGTGTAATCGGCCCTGCGATCCGGATAGGCCACAGCACGCAGTGGCAAACGAATGGGAGACAACTGCAGTCCGCGTTCAAGCGCCAGCGGCGTGTACTGAAAGAGCACATCCTGGCCATCATCGGCCAGTGTGCCGAGCACAAAAGGCTCGCCCAAGCCCTGGTAGGTAACGGTCAGCTCCTTCACTTGGCCACTTTTCTTGACTTGGTATATGCACGTTGACGCGTGCGCGTTGCTGCCCTCAGCCGCATGTCATCGATGCTGAGTGGCTGGGTGAGCAATACGTTTTGCAAGTCGGTTAGCGCATTCAAGGCTTCCAGAATCCGCACGAAGGTCTCCAGCGTACATCGACCCGTGCGCTCGAAGTTGCTCAGTGTTTTGGTGGAG
>CAITHK010000036.1 GCA_903892175.1 uncultured Burkholderiales bacterium | reverse complement strand
TGTTGTTTGTCTGGATGGTGTTCATCGGTGCCACCGCAGCTTACCCGGCGGGTGAACACATGGCCTTTACCAGCGTGGTGGCGAGTTTTCGCAAGCGCCCACGCGTGATGGCGTGTTTGACGGTTCTCATCCGTACCTTGGTCATCCTGACTTGCGTGTTGCTGGGCCATGGTGCATGGCAACAAGTGGTGGTGGGCATGGCCAGCCAATCGGTGGTGCTGGGCTACTCCAATGCCTTGCTGCCATTGCCCGTCTTGCTGTCGTCGGTGGCCATTGGCCTGATGGCAGGCAAAGAATTGATTCAAAACAAGCCGATGGACTTTGACCACGGCGTGGATGTGGAGTGAGCAGCATGACCGCAGAAGCACAAGCTTTCGTTGTTTTCTCGGGTGGCATGTTGCTGCTCATGGGCATGGGGCTGAACATGGCCTTTGCCCTGGTACTCACAGGCGCAGGCATGGCCTGGACGCTTGACTTTTGGGATACCCAGTTGCTGGCCCAAAACCTGGTCGCTGGGGTAGACAGTTTTCCGTTGTTGGCGGTGCCCTTTTTCATCTTGGCTGGTGAGTTGATGAACAGCGGGGGCATCAGTCGGCGCATCATCGACATGGCACAGGCCTGGGTGGGGCACATCCGCGGTGGTCTGGGTTTTGTGGCCATTGGTGCGGCGGTGTTGATGGCCAGCATGAGTGGCTCGGCTCTGGCCGACACAGCCGCCTTGGCCACTATCTTGTTGCCCATGATGAAGCGCCAGGGTTATCCCATGCACACCTCGGCAGGCTTGATTGCCTCAGGCGGCATCATCGCCCCCATCATTCCACCGTCGATGCCGTTTGTGATTTATGGCGTCACCACCAACACCTCCATCTCATCGCTGTTTTTGTCGGGCATCGTGCCCGGTTTGATCATGGGCGTGGGCCTGATCTTCGCGTGGAAGCTAGAGCTGCGTCGCATCGACTTGCCACAGGGCGAGCCGCTATCACTCAAAGAGCGTTTGAATGCCACGCGCAAAGCCTTTTGGGCCATGCTCATGCCACTCATCATCATCGGGGGCATGAAGTCGGGCATCTTCACCCCCACGGAAGCTGCTGTGGTGGCCGCGTTTTATGCGCTTATCGTGGCGCTGTTGGTACACCGGGAAATGAAGCTGGCCGAAGTGCACGAAGTGCTGGTGCGAGCGGCCAAAACCACCTCTGTGGTGATGTTCCTGTGCGCGGGTGCCCAAGTGGCCAGTTACATGATCACCCTGGCCGATCTGCCGACCGTGTTGACCGGCTGGTTAGGTCCGCTGGTGGAAAGCCCGCGTCTGCTGATGGCCGTGATGATGGTGGCTTTGGTGATCATCGGCACTGCTCTGGACTTGACGCCCACCATTTTGATTTTTGCGCCCGTCATGCTGCCCATTGCGGTGAAGGCGGGCATTGACCCGGTGTACTTTGGCCTGATGTTCGTGCTCAACGGCGCGATTGGCTTGATCACTCCGCCCGTGGGCACGGTGCTCAACGTGGTGGCGGGGGTGGGGCGCTTGTCCATGCATCAAGTCATCAAGGGGGTGAATCCTTTCTTGGTGACCTACTTGATCATCCTCACCACCTTTGTTCTTTTCCCGCAGATCGTGACGTTGCCCGTGCAGTGGATGCGCTGACCACAACGTGATGAGATTTTTCAAAACCTACCTCTTCCAGGAGACTCGCATGAACACCCTTCGTCGTACCTTCGTGGCCGTTATGGCCATCACCACACTGGCCGCGTCTGGCGCCTTGATGGCCCAAGACATCAAGCCACGCTTGATTCGTTTTGGCTACGGTTTGAACGAACAAAGCAACCAAGGCCGTGCGGTCAAGGTGTTTGCCGAGCAGGTCGAAAAAGCCTCTGGCGGCAAAATGAAAATTCGCGCCATTGGCGCTGCGGCATTGGGCCCCGACACCCAAATGCAACAAGCCTTGATTGGCGGCGCGCAAGAAATGATGGTGGGCTCCACCGCCACCTTGGTCGGCATTACCAAAGAAATGGCGTTGTGGGACACACCATTTTTATTCAACAACGCCAAAGAAGCCG
>CAITHK010000035.1 GCA_903892175.1 uncultured Burkholderiales bacterium | reverse complement strand
ACCTTGACACGCAGTGCTTGAGCGGGGGGCTTGACTTTGTTTTTGTGTGGCTGGTGGTCAATTCTTTACCAAAAACCGAACAAAAAATGTCTGAAATGAAGGCAATGTAAGTGTTATCGACTGTGTCGCACCCTGATGCACTGCTAATTGAGCCTTACCCCTTACTGATTTGGGGTCTATGGAAAATCCGAACAGACCTTGTTAGCGGTGGTCTAAATCCGTATAAATTTGGCGGCGTAAATTGGCGGTGGATTCTGGCGACTGATTGTGGTGCTCACGCCGCCACCAATAGTTAGGGCCCCGTGAGGGGCCCTGGTTGCTGATGGGGTTATACAGCTCGATGCTAGTCAGAACTTGTCTTGCTCAAAGTCGTCAGGCGGTTGATGCGTAACTCGCTGTTCACGCATGAGGTTTTGCATGACGAGGCCGTAATGGGTCCCGACGCGATCGCGCAGATCATCAAGCAACTCCCACACTGCCAAGGCCTGCTCTGGCGTCCAGTTGGCGTCCACTTTGAACGTCAGTCCGCTTGAGAGGCCTGACGGTTGATGCCATTTTTTCATGTTGCCCCCTTAGAAGTTTTGCGTTTGCTTGAGCGTGCCTTGGCATGTTCCTGTGCTTCCTTTTGTCGGTATGACTCGCCCTTGATGCCTATGATTTCAGCATGATGGACCAAGCGGTCGACCAATGCGACCACGCAGGCCGCATTGGGAAACACTTCGCCCCATTCCGCAAATGATTTGTTGGTGGTCAAGAGCGTGCTCTTTTGCTCGTGGCGGCGACTGATCAATTCAAACAGCAAGTCAGCGTAGCGGCTGGAATACGAGAGGTACCCGACCTCGTCAATGACAAGCAAGGCGGGCCTGGCGTAATGGCGCAGTCGGGTTCGCAGTGCCGAGTCACTGTCCAAACTGGCCAGCTCACCGAGCAGTTTGCCAGCCGTGGTGAAGATGACAGTGTGCCCCTGCAACACCGCCTGGTGCGCAATGTTCTGGGCAACCGTCGTCTTGCCTACGCCCGAGGGCCCCACCAAGATGGCATTGCTTGCGTTTTGCAGGAACTGCAGCGTCATCAACTCGCTCACAGCCCCCTGATCAATCTGCTCGGGCCATCTCCAGTCGTAATCGGCCAAGGGCTTGAAGCGCCCGATGCGCGCACTGTGTAGGCGCCGCTCCATAGAGCGGCGAGCCCTCTCGTGCTCCTCCCAGTCCAGCAGCGTAGCCACCCAGGGCTGGGCGCCACAGGCACTCCAGTTAGCCAGCAGGCCGTTGAGTTGCAGGGCCTGGGCGCGGTGTTTGAGGGTTGTCAGATCAGTCGTTTGCATCGTCATGCGCTCCACCAATGAGTTTGTCGTAGCCATCCAGGTTGTGGGGGCGCACGGCGATGTCTCGTGCTCGCACGTGTGCGGAAAGTGCCATGCCCAGCGGCGCTGGGGTTTGCTGCTCGCGTTGGCGCTGCAAGGCCAGGCGAACCGCGTTGGGGTGGGGCACGCCGCGGCTCATAGCGTCTGCAACGGCAGCCGTCATCTGCGTGCGCCCGTGCACATCGAGCAGTTCCTGCAACTGAGTGGCGGTGCGTCCCAGTGGCTCGCCGCGCTTGGCTGCCTCATTGAGCAAGGACTGCACTTGAGGGATGGCGTGCACCAGGCGGTCGGTATCGCGGTGGGCGCGCGCCCCCCTCTTGTGCTGCACCAACTCCTGCAGGTGGGCGCCGATCTCGATTTGTTGGCCCTTATCCCAGCAGCGCCGGTGGGTGGCCAGCACGTGTTGGCCGTCCAAGATGCGTACCTCGCTCAGGTCGGCGCTGACGGTGAGGCTGCGCTGCACATGAGTGTGGGGAATCGAATAATCGTTCAAATCGAAGCGAACATAGGGGGTCTTGCCGGCAGACACGGCCCGCAGCTCGTTGCAACTAAACGCGGTTGGGGGCAGCGCCATCAGGTGGGCTGTCTCCTGCTCAAAGGCCTGCTGCACGGTCAGCTTGGTGTCCTCGGGGCAAGGGCGCTGGCTGGCCGCTCCTGCCACCCAGGCATCTGCCTGAGCATTGAGCTGGTCGATGTCTGTGAAGGTGCGCCCCGCAAAGAAGTTGTCACGGATGTAGCGAATTGAGCGCTCCACGCGGCCCTTCTCGTTGCCTCGGGCTGGGGCCACCGGTCGTGGCTCGAAGCGGTAATGCGCCGACAGGGCCAGCAGTGTGGGGTTGAAGCGGATGGCTTGGCCCTTGCGCTCGAGCACGGCGCTCTTTAAGTTATCGTACAAAGTGACTCTGGGCAGCGAGCCCCAGGATTCAAAGGCCTGGACATGGCCACGCAGGAAGTTCTCCATGTGCGCGCCCAGGAAAAAGCGCAGGAAGATGCGTCTGGACCAGGACAGCACCATCACAAAGGCCATGAGTGGCCGCTTGGCTTGACCGATTTGGAGGTGTCCAAAATGGGCCCAGTCGCATTGGCATTGTTCGCCGGGCAAGGTGCGCAGGCGCAAGTAGGCCTGGGCTGTGGGGCGCGGGCGGTGCCTAGCGATGAGGTGGCGAAAGTGGTCGGGGCGACCGCCATAGCCGCGCTCCACGACCATGGCGTAGAGGCGACTGGCGGTGAGGTTGGGGAACTGCTTTAAGGTCTGCTCGATAAAGGGCAGAAAGGGTGTGACGCCCGAGGGGCGCTGGGCGGGCATGATGGGGGAGGCGCCGGCTTGGGTGAGAACGCGAATGACGCTCTCGCGGTGCACGCTCAGTTGGGACGAAATCGTGCCTACCGGCCAGCGCTCGGCGTAGTGGTAGCGCAGGATTTGCGCAATCAGATCAGGGGTCATGGTCATGTAGATGGGTACTCCATAAAGTGCGGTTCGATGGGTGACGAAATCGGGAGCCCAAAAAAGCCTGGCGCACAAAAGCGGATACAGAACGGCCACAGAAGTGGCACTTGCAGATGAGGTGTGCACCGGTTTGCAAGGCTGTTGATTCGTCTGGTGGGAGTACATCAGCACGGTGCGGTGGTGGGCTAGCCTGATGCGTCACTATTTGTTGGCGAGCCCTCCATTGGGCTTGGCGCTGGGCGTGGGCGTGACGGCCTTTGCGGCTGCTTTGGTAGCGCTGAGCCGCTGCACGTTGGGCGCAACTTCTGGCCAAGCGCGAACAAGCTGCGCTGCAATAGCGCTGACCGCGGTCGCAGCGGCTGCAGATGGTGACAGCGCTGCGGCAGCGGGCGCACAGAAAGAGCCTAGGCGGGGGCTGAGTGGTTGGCATGGGCGTTCATGCCCATGCGTGAAACCGCCATCTGGACAACCACGCCCGCTTCGTGAAATACTACGCGTGCAACGTTGCTCTCCAGTAGGGTCTCGGGGCGCGGCAGTGGGTTGACCGGCTAAGTTATTGCCACTGTCGCGCCTGCTTCATACACAGGCATGGCGATTTGTAGCGCAAAAAAGCGTGTTGCGCCATGCCAGCGCAAATCAGGACAGCCCAGGTCAACTTAGTGCCCAATAGAGCGGGCACTCCAATTCGACTCAAAAGAAGTTCAAAAAGCTGACAGGCTCAGCCGGCGAACGAGACCGTTTGGTTGTCGACGCCAGATTTACGCGGAAACCAACAGCCGTTCACAGGCCTGATGGCTCAAAGATCCATGTCGACAAAGACAAGATCCGCACGCAAGACGAAGCCTCGGATGATGGCAGCGCTGTTTACAGCGACACCAAAGTCACCACCATCATCTTTCCGAACGTTGAAGTGGGCAGTCAAGTCCACTACAAGGCCAAGAAGGT
>CAITHK010000034.1 GCA_903892175.1 uncultured Burkholderiales bacterium | reverse complement strand
CTGTCAGATGGTGCTCGACGGTGCCGTGGGCACTTTGGTCGGTCAGCCCCACAAAGGCTTGGCGGCCATGTTTGTCATGATGAACGTTGCACGCATCGGCGTGGGCATGCAGTCCTTGGGATTGACCGAAGTGGCTTACCAAAACGCACTGGCTTATGCCAAAGACCGCATCCAGTCGCGCAGCCTGACGGGCGTGAAGTCACCCCAGCAACCTGCCGACAGCATCTTGGTGCATCCCGATGTGCGCAAGATGCTACTCACCGCCAAAGCTTATGCCGAAGGCGGTCGCGCGTTGAGCTTGCATTGCGCTTTGTTGGTCGACCAAGAGTTGAACCACCCCGACCCTGCCGTGCGTGCCGAAGCGGCCGAGCAAGTCGCCTTGCTCACACCCATCGTCAAGGCCTTCATCACCGACAACGCGTGGACCGCCACTTCGGCGTGCATGCAGGTGCTGGGTGGGCACGGTTTCATCCGCGAATGGGGCATGGAGCAGTACGTGCGTGATGCCCGCATCAACATGATTTATGAAGGCACCAACACCATCCAAAGCCTGGACTTGCTGGGCCGCAAGGTCTTGGGAAACCAAGGTGCGTCGCTCAAAAAGTTTGGCGAACTCATCTCCGCCCTGGTGATGGCCGAACAGGGTAACGACGACATGGCCGAGTTCATCCAACCCTTGGCCAAACTGGGCCAGCAAATGACCCAGTTCACGGGGGAGATTGGTTACAAAGCCTTGCAAAATGCCGACGAGGTAGGGGCTGCGGCGGTGGACTATCTGCGTGTAGCAGGACACTTGGTGTTTGGTTACTTTTGGGCCCGCATGGCACAGGTGGCCTTGCAGCGGATGGCAGCAGGAAAGCGTGATCCGTTCTACCAAGCCAAGCTCCAAACGGCGCGTTTTTACTTTGCCAAGTTGTTCCCTGAAACGGCTTGTCTGATGCAAACCGCACGTGCAGGGTCTGCAGTGCTGATGGACACCGATGCGGTGTTTGTCTGATTTTTAGCCAGCGACAATACAGCGCAATTTCAAGGAGTGGCTATGTTGAGTTGGCGTGGTTTTTGGGTGACCAGCATGATATGTGGCGCAATGCTGAGCGCACACGCGCAGATGACGCCGGTGGGCTTGTGGCGCACCGTGGATGACAACACGGGGGAGGCCCGTGCCGAGATCGACATTGTCGAGCGCCAAGGCTTACTCTTTGGCCGAGTGGCCAAGTCGCTGGACCCAGACCCCAAGGCCGTCAAAACCTGTGAGGATTGCAAAGACGACCGCAAAGGCCAGGTCATCGTGGGCATGGAGATCATCCGTGGTGTGCGCTACGAGCCCGATGAGAAGCGCTGGGGCGGTGGCGGCAAAATCCTCGACCCTGAAAATGGCAAGGAATACACCGTGCGCATGGTGCCGCTTGATGGCGGCAAGCGCTTGCAACTGCGCGGCTACATCGGCCCTTTTTACCGCACGCAAATTTGGCAGCGCATGCCATAAACCTAACCGAGACTTGTCATGACCGACATCCTGCAACACATTGACCAAGGCGTGATGACGCTGACCTTCAACCGCCTGGACAAAAAGAACTCCATCACCGCGGCCATGTACGCCAGTTTGGCTGACGCTGTGGAGCACGCCCAAACCAACGCCGAGGTGCGCGTGGTGTTGATTCAAGGGCATGAAACCATCTTCAGCGCCGGCAACGACATTGCCGATTTTCTGAACCGCCCACCGTCGGGTCATGACGCCCCGGTGTTTCGCTTTTTACGTGCCATCGCTGGTTTCAGCAAACCTTTGCTGGCAGCCGTGGCCGGGCCAGCGGTGGGCATTGGCACCACGCTCTTGTTCCACTGCGACTTGGTCTACGCCGGTGACAACGCGGCGTTCTCGATGCCGTTTGTCAATTTAGGTCTGTGTCCAGAGGCTGGCTCCAGCATCTTGGTGCCGCAGATGATGGGCTACCACCGTGCCGCAGAGGCCTTGCTCATGGGTGAGCCTTTCATGGCCGAGGCGGCGCAAGAGGTGGGCTTGGTCAACCGCGTGGTGCCCCCCACCGAGCTCAACAGCTATGCCCAGGCGCAGGCGCGCAAACTGGCTGCCAAGCCCCTGAGTTCTTTGGTGGAGACCAAGCGGCTCATGAAGAGCGGCCAGTCCGCACAGATCATGGCGCAAATAGAGGCCGAGGCCGCCAGCTTTGGCCGCATGCTGCAAGCGCCTGCTGCGCAAGAAGCGTTTGGTGCTTTCATGGAAAAACGTCGCCCTGACTTTTCCAAATTGTGAAAGCCTTGTTTTGATGAAACGCCTGTCACCCGATGGCCACTTTGAACCTGAGTTCATCGAAGGCGTGCGTGCCATCTTTGAAGAAAAAATCGTCTTCAACCAAATGTTGGGCGTCAAACTGGTGGACATCACGCCCACTGTGGTCACGGCACGTTTGCCGATGCGGCCCGAGTTGGTGGGGCACTTTGCCTACAACCGCGTGCACGGAGGTGTGATCAGCGCGAGTTTGGATGCCTTGGGGGGTGTGGCTTGCTTGGTTGCCAAAGCGGCACGGCACATGGATCAAACGCCTGCGCATCGGCTTGATTTCTTTCTCAAGGTCGGCACCATCGATTTGCGCATTGACTACCTGCGCCAAGGCATTGGCGAGTTTTTTGATATGCGTGCCGAGGTGCTGCGCATTGGCTCACGCGTGGGCAGCACACGCATGGAGTTTTTCAGCCCCGACGGGCAGATGGTGGCGGCAGGCAGCGGGGCCTACATCGTCTCTTGAGTTCAATCTTTGGGAATGGGGCGTGGCTTGCCTTGGTCATCAATCGCCACATAGGTCAGCGTGGCTTGGGTGACCTTGATGTATTGGCCTTGGCGGCTGAAGCGCTCGGCATAGACCTCCACATCCACGCTGATGGAGGTGCGCCCGATGCGGTTGACCTTGGCGAAAAAGCTCAAGATGTCGCCCACTTTCACCGCTTGTTTGAAGATGAACTCGTTCACCGCGACCGTGGCCATGCGGCCGCGCACATAGCGCGCAGGTAACACGGCCCCGGCCAAGTCGACCTGGGCCATGACCCAGCCGCCAAAAATATCGCCATTGGCATTGCAGTCGGCTGGCATGGGGATGACCTTGAGCACCAACTCTTGGTCGGTGGGCAGTGTCACCACAGTGGCGGAGGAATGGGAAGACATAGGCACAATCCACAGTTAACTATTTGGCATTGTGCAATATGCGTCATCACGCGCCTTCAACTCCCCCTTCTCCCGCCAACTCAGGCACCCCGCGTTCGGACAGCGCCACGCTCAAGCGACTCTTTCCCTACCTGTGGCAATACAAGTGGCGCGTCATGGCGGCCTTGGGGTTCATGGTGGGCGCCAAGTTGGCCAACGTGGGCGTGCCCTTGTTGCTCAAAGAGTTGATCGACACCATGTCCTTCAAACCCAGTGACCCCACGGCAGTGCTGGTGGTGCCGGTGTCGCTGTTGCTGGTCTATGGCGTGTTGCGTTTGTCGGCCTCGGCCTTCACCGAGTTGCGTGAGTTGGTGTTTGCCAAAGCCACTCAAGGTGCGGCACGGCAAATTGCGCTGGAAACCTTTCAGCACTTGCATGGTTTGAGTTTGCGCTTCCACCTCGAGCGCCAAACCGGTGGCATGACGCGAGACATTGAACGCGGCGTGCGCGGCATTGAGTCCTTGATTTCTTACTCGCTCTACAGCATCGTGCCCACCTTGATTGAGGTGGCCTTGGTGCTGTCCATCTTGGCGGTGAAGTTTGATGTGTGGTTTGCCGGTATCACCTTGCTGGCTTTGGCTGTTTACATTGTGTTCACGGTCAGCGTCACCGAGTGGCGCACCCACTTTCGCCGTCTGGCCAACGAGTTTGACTCGGCAGCCCACACCAAAGCCGTGGATTCGTTGCTCAACTACGAAACCGTCAAATACTTCAGCAACGAAGGCTTTGAAGCCAAGCGTTATGACACCAGCTTAGACCAGCTGCGTCGTGCGCGCCTGAAGTCGCAAACCTCGCTGTCGTTGCTCAACACCGGTCAGCAACTCATCATCGCCATAGCCTTGGTCACCATGCTGTGGCGCGCCACCGTGGGTGTGGTCGAGGGGCGCATGACCTTGGGCGACTTGGTGATGATCAACGCCTTCATGATCCAGCTCTACATCCCGCTCAATTTCTTGGGCGTGCTCTACCGCGAAATCAAACAAAGCCTGACCGACTTGGACCGCATGTTCAGCCTGCTGGAGAAAGAACGCGAAGTGGCCGACGATCTGGGCGCGCCCGATTTGCAAGTGAGCGGTCCACCCACGGTGCGCTTTGAGTCGGTGGTGTTTGCCTACGAGGCCGCGCGGCCCATCTTGCATGGCATCAGCTTTGAAATTCCGGCTGGCAAAACCGTGGCCGTGGTGGGGCCCTCGGGTTCGGGCAAGTCAACCCTGGCGCGCTTGTTGT
>CAITHK010000033.1 GCA_903892175.1 uncultured Burkholderiales bacterium | reverse complement strand
GTGAAGACCAGCTCAATGACTGGTGCTTTTTCTTCGGGGTGCATGCCAAACGGAATGCCGCGCCCATCGTCATCGATGGTGACAGAGCCATCAGCGTGCAAGATCACGCCAATTTTCTTGCCGTGCCCTGCCAAGGCTTCGTCAGCAGCGTTGTCCAGCACTTCTTGGATGATGTGCAAAGGGTTGTCGGTTCGGGTGTACATGCCCGGACGCTGTTTGACGGGTTCGAGTCCTTTGAGGACACGAATTGAGCCTTCTGAGTACTGGGGCGGTGTGGTGGGTTGCTTGGTTGCCATGGGCGGGCATTGTAGGTTTTAGTTAAAGTAGCTCCCTATGACCGATTCAACGACCAAAACCCTCCCCATTTGGCAGGTGCTGATTTGCGGCGCCGCGATTGTGACTTTGTCCATGGGGGTACGCCACGGCTTTGGCCTATGGCTGCAACCCATCACCCAGGCCAAAGACTGGACCCGCGAAACTTTTGCCTTTGCCATTGCCATACAAAACATCACCTGGGGCTTGACGGGTATCTTTTCGGGCATGCTGGCCGATCGGTTTGGAGCATTTCGAGTCATCGTGGCCGGCGCGCTGCTTTACGCCATGGGCTTGGTTGGCATGGCCTACGCCAACACCCCAACTCTGTTCACGGCAAGTGCCGGCGTGTTGATTGGAATTGCCCAAGCCGGAACCACCTACGCGGTGATTTATGGGGTGATTGGACGCAACGTCAGCTCTGAAAAACGCTCCTGGGCCATGGGGGTTGCCGCAGCGGCTGGCTCGTTTGGTCAATTTTTGATGGTTCCAACCGAAGGATTTTTGATTCAAAACTATGGCTGGCAACAGGCCTTGGTGATGTTGAGTTTGGCTGCCATCATGGTCATTCCTCTGGCCTTTGGCCTGCGTGAGCCTGGCTTCGCAGACGGGGGCAAGCCCAAAAGAGATCAATCCATTTCTCATGCGTTGCGAGAAGCTTTTGCCTACCCAAGTTTTCAATTGTTGATGGCGGGTTATTTTGTGTGTGGTTTCCAGGTGGTTTTCATTGGTGTGCACATGCCAAGTTACCTCAAGGACAAGGGCTTGTCGCCTGAAGTAGCCAGCATGGCGCTGGCCCTAATTGGCTTGTTCAACGTGTTTGGCACCTACATTGCAGGGTCGTTGGGGCAACGATTGGCCAAACGCAAAATTCTGTCGTTCATCTACTTTTCACGAGCGATCGCCATCGGTTTATTCTTGCTGGCGCCACTCACCCCCATCAGTGTGTATGTTTTTGCATCTGCGATGGGGCTTTTGTGGCTCTCGACCGTTCCACCGACCAACGCAGCAGTTGCTCAAATTTTTGGTGTGGCGCATTTGTCAATGCTGAGCGGATTTGTGTTCTTCAGTCACCAAATCGGCAGTTTCATGGGAGTTTGGCTGGGTGGCTACCTGTATGACAAGACGGGCAGTTACGACATTGTTTGGTACATCTCGATCGCGCTGGGGGTGTTTGCGGCAGTGATCAATCTGCCTGTGCGCGAGACCCCCATTGAGCGAGAACCTCGCGTGGCAGCTGCGTGATGAATCTTTGGTTGCGTCAACTTCTGGTCGCGGCAACTTGTGGCGTTGTGCTGCTGTGTGTTTTGTCGTTGTACTTACGCCCAAGCTTTTTGATGGATTTGGCCAATCAAATCTGGGTTTGTTTTTGATATGACACGCCCCCCAACCCCACACGCAGCAGAAGCAGCGTCCTCTTGGGTCAGGCGTTGGGTGCATCTGCTGGCTGACCACAGCACGGTGCTTGATGTAGCCTGCGGCTGGGGCCGGCACATGCGCTTATTGGCCGAACTAGGTCACACGGCGGTGGGTGTGGACCGAGATGCGCAAGCCATTGCAGCCGCCACAGCTTTTGGTCAAGCCATCCAAGCGGACATTGAAGAAATGCCTTGGCCTTTTCAAGACCGACAGTTTGGCGGCGTTGTGGTGACCAATTACCTGTGGCGAGCCTTATGGCCGCAAATCATGGGTAGCTTGGCCCCTGGTGGTGTGCTGATCTATGAAACCTTTGCAGCAGGTAATGAATCGGTAGGAAAACCGTCACGCCCAGACTTTTTGCTGCAACCCGGTGAGCTGTTGGTGAGGTGCGCGTCTTTGCGTGTGGTGGCCTTTGAAGAAGGTTTTTTGAAGAGTCCAGAACGGTTTGTGCAACGTATCGTGGCAGTCAAATCATCAAATACCCAAGCCCCAGGGACACGCTTTGAGCTGAACCCAAGTTTGCAATCGCTAGAATGATTGTTTTATCTTGACCGCACCTCAGGACATGACACCCATCACCGGCAGCATCGTGGCTTTGACCACCCCCATGTTGGAAGACGGCAGCGTGGATTACCCCACCCTGCGTCAACTCATTGACTGGCACATCGACCAAGGCACCGACTGTATTGGTGTGGTTGGCACGACGGGTGAGTCCCCCACGGTCAATGTGCAAGAACACTGCGAAATCATCCGCGTCTCCGTGGAACAAGCTGCCAAACATACCTCGCGCCATGTGCCCATCATGGCCGGATGCGGTGCCAACTCCACCGCAGAAGCCATCGAGTTGGCGAAATTCGCCAAAGGCGTGGGTGCAAACTGCCAGTTGCAAGTGGTGCCCTACTACAACAAACCCACCCAAGAAGGCCAATACCTGCACTTCAAAGCCATTGCAGAGGCGGTAGATCTTCCCGTGGTGCTCTACAACGTACCAGGTCGTACGGTGGCCGATATGGCCCATGACACGGTGCTGCGCTTGACACAAGTTCCTGGCATTGTGGGCATCAAAGAAGCGACAGGCAATATCGAACGTGCCCAATGGTTGATCCGTGACGTGCCAAAAGGATTTGCTGTCTACTCTGGCGATGATCCAACAGCCGTTGCCTTGATGTTGTGTGGAGGCCAAGGCAACATCAGTGTCACCGCCAATATCGCCCCAAAATTGATGCACGAACTGTGCATGGCGGCCATCTCGGGCAACGTGAAACTTGCCATGGAGATCCAATTCAAGCTGTTGCCTGTGCATAAGCATTTGTTTGTCGAGGCCAACCCCATCCCTGTCAAATGGGCCATGTGCCGCATGGGCCTGAGTGGTCCGACTTTGCGTTTGCCCATGACGGAATTGACGAAAGCTAACGAACCGGTGGTTGAAGGCGCTCTGCGCGCTGCCGGCTTGATCTGATACTGACGAAGGCCATCTCTGTGATGCACAACCCTATTTTCTTACGCGCCTTCCTGGTCTGTGCTTTGGCCGCACTTTTAAGCGCTTGCGGCTCTGTGGTCGATGCTGACAAGGTCAACTACAAAACAGACGGTGTGGCCAAGATCGTCCCTTTGGACATTCCACCTGACTTGACCCAACTCAGTCGCGACACCCGATACGCTGTGCCTGGCGGTATTGTCACGGCGAGCGCCATGTCTGGACCTGGACGTCCCACACAAGGGACAGCGACAGTTGCCGTCAATCAAGTCAACGATGTTCGCATTGAACGTGATGGGAAGCAGCGCTGGCTGGTGGTCAATCGGTCTGCTGAAGACATCTGGCCCATCGTGTATGGCTTTTGGAAAGAAAACGGATTCCAGTATGTGATTGAGCAACAGCAACTTGGCTTGCTTGAGACAGAATGGGCTGAAAACCGCGCCAAAATTCCTCAGGACTTTATCCGCCGATCCATTGGCAAAGTCTTTGAATCTTTGTATTCCTCGGGCGAGCGAGACAAATTTCGGACCCGCTTAGAGCGCAATACCAGTGGCGGTGTAGATATCTTCATCACGCACCGTGGAATGGTTGAAGAATACGCAGACAAGACCAAATCTGGCACCATTTGGCAGCCTCGTCCTAGCGACAGCGAATTAGAAGCGGAGTTCCTGACGCGCTTGATGGTCAAACTTGGGGTTTCCTCAGACCAAGCCAAAACAGCGACATTACTCCAATCGACGGCCACGGCTTCAACAGGTTTGATCACCAACAACACAGGCAGTTTCATTTCGTTGGCTGAATCCTTTGATGTGGCTTGGAGACGAATCGGCGTTGCACTGGATCGCACCGGCTTTACCGTCGAAGACAGAGATCGCACACAAGGCGTCTATTTCGTGCGCTATGTGGATACGAGTGATAAAGAAGACAAAGGATTCTTCAGTGGCTTATTCAGCGCGAGCAAGGCAGATGCCGGCCCCGTCAAATACCGAGTGCTGATTCGTTTCGTGGAAGGAAAGTCCTTGGTCTCGGTACTCAATGCTTCAGGTCAAACGGAAAACTCCCCTGTGACCCAAAGTATTTTGAAACTTCTTGCGGACGACCTTCGCTGACCAAGGCATTGACGACACTGCGCCATGCTGCGCTTTAAAAGCCTGGGCAGTGGCAGCTCAGGCAATGCCACCTTGGTTGAGTCAACCCAAGGTACGCACACCACGCGCTTGCTGATTGACTGCGGGCTTAGGCTGCGAGATTTGGAACTCAGGCTTCTTCAAGCAGGCACCTCAATACAGGCCTTGGATGGCGTCTTCATCACCCATGAACACGGCGACCACATCGGTTCGACCCGCAGTTTGCTCAAGCGCCATCCGATGCCCGTGTGGATGAGCCGCGGAACCTTGCAAGCCGTTGAAACTCCTCAATGGCGTGCATTCCTGCCCTATGTTCGAACGGCACAAGATGGCATGCCCATTGAGCTAAACGGTTTACAACTGCTGCCCTTCACCGTCCCTCATGATGCCCGTGAACCGCTTCAACTCAGTTGCAGCGATGGGAACAGAAAGTTAGGGGTGATCACTGACCTAGGGCATGTCACGCATCACACGGTGCAAGCGCTACAAAACTGCCATGCTGTTGTTTTAGAGGCCAACCATGACACAGACTTGCTGGAGAAGTCCAGTTACCCCCATTTTCTCAAGCAACGCGTGGGCGGTAAGTGGGGGCATTTGGCCAATCCAGCCTCGGCGGAATTGTTGGCGCGCATCGCTCATCCAGGACTGTCTTGCGTTGTTGCCGCACATTTGAGTGAGCGCAACAACACGCCCGAACTCGCACGCGAACACCTTAGCCAAGCTTTGAAATGCTCTAGATCTGAAATCGAAGTTGCGACGCCTGATTCAGGAACAGTTTGGTTCAAGGTTTAACACCTTTCAAAGCACGTGCCGCTCAATAAAAAAGCCACCCGCAGGTGGCTTTTTGGTTAGCACAGTAAAAAAATTACTTGCTAGCTGCTTCGGCAGCAGGTGCTGCGGGAGCAGATGCGTCAGCGGCAGGGGCAGAGGCAACTTCAGCTGGAGCAGCAGGAGCGGCAGCAGGAGCTTCTTTTTTGCCACAAGCCACGAGAGCAGCAGCAGCCAAGAGGGTCGCCAGCAGGAGCGTTTTTTTCATGTCAATTTTCCTTAGATAGGGATGAAAACAATTTCTAGAAATTGCCGCAGCTGACGCTGCGACCGAGATGGTGGACTCGAGACCTTCCAGCTCAGAGCGTTATTATAGGGTAATTCCCATACAAAAACAGGCCAATTGTCAGGTTGATGTCATGTGCGAATTTTGCGGGTGGTTGTATGTATCCACCCGTCTTCACACCAATCTCTCAATAAGGCTAAGGCCTGAGGACTGGCGCCACGAAGCAGCGAAGCATCAATTTCTCGGGCATCAGCAAGAACACGCATCAATCTCGCATCATCGCCAGAAGCACGCCAACTCTCACCATTTAAAAAAATATGGTGCTTGTCGTACATCATGCGACTTCGGCGGTCCAAGCGAACGCCTAAGCCTTTGAGGGTTCGCGCTGTACCCGCACCATCAAACCATACGTTCGCTTTCGGCTCGGTCAGCAACTCTCCCAGGGCGCGGTCTACTGACAAAGGATTCTTCAATGCTTGAGCCATTGCTTTTTTCGCAAAATCCGTCAAACCCTGAGGAATCAAAGCAGGACGCTCGGTGGAGGACTGACCTGCATCTTGATACAGCGCGTCTCCCAGCATCTCATCCACAGATTCACTGCTGCGAACCAATAAATCCCTGGCCAGTTCGCCGATTTTGGAAGCCCTGAAACCAATCGAATACGTCATGCATTCACCCAACGCCACTCCATCGTGCGCATAGCGAGGTGGCAAGTAGAGCATGTCGCCAGGGTTGAGCACGAACTCTTGTTCGGGCTTGAAATGCGCCAGAACCTTGAGGGGCACATCAGCTTGCAAAGACAAGTCTTTTTGCCGCCCAATGCGCCAACGGCGCTGTCCTTTGGCTTGCAACAGAAAAACGTCGTAGCTGTCAAAGTGTGGCCCGACACCGCCTCCATCGCTGGCGTAACTGATCATGACGTCATCTAAACGCGCATCGGGGATGAATCGGAACTGATTCCTGAGGTCGGCGACACCATCGTGGTGTAAATCGACACCCTGCACCAACAACGTCCAGTCGCGCTCAGACAGTGGCGGGATGGTTCGACGCTTGAATGGACCTTGCTGCATTTGCCAGGCGCGTCTACCCTGATCAGCACCCTTGACCAAGCGAGATTCGACGCCCTCTTGCGCGGCCAACTCGAAGAGGTCTGGACGCGTCAACAAGGGTGAAAAATTCGGGATCGCCTGGCGCACCAGCAAGGGCTTGCGCTGCCAATGACGTTGCATGAATTCAGTCGGTGTTAGGCCACCGAGAAGGGCCAAAGGGTGTTTCACATTCATCGTGCGACAATTTTGCCCTATGGAAATTACTCAACACTGCGTGGTCGGCCTGACCTGGACCTTGAAAGACACTCTGGGCGAGGTGCTCGACGAATTGGATGAACCAGTTGAGTTTTTGCTTGGCGGGGACGATTTGCTGCACAAAATTGAAGAGGCGCTGCAAGGTCACGTCGTGGGCGCGCTGATTGACTTGCACCTAGAGCCTGAAGAGGCATTCGGTGACTATGACGAAGAGCGTGTGTTTTTAGAAGACCGCACGCGTTTTCCGAAAGAGCTCGAAGAAGGCCACACCATTGAAGGACATGCCCTGCCCGATGGCTGCAACCCTGACGCCCCGCGAGATTTGCTCTACACGGTGACGGACATTTACCCTGAGCATGTGGTGCTGGACGGCAATCATCCACTGGCGGGCATTGCCATTCGCATTCACCTCGAAGTGAAGTCAGTGCGCGAAGCCTCTGACGAAGAAAAAGACCGTGGTACGGCGGGTACTGGTTTTTTTAAAATTGAACCGCAGGTTCCGGGCAGCAACCTGCTGCACTGAGTTACTTTTTACCGGTCGAGCCGTAACCACCTTCGCCGCGCTCACTGGGTGCGGCAAACGCGTTGACCACATTGAATTGCGCTTGCACCACAGGCACGATCACCAACTGCGCCAATCGCTCCATGGGCTCTAGCGTGAAGGCCACATCGCTGCGGTTCCATGCACTGACCATCAATTGGCCTTGGTAGTCGCTGTCTATGAGCCCCACCAAATTGCCCAACACAATGCCGTGTTTGTGGCCCAGGCCCGAGCGCGGCAAGATCAAGGCTGCATAGGCAGGATCTGCCAAATGAATGGCGATGCCTGTAGGCACCAGTTGCCAAGCATTGGGCTCCAGGGTCAGTGGCGCATCCAAGCAAGCGCGCAAATCCAACCCTGCACTGCCAGGGGTGGCGTACTGAGGCAGTTGATCTGCCATGCGGGAATCCAAAATTTTGACGTCGAGTTTCATAGTTTCAAGTTAAAGCTAAAGCACGGCCTTGCCGAATCAAAAAAGAAAAAAATTCAGCGGCGGCGACGCGCAATTTCGGCCACCAATTGGCGGGCCAGACTGCGCTTGCTGGCCTGTGGGAATTCTTGAGAACCCTGCGCGTCGACCAACAACAAGGCGTTGTGGTCCAAACCAAATGTCGCGGGGCCAATATTGCCCACCAGCAAAGGCACGCCTTTGCGCGCGCGCTTTGCCGTTGCATGCGCCAGCAAGTCATGACTCTCTGCCGCAAAACCCACGCAAAACAGCGCGCCGTTTTGTGCGCGCTCAGACTGCGCAACACCGGCCAAGATGTCTGGATTTTCGGTGAACTGCAACTGCGGCAATTGCCCCGAGACGTCTTTCTTGATTTTTTCTGTCGACACCTTAGCTAAGCGCCAATCGGCTACAGCCGCCGTGGCCACAAACACCGTGGCCTGGTCGACATATTGAGCGACAGCAGCTTGCATGTCCAAGGCCGACCGCACATCCACACGTTGCACCCCTCGCGGGGTGGGTTGACTCACAGGGCCCGCGACCAAGGTCACCTCCGCACCGGCCTGTCTGGCGGCGCGTGCAATGGCAAAACCCATCTTGCCGCTGGATAAATTGGTGATGCCGCGCACCGGATCGATGGCTTCGAATGTGGGCCCTGCCGTCACCAGCACATGCTGACCTTGCAACAACTTGGGTTGAAAAAAGGCCACCACATCTTCCAAAATTTCATCAGGCTCCAACATGCGACCGTCACCTGTTTCGCCGCAGGCTTGTTCGCCCTGCCCCACATCCAACACATGTACGCCATCTGCTCGCAGCTGGGCCACATTGCGTTGTGTCGCTGGGTGCTGCCACATCTCACGGTTCATGGCGGGTGCCAATACCAAGGGGACACTTTGAATTGGGCGCGCCAAGCACATCAAACTCAGCAAATCATCGGCCCGGCCGTGCAACAGCTTGGCCATGAAATCGGCACTGGCTGGTGCCACCACGATGGCATCGGCGTCTCGACTCAAATTGATATGCGCCATGTTGTTGGGCTCGCGCTCATCCCATTGCGACACATACACAGATCGGTTGCTGAGCGCTTGCATGGTGACGGGTGTGATGAACTGTGCTGCAGACTCAGTCATCACCACCTGAACACTCGCCCCCGCCTTGATCAAGGCACGACACAGCTCAGCCGCTTTGTAGCAAGCTATGCCACCACTCAGGCCCAGCACAATATGTTTGTTTGACAGATCAGACATGGATCGCAATGTAGCAGAGCGCCTATAATTTCGATTTCCACCTACCGGGAGACCCAACTCCCGATCTGGCATGACCCAATTTGTCTTCGTCACCGGCGGTGTAGTGTCTTCCCTGGGCAAGGGAATCGCCTCCGCTTCTCTTGCTGCGATCCTCGAATCACGCGGCCTCTCCGTCACCCTCATCAAACTGGATCCCTACATCAACGTAGACCCAGGCACCATGTCCCCGTTCCAACACGGCGAAGTGTTTGTCACTGACGACGGTGCCGAAACTGACCTGGACTTAGGCCATTACGAGCGCTTCATCACGACGCGCATGAAAAAAGCCAACAATTTCACGACGGGGCAAATCTACAAAAGCGTGCTTGAAAAAGAGCGACGCGGCGATTATTTAGGCAAGACGGTCCAGGTCATCCCCCATATCACCAACGAAATTCAAGACTTCATCAAGCGCGGTGCAGGCTATGAAACCCCCGACGCAGTGGATGTGGCCATTGTGGAGATCGGTGGCACCGTCGGTGACATTGAGTCCTTGCCCTTTCTGGAAGCCGCTCGTCAAATGAGTTTGAAGCTCGGCGCGCACAACACGGCCTTTGTTCATCTGAGCTACGTGCCGTGGATTGCTGCAGCAGGTGAGCTAAAAACCAAACCCACCCAACACACCGCACAAAAACTGCGCGAAATTGGCATCCAAGCCGATTGTCTTTTGTGCAGAGCTGACCGTCCGATTCCTGAGGAAGAACGGTCGAAAATTAGCCTCTTCTCGAACGTGCCTGAATGGGGTGTGATCTCCATGTGGGATGTGGACACCATTTACAAAGTCCCACGCATGCTTCACGAACAAGGCCTGGACCGCTTGATTTGCGACAAGCTGCGCATCAGCGCACAACCGGCCAACCTCAAGCGTTGGGACGACCTGGTGCATGAGGTAGAACATCCAGCGCAAGAAGTCACCATTGCCATGGTGGGCAAGTACGTTGACTTGTCAGACAGCTACAAGTCCCTGAATGAAGCCTTGCGTCATGCGGGTATGAAAAATCATGCACGCGTGAAGATCGAATACATCGACTCTGAAACCATCACCCCCGACACTGTGTCGCAACTGGCCCAATTCGACGGCGTGTTGGTCCCTGGCGGCTTTGGTGTGCGTGGCGTAGAAGGAAAAATTGCTGCAGCGCAGTTTGCCCGTGAACACAAAGTGCCATACCTGGGCATTTGTCTTGGCATGCAGGTGGCCACCATTGAATACGCGCGGCATGTAGCCGGACTACAAGGCGCCAACAGCACTGAATTTGAGCCCCTTGGCCCGTTCCCCGTGATCGCGTTGATCAATGAGTGGAAAGACGCCGATGGCAGCATCCAAACCCGTGACAGCAACTCTGACCTGGGCGGCACCATGCGCTTGGGCGCGCAGAGCTCAGATGTCACCAAAGGCACCCTCGCCCACCAAATTTATGGCGACGTGGTGACGGAGCGTCATCGCCATCGTTATGAAGCCAACGTCAACTACCTCGACACGCTGCGACAAGCTGGTTTGGTCATTTCCGCCCTGACACAGCGCGAGCAGTTGACAGAAATCGTAGAGTTGCCGCAAACGGTTCACCCTTGGTACATGGGCGTGCAATTCCACCCCGAATTCAAATCCACCCCTTGGG
>CAITHK010000032.1 GCA_903892175.1 uncultured Burkholderiales bacterium | reverse complement strand
CGCATGAGGCCAAAGCGGGGGCGACGTTCGTCCCGAAATTTGGTTTGAATTTGGTAAAAGTGTTTAGGCAGCTGCTTGTAGCTGCGCAGTTCTTGTCGGGCGATGTCGGTCACCACTTCTTCGCTGGTGGGTTGCACCACAAAGTCTCGGCCGTGGCGGTCTTTGATGCGCAGCAACTCGGGGCCCATCTTTTCGAAGCGTCCCGTTTCTTGCCACAGCTCGGAAGGTTGGACCACCGGCATGCTGAGTTCGACAGCGCCAGCAAGGTTCATTTCTTCCCGCACGATGGCTTCGACTTTGCGAATCACACGCAGACCCATAGGCATGTAGTTGTAAATGCCTGCACCCAGTTTCTTGATGAGCCCCGCGCGCATCATGAGTTTGTGGCTGACCACTTCGGCGTCGGCAGGGGCTTCTTTGAGGGTGGAGATGAGGAACTGAGAGGCTTTCATAGCGGCACAAAAATACGAAATGTCAGAGGGGAATCAGGGTGAGTCCTGAGGTGAACACAGCAGCGCTGTGCATAATGGACTCAGTTTAAAAATTTGAGGTTTGATTATGCTTGACCGTGAAGGGTTCAGACCCAATGTCGGCATCATCTTGCTCAACCAGAAAAATCAGGTGTTTTGGGGCAAGCGCATCCGCACCCACAGCTGGCAATTTCCGCAGGGCGGCATTGATCGAGGAGAGACTCCCGAACAGGCCATGTTCCGCGAATTGCACGAAGAAGTGGGGCTCAAACAAGAGCATGTGCGCATCGTTGCCCGAACCCGAGACTGGTTGCGCTATGAGGTGCCAGACCGGTTCATCCGACGAGATGCGCGCGGCTTTTACAAAGGCCAAAAGCAGATTTGGTTTTTGCTGCAGCTGATGGCTCCCGACCATTCGCTGAATTTGCGCGCAACCGACCATCCCGAGTTCGACGCCTGGCGATGGAACGACTACTGGGTGCCCTTGGATGTGGTGGTGGAGTTCAAACGCGGGGTGTATGAAATGGCGTTGACCGAGTTGTCACGTTATTTGCCTCGCCAAGAAGGTCGCAATCGCTACCTGCGCGGCATGGGTCAGGTTCAAGGGGAAATGACTGTGACTACCAAGCACTTTGGCATGTCCATCAGCATGGGCATGGAGTTACCGCCTGGCGCCAGCTTTGACCCAGACCCGCAGTCTGCGCTCAAACAAGGTGACTGAACTGTGCGAAGCCCCGAGGGGCTTCGTGCGACCCAAGCTCAGGTGAGTTGGGTGAGTACCAAGTTGTCGCGATGGACCATCTCGGGCTCTGCCACATAACCCAGCAGTTGCTCGACATCGCCAGAGGGCTTGCGGCACAGCAAGCGGGCTTCTGCCGCAGCGTAATTGGCCAGGCCACGGGCAACCTCCTGCCCCTTGAGGTCCAAGATGGCAATGACTTCACCACGAGAAAAATCACCATCCACGCCCGTCATCCCAATCGGCAACAAGCTTTTGCCTTCATGCAGCAATTTGACGACGGCACCGTTGTCGATGGTGACTGAACCACGCAACTGCAGGTGGTCGGCCATCCATTGTTTGCGTGCTTGTTGCTTTTGAGTCTGCGCCACCAATAAAGTGCCAATGGCTTCGCCCTGGGTCAAGCGCACCAAGGCATCAGGCTCACGGCCCCAAGCGATGACGGTCGACGCGCCAGATCCTGCAGCGCGCTTGGCGGCCAAAATTTTGGTGATCATGCCGCCTTTGCCAAGGCTGGAGCCTGCGCCGCCTGCCATGTCTTCTAACGCCGCGTCGCCCGCACGCGCTTCGTGCACAAATGTGGCAGCAGGGTCGCGACGCGGATCGGCGGTGTAGAGACCCTGTTGATCGGTCAAGATGACCAAGGCATCGGCCTCCACCAAGTTGGCCACCAAGGCACCCAAAGTGTCGTTGTCGCCGAACTTGATTTCATCGTTGACCACGGTGTCGTTCTCATTGATGACGGGCAGCACGCCATGGGCGAGCAAGGTCAGCAAGGTCGAACGGGCATTCAGATAGCGTTCGCGGTCAGCCAAATCGGCATGGGTCAGCAAGACTTGAGCTGAACCCAGGCCGTTTTCGCGCAACTTGGTTTCGTACATCTGCGCCAAGCCCATTTGACCCACAGCCGCTGCAGCTTGCAACTCATGCAGTTCGTGCGGACGAGTGGTCCAGCCCAAGCGCTTCATGCCCTCGGCAATGGCGCCGCTGGACACCATGATGACTTCTCGCCCATCGCGCACCAAGACACCCAGTTGCCGACACCACTCGCCAATGGCTTGTTCATCCAAGCCGCGGCCTTCGTTCGTCACCAGGCTAGAACCGACCTTGACCACGATGCGACGCGCGTCGCGTAACAAGTGGGTAGATGTCTGTGTCATGGGGCGGGGTCAGGGGCAGCGTCTACAAAACGAGGATCCACATATTCGGGCGGCTGCTCGGCCACTTGCTGCGCTTTGATGTGCTTGTAAATGTCTTTGATCAAAGGCTCGCAACCCTCGCGCGTGAGCGCAGAGATTTGAAACACAGGGCCTTTGTACTTGAACCGTTTGACAAAGTCAGCCACCACGGCTTCGCGCTCGTCCTTGGGCACCATGTCGAGCTTGTTCAACACCACCCAACGTGGCTTGTCGTACAAGGCTTTGTCGTATTTCTTGAGCTCGGCCACGATGGCTTTGGCTTGTTTGACTGGATCCACACCTTCGTCAAACGGGGCAATGTCCACCATATGCAACAACAAGCGCGTACGTTGTAGATGTCGCAAAAACTGATGCCCCAATCCAGCGCCGTCCGAAGCGCCTTCGATCAAGCCGGGCACATCCGCCACCACAAAGCTTTGCTCAGGCCCCACACGTACCACGCCCAAATTAGGGTGCAAGGTGGTGAAGGGGTAATCGGCAATCTTGGGGCGCGCGTTTGAAATGGCCGAAATCAGGGTGGACTTGCCGGCATTGGGCATGCCCAGCAAACCCACATCGGCCAACACTTTGAGTTCCAGTTTGAGCTCTTTTTTCTCACCAGGCCAGCCCGGCGTTTTTTGGCGTGGCGCTCGGTTGATGGCGCTCTTGAAGCGCATATTGCCAAAGCCACCATCACCCCCTTTGGCGATGGTGATCACCTCGCCCGGGATGAGCAACTCGTACAACACATCACCGGTTTCAGCATCGGTGATGATGGTGCCCACTGGCATTTTGAGGGTGATGTCGTCCCCCGCATGGCCGAACATGTCGGAGCCCAAGCCATGTTGACCCCGCTTGGCTTCGTGACGGCGCGAAAAGCGAAAGTCCACCAGGGTGTTGAGGTTGGGGTCCGCCACAGCAAACACATGACCCCCTCGGCCACCGTCGCCGCCGTTGGGGCCGCCAAACTCTTTGTACTTCTCATGGCGAAACGAGACACAGCCGTTCCCCCCATCGCCAGCGGCAATGTCGATATAGGCTTCGTCTACGAATTTCATGGCTCTCGTTTAAAAAGTAAAGCCCCGACAGGTCGGGGCTTTGTCATACATCGGTTCGATGAACTCAAACAGGTGTGATGTTGACCATGTGCTTGTTCAAAGCACCTTTGACGCCGAACGACACGTGGCCGTCCACCAAAGCGAACAAGGTGTGGTCTTTGCCCACACCGACATTAGTGCCGGGGTGAAACTTTGTACCACGTTGACGCACGATGATGGCGCCAGCAGTGATCAACTCACCACCGAACGCTTTGACACCGAGCATTTTGGGCTTGGAATCACGCCCGTTTCGCGTAGAGCCGCCGCCTTTTTTCTGTGCCATGTCAATGCTCCTTAACCGTTGATGGAAGCAATCTGCAATTCTGTGAACTGCTGACGATGCCCTTGGCGCTTTTGGTAATGTTTACGACGACGCATTTTGAAAATGCGCACTTTGTCGTGCTTACCGTGAGACAACACTGTGACTGTGACAGTTGCGCCGGACACCAAGGGTGTGCCGATCTTGAGTTCAGCGCCGTTACCGACTGCCAACACTTGATCGATCACAATCTCTTGGCCAACGTCCGCAGCAATCTGTTCTACTTTAATTTTTTCGCCAGCAGCAACACGATACTGTTTGCCACCGGTTTTTATGACCGCGTACATGTAAGACCTCTAGATAAAATCTGAGTGAACCCTACGGACGGATTTCCGCAGAGCCAAAAATTATAGCAGCTTCGGAACTTGCCTGTGTTTTAGCCTTTCACCACCCATCGGCATCCCTATAATCCATCAGCTTTCCATTGGTTTAAGGCCTGACTTGTCGACCGCACCCTCATCCGCTTTGCAATTGATCTCTGCCGACATGGCCGAGGTCGACCGCGTCATCGCCGAGCGGCTGGACTCAGGTGTGCCCTTGGTCGGGCAAGTTTCCCAATACATCATTTCGGCAGGTGGCAAACGAATACGACCGGCCTTGCTGCTGCTGATGGCTGGTGCCATAGGCTATAAAGGAAACCAACGCTATAACTTGGCCGCAGTGGTTGAATTTATTCATACGGCCACTCTGCTGCACGATGACGTGGTGGACGAATCCACTTTGCGTCGTGGAAGACCCACCGCCAATGAATCTTTTGGCAATCCAGCCAGTGTATTGGTAGGCGACTTTTTATATTCACGCGCATTTCAGATGATGGTTGATTCCGGTGAGATGCGTGTCATGGAAATATTGGCCGATGCCACCAATGTGATCGCCGAAGGTGAAGTTTTGCAACTGATGAATATGCACGACGCCTCGTTGGATGAAGTGGGTTATTTACGCGTCATTCGCTCCAAAACGGCCAAGCTGTTCGAAGCCAGCACGCGATTGGCTGCTGTGATTGCGGGGAGCGCGCCGGACGTTGAAGCGGCTTGCGCCGAATATGGCCAAGCCTTGGGGACGGCATTTCAAGTAATTGATGATGTGCTGGACTACGATGGCGACGCACAAGAATTGGGTAAAAACTTGGGTGATGATTTGCGCGAGGGAAAAAATACCCTCCCATTGATCATTGCGATGCAGCGCGGAACAGCGCATGAAAAAGACACCATCAGACGCGCCATTGAAAACGGCGAAATGGACGGTTTAAATGAAATTATTCAAATTGTTCGTCGTACCGGCGCCCTAGAAGCCACGCGCGCCGCTGCAAGTGAAGAGGCTGAACGTGCCATTCGCGCACTTATTCAGCTGCCCAAAGGCCCTTATCACGAAGCACTGCACGATTTGGCGGCCCAATTGCTGGACCGCCGTCACTAATTACGCTTGCGCAGCAACTGGCGCAGCAATCAACGCCGTATCCAAACTGCCTGCCGTCTTCAAGGCCTGAACCCAAGCAGGAGAGACACCTCGGCCAGTCCAAGTTTGCTCTGGATTGGCTGGGTTGCGATATTTAGCAGCCACTTTTTTACCCGCCAAAGCACCTTTTTTGGCTGCCCGAGGTGATTTAGTTTTGGCCGGCTTTGCAGCGCCCAAGGCTTTGACGATGTCGGCCGCCGTGATACCGGCATCCTTGGCCAAGGCCACAATTTGACCCAGTACTTTGTCGTTAGTTTTGGCAAGCAGTGCTTTTTCACGCTTTTCCAATATTTCACGATCTTTGCGCAATTTAGCCAATTGAGCTGCAACAGTGGTTCGAGCCATGAATATCTCCAAATAAATTAATTACAAACCAATTATATACAACGAATATTTATATCGTTGTATTTCATAATTTCAGGGATTTATCATTGCTAATTAACTTCCCTAATTTGATAAGGGCAAGGGAAATGAGAATTTATTATTCAGCGCAAATTGAGAAGCAGTTTCCATCCCAAAGTTAAATCATTCAACCACCAAGCGACACGGCGCTTTGATACTCTTTTCCTCTCGTTTTTCCTCGCAATATTTCATGGCCCGCCTCTCTCCCTCGGCAGACATTTTGATGTGAATAGAGCAACGAAAAACCATCTTGTCGCCATCACTGTGGCTATCAAACGCAGTTGCGCAATGGCTCATGGGCGTCATTTCGGGCTTGAGTTCTTTCCAAACAGACCGCAAAGGGTCAGGCAACTCACTCAATGGAATGGTGGGGAAAGGGCCCGCATAGGTATTGCTCAGCAGAAAAAAAGTCAGCGCGGCCACTTTCATGCCAAGAACAGGGAACGAGCGGATGATTTGCAAAATATGTTTCATGTGAATACCTCAATGTCAATGGAGCTCATTTAGATTCTATGAGTGAAGGCCTGAGAAAGAGCACCCCAGTCATACCGACCTCAGGAACAGCTTGGTTAAAATGACTTGGTCTATCAGATGCAGTCGGCATGACTGCAATAAGTCGGGGTGTAGCTTAGCCTGGTAGAGCGCTACGTTCGGGACGTAGAGGCCGGAGGTTCGAATCCTCTCACCCCGACCAAAAAACCGATGGACATCAAACGCCCAGTTTGCCAAGTCATGCAGGGCTTTTTTGTGATGCAAACTCGCACCCTCACACAGGGGTAAGTTGAAGAATTTTGAATTCTCTGTTCAGGATTCACATGTCTTCCCCACACCCATCCATCACGCCCATGCCGGAGGGCCCGGCGGTTAAAGCATTGGATGCGCTGCTGCAAAAAGCTTTGCAGGAAGGCGCATCCGACATACACGTTGAAACCGGTGACAACAGCTTTCGCGTGCGCTTTCGAATAGACGGTCACTTGCGCTTGGCAGCCACACCCGCAATGAGTCTTCGCGATGCCTGGGTATCCCGCATCAAAGTATTGGCTCGCATGGACATAGCAGAAAAGCGGTTGCCACAAGACGGTCGCATTCAGTACACCCATGCAGGACACAGCGTTGACTTGCGTGTGAGCTCACTGCCCACCGTTCACAGTGAAAAATCGTGATCCGCATCTTGAAGTTCAGCCAAGCACGGCCCAGTCTGAGCGGTTTGGGGGATGAAGTGGATGACCAAACCCGTTCACTTCAAGCCATCGAGCGCCCACATGGCATGGTGCTCATGACAGGGCCCACGGGCTCTGGAAAGACGCTCTCTTTGTGCAGTTGCTTGGACATTTTGAATCGACTAGAAATCAATCTTTCCACGGTTGAAGACCCCTTCGAAATTCAACTGGCAGGCGCCAACCAAGTCAATATCAGCGAACGTGCAGGCTTGACTTTTGCAAACACGCTGCGAGCGTTGCTGAGGCAAGACCCCGACGTGATCATGTTGGGTGAAATTCGAGACCTAGAGACCGCAGAGATTGCGATCCAAGCATCCCAAACAGGCCACTTGGTCCTGCCAACATTGCACACCAACGACTCGACCAGCACGTTGACACGGCTCCAACACATGGGTGTGGAGGCTTTCAACGTGGCGGCCAGCATGGTGATGATCACAGCGCAACGCTTGGTGCGGCGTTTGTGCAATGGGTGCAAAACACCGATGGATGAATTGCAAACGCAAGACATTCGCACAGCGCTAGCATTGACGCTACCAGCTCTTTTCAGCCGTGAAGAAAATCAAACTCGTCCGCTCTTCAAACCTGTGGGCTGCCAAGCGTGTGATGGCGGCTACAAAGGCCGCATTGGCATTTTTCAAGTTCTTCCCATCAGCGATGGGCATGCAGTCGCTGATTCTGAACCGTGGCAGTGCACAAGCCCTGGCAGAACAAGCAAGCTCTGAGGGGGTGCGCAAGTTACGACAAGCCGGATTGCTCAAGGTTTTACAAGGCCTCACTTCTGCGCAAGAGGGGATGGCTATGACGCAACATGGCTGATCACGTTTTCCAATGGCATGGACATGACCGCGAGGCGCGCTTTGTGCAAGGCACCATGCAAGCCGCGACGAAGGATGCTGTGGTGGCCCAACTTCATGCACAGCGCATACGCGCCACCCGCGTACGGCGGCAAATCAAATACACCGCTTGGATACAAGACTCCTCCAGGGTTTGACCACAAGACATCACGCGGCTGACGCGCCAATTGGCCACCATGCTCTTATTCGGCACTCCTTTGTTACAAGCGTTTGACATCATCACTCGCGGACTTCGCCAGACGTCACTCAAAAGCTTGGCGCAAGACCTGCGCCATCAGGTGGAAGGGGGCATGGCCTCGCATCAAGCGCTTAGACGCCATGCAGCGTTTGATGCATTGTTTTGCAACCTTGTCGCGGCAGGTGAAACGGCTGGCATGCTGGACACCATGTTGAACCGTCTGGCCATTCACAGCGAAAAATCCGAGGCCTTACGCAGCACCCTCAGGTCTGCCTTGATTTATCCGTGTGCAGTCCTCGTGATAGCCTTGGCTGTGATGGTTTTTTTATTGTCTTTTGTCGTCCGAGCTTTTCGAAAAATCTTTGCATCATTTGATGCAGAGTTGCCAGCGTTGACACGCTGGGTGGTAGCACTGAGCCAGGGCTGGCAACAACATGGCTGGTTCCTACTGACATGCACCTGTGCGCTCATCGGTTCACTGCGATACGCGATCCATCGCTGCCATAGATTGAAAGAGGATGGGCACGGTTTGGTGTTGTGTTTACCGCTGGCGGGTTCAGTGGTGCGACGTGCCTGCATGGCAAGATGGGCTCGCACACTGTCAACGTTGTTTGCGGCAGGCATCACACTCACTGACGCACTAAAGGCCGTACAAGGCGTCACCGGCAATTTACGCTACAAACAGACCACCCAATCCATCAGGGATCAGTTGATGCGCGGCCATTCTTTGGCTCAAGCGATGTCCGCACAGCGTCGATTGTTTTCTTCGATGACGGTCCAAATGTGTGCCATTGGAGAAGAGTCTGGCGCGCAGGACAAAATGTTGGATGCCACGGCCTCTCACTATGAGCGAGAAGTTGAAACCGCCGCCAAACGCTTGTCTACCCTGCTCGAACCCTTCATCATGGTGGCCTTAGGACTTCTCATTGGCGGCATGGTGGTGGCTTTGTATTTGCCGATTTTTCAATTGGGACAAGTGGTATGAATGAGTTGAGTTTTCCCTCTGGTCTTTTGGCTCTGACCTTCGGCGTGGTTGTTGGTAGTTTTGTCAATGTGCTGATTCATCGGTTGCCACTGATGGTGATGCAAGCCCATGAGGCTGCGCCTGAATCAGAAGTAGGCTTGGATATTTGCCAGCCTGCCTCACACTGTCCGAATTGCCACACCCCACTGCGAGCTTGGCATTTGCTGCCGCTGTTAAGTTATGTCTGGCTGAAAGGACGATGCAATTTTTGCCAACATCCTATTGGCGTGATTTACCCATTGATTGAAACGGTGACGGGCTTGCTCTGGCTTGCCTGCGCTTGGCGCTGGGGATTGACGCCAAGCGCCTTGTCCTGGGCTTGTTTTGCCACCAGTTTGTTGGCCTTGTCCGTGATCGATTGGCAGACCACGCTGCTCCCAGATGCTTTGACGCAAACCTTGTTGTGGACGGGTTTGATCGCCAGCAGCATGCGCTGGATTGCCTTGCCCCTGGATGAAGCCGTATGGGGTGCGGCAGTTGGCTACACCTCCTTGTGGCTGGTGGCTTTTGTCTTTGAACAAATAACCCATCAAGAAGGTATGGGCGCAGGCGACTTCAAATTATTTGCAGCCTTGGGCGCATGGCTGGGTCCCGTGCCTTTGATCCCTCTGGTATTTTTGGCCAGCATGTCAGGGATGTTGGTTGGCATCGCATTAAAAGCCAGAGGCCAATTGCACGAAGGACGCTATGTGCCATTTGGTCCTTTTTTAGCCATGGCTGCTGGCTTGCTCGTTGTGTTCGGGCCCAACACCGCCCTCCAATGGCTGGGCTTGTAAGTTTGCGTAGACTCTTAGCCCATGACGAGCGCTGACCCATCTTCTGGCACTTTTCACCTAGGACTCACAGGTGGGATTGGAAGCGGAAAAAGCACAGTGGCTCAGATGCTGGTCAAGCGCGGAGCCGCGTTGGTTGATGCAGACGCCATTGCGCGCCAAGTCACAGCCCCTCATGGCTCAGCGATTCCATTGATCGCCGAACAATTAGGGGGGCACTTCATCACGGCCGATGGCTCGCTGGACCGAGATCAGATGCGTGCCCTTGTTTTTCGAGATCCCACAGCCAAAAAAGTCCTCGAAGCCATCGTTCACCCCTTGGTCGGGCAAGAAACACAACGACAGGTTCAAGAAGCCATTCGAGCCGGACTTCGCACCGTGGTCTTTGACATACCGCTCTTGGTGGAGTCCGGACGTTGGCGCAACCGACTCCACAAAGTACTGGTGGTGGATTGCTTGGTGGAAACACAAATTCAGCGCGTCCGTGCGCGCAGCGGGTTGGATCCTGAGACCGTGCAAAACATCGTCAACGCACAGGCCAGTCGCTCACAACGCTTGGCTGCCGCAGATTGGGTCATCTACAACGAGCAGCTCAGCTTGGCTCAGTTGCAGTCCGAGGTCTTCAGTTTGCCCCTGTAGCGCAGGCGACTTTGCTCAGAAAACGAGATTTCAGCGGGTATGATTCAGGCTGTCCAAAACGGCCCTCCGATCTATTCGTTTTATTGCGTGATTCTGTACGAACATCCCTTCAACGAGCGTGTGCGCACCTACCTGCGCCTGGAACACCTGTTTCAGCGTTTCGAAGAATTGACCACACGCAACCACCCGGTGGACAACCACTTCGCGCTCACCACACTGTTCGAGTTGGTTGAAGCGGGTGGGCGTACAGACCTCAAGTCAGATATTCTCAAAGACTTGGATCGCCACAAGCAAATGTTCAATGGCCTGCGTGGCAATCCATCGGTGTCTGAAGCGGCTTTGGATCAGTTGCTTTACCAATTGGAACGTTGCTTTGAAGCCATGAACAATGCCATTGGCAAAATCGGGCAGTCTGTGACCGACAACGAATGGCTGGCCGCGCTGCGCAACCGCGCGGCGATTCCAGGGGGCACCTGCTGTTTTGATCTGCCGGCTTACCACGCATGGCAGCAACAAAGCGGTGACGTGCGTCGCCTCGACATCTTGCGTTGGGCTGAAAGCTTTCAGCCCATGAATGCCTCTGTCAAGTTGTTGCTCACCTTGATGCGCGACACAGGCAGCACCCAAAAGATGATGGCCATGGGCGGTCAATTTCAGCAGTCCCTGGCACAAGGGAAGTTTCAACTGATGCGGGTGGCGATTGACCCAGCCTTAGGTTTGATTCCTGAGATCAGCGGCAATCGCTTGATGATTTGGGTGCGCATGATGCGTCAAGATGGCGATGGCCGCTTGCAAACCAGCACCGATGATGTGCCGTTTGAAATGGCGTTGTGCGCTTGAGCCATGGGCACAGAGGTTCGCATAGTCAAATGCCCGCAATGTGGCGGGCCTAGCCGCTACGAATCAGCCAACGTCTACCGCCCTTTCTGTGGCGAACGATGCCGCAATATCGACCTTGGCGCTTGGGCCAATGAAGAACACCGCTTGCCAGACCCAACGCCGCAAGACGACCCAGACTTTGAAAACACGCCCTTGCAGTGAGCGCGGCCACTAAGACTTGTGGGTGGCGCCCACAAACTCGCGCTCTTGCGCAAACCACTGCAGCACAGGCACCGTTCCAGGCAACACGGGCTCGACCACCACAGGCAACTGCTGCCAGGCAAAGCTTTGCGCTTCGCGCATTTGGAGCTCGCCCTTCCACTGGGTGACTTTGCAAAAGTTCAATTGCACCAAGGCATGTGGGTAGTCAATCACTTCGGTCTGCCATGGCTGACAGTCGGTGATGGTGATGCCGATTTCTTCTTGCAGTTCACGGCGCAAAGCGTCGGTCACCGTTTCACCCGCTTCAAGCTTACCGCCCGGAAATTCCCAATAACCTGCGTAGACCTTGCCCAACGGACGGGTGGTCATCAAAAACGCATGGTCAGCGCGTATCAGCACCCCCACCGCCACTTGCACCAGACCCCGCGCCACAGATCGAGGTTGGTCGGCATCGACCACACGCACGTGCGCAGAAGTCATGATGTCGCGTCAGACCTGGGCGTGCTTGCCAGCGTAATCACGGGCAAACTGGTAAGCCACGCGTCCGCTGCGGGAGGCACGCTCCAAGGCCCACACCAAGGCCTCAGGTCTTGCGCTCTCGATCTGCGCAGCAGGGATGCCATATGAAGACAACCACTGGGCCACGATGG
>CAITHK010000031.1 GCA_903892175.1 uncultured Burkholderiales bacterium | reverse complement strand
GTGGGGGGTTAAACGCGGTTCCAGTCAAAGGCGACTTTTTCGCCTTTGCCGTAGACCTTCAAAGCGCCTTTTTCGCCAACGGCATTGGGACGCTGAAAAATCCAGTTTTGCCACGCCGTCAAGCGACCAAACACGCGGGTGAACATGTTTTCAGGGCCGTTGAAGCGCAGGTTGGCCTCCATGCCTGTCAGGGCATCGGGGGACATGGACACGCGTTCTTCGATGGCGATGCGAACTTCATCGGCCCAGTCGATGTCGTCGGGCGCACTGGTGACCAGGCCGAGTTCAACTGCTTGTTGCGCGTCCAAGGGGTGAGCGACCTGCTCACGAATGGGCTCGAGTGCCGCTTGCTCGTCGTAGAAACGCCGCTGCAAACGGCTTTGTTCGGTGATCATGGGATAAAACCCAAAGTTGAGTTCGTTCACCAACAGCTTGGGGGCTAACTCGGGTGAGTCAGGCAGCGCCAACATGTAAATGCGGTCGCATGCCAAGGCCAACTCCAAGAACGTGCCGACAAAGCAGGAGCCTTCTTCGATCAGGGCAAACAAACTGCGCGATGACACATCGATTCGACTGAAGGTGCGACGCATCAGGCCCAAAGTCTCACGCACCAACCAGTGGTCTTTGTGTGCCAGCAAGGTGGCATCCATGTCCAGCACGGCTGAGGCCTGGCCCGTGGTTTTGATCAACCAAGTGCCAATGTCCAGTTCATTGGTGCGCATGGACAAAATGGCATCTTCCAGGTCACGGGCCATGGCCAAGGGGTACCACTGTTCGCCTGCTGCTTCAATGCCGGCGATCTCATGAGGCAATCCAGCGGTCGGCGCTTTCACGGTGAAGGTCGCCGTGCGTTTGGCGCGGTCAATGTCAACGCTCACGTGGGTGTAGACCAAGCGATCGGCTTCGATGACGCGCTGCAATGGGTTGAACACCACGCCTTTGCCGTGGCCAGGACGGTCACTTTGTGCAGCCAGCTCCAGCGCACGGGCTTTGACTTTTTCAGCAAATACAGCGGGTTTGGCAATGTCATCCACCAAGCGCCAGTCTTTGGCTTTTTGTCCGCGCACCCCTTCGGTGGTGGTGCAAAAAATATCTGCCAAATCGTGTCGCACATGGCGCTTGTCGGTCACGCGGGTCAAACCCCCTGTGCCAGGCAACACACCCAACAGCGGCACTTCGGGCAGGCTGACGGCGCTGGAGCGGTCATCGACCAAGATGATTTCGTCACAGGCCAAAGCCAACTCATAGCCGCCACCGGCACAAGCCCCATTGACCGCCGCCAAGAACTTCAGGCCACTGTGGGTGGACGAGTCCTCGAAGCCATTGCGCGTTTCGTTGGTGAATTTACAGAAGTTGACTTTCCACGCATGGCTGGAGACGCCCAGCATGAAGATGTTGGCACCCGAGCAGAACACTTTGTCTTTCAGACTGGTCACCACCACCGTACGAACTTCAGGGTGCTCAAAACGGATGCGTTGAATCGCATCGTTGAGTTCAATGTCCACACCCAGGTCATAGCTGTTGAGTTTGAGTTTGTAGCCAGGACGCAGGCCTGCGTTCTCATCAAAGTCGGCGGCCACAGTGGCAATGGCGCCATCAAAACTCAGTTTCCAATGCTTGTATTGAGAGGGGTGGGTTTGGTAATCGACGCGAGGGGATGTCATCAGTGTCTCCAAAAAGAAGTGCGTGTTTGACGCATTAAAGTTCATGTCTTGTGATGTGCATGATAGTGCATTATTTTGACGAGTCAAGAACTATTTTGCTTGATGGGTATTCAGGATCCCCGCAAGGCATTGCTGGCCATTTCCAAAAGCATCAAAAAGGTTTCGTTCAAAGCTTGTTGGCTGGTATCGAGCGTGAAGTTCGCTTTGGAGTAAAAAGCTTGCCGAGCCGCCAAGATGGATTTCAGATCTTCCATGGCTTCCTTGCTGGCTGCCATGGGCCGGTTGTCGCCTTGGTCGATCACGCGCCGCATGTGGTCTTCCGGGCTGGCTTTGAGCCAGATGGTGGTGCAGTGGGTGAGGAGTTCGTTGAAGCTAGAGGGGTCAGAAACCAGTCCGCCTGGGGTGGCGATGATGGCCTCCGGGTAGATTTGAATGGCTTCTTCCAGGGCACGTCGTTCGTAGCGGCGGTAGGCGTTTTGACCATACAAAGCTTGAATTTCCGCCACCGTACAGCCCGCAAACTTTTCGATTTCGGCGCTCAATTCGACAAACGCAAAATTGAGTTCTTGAGCCAACATCTTGCCCAGGGTTGTCTTGCCTGCGCCGCGCAAGCCGATCAAGGCGATGCGTTGACCTTGTTGGTTGTGAGGTGTGGTCGTTCCTATGAGCTCTCCAATGGCGCTGCGCACGCGAAAAAGAGTGGCCTCGTCTCGCCCATCCAGCAGTTCACGAATCATCAGCCATTCGGGGGATGATGTGCTCACATCCCCCAGGATCTCGGCCAACGAGCACTGCAAGGCCTTGGAGACTTGCAGCAGAACCAAGATGGATGCATTGCCTGTGCCGTATTCGAGGTTGGCCAGATGGCGCTCGGACACGCTGGCGGCTTGGGCCGTTGCTTTGCGGGTCATTCCGCGACGCCCTCTGAGGTGGCGAATGCGCTCACCCAGAGACTCAAGAAAGGGGTCTTTGGGGGGCGGGCTGATCGATGGAGGGTCTGAGGTGGGCATTAGGGATTTCCCGTTATATGCAATATAGTGCTTGACGTGCGATTTCTGTAGGCATAAAGTCGATTTAAGCACAATACTGCAAGTCTCTTGGTTGATCAAGCGGTAAGAGCGAGCAAGTTCACACACCATGTCTGACCGATGGAGACTCCATGACAACACCCGAGACGGTTGCATCGCCTGGCGACCGATTTAATTTTGCCCAACACCTGCTGGACTTGAACGTGACCCGTTCTGGCAAGGCTGCGTTCATTGACGACCATGGTGCGCTCAGCTACGGTGAGTTAGACGATCGCGTCAAACGCATGGCGGCGGGCTTGCAGCAATTGGGTCTGCGACGGGAAGAGCGCGTGTTGCTGCTCATGTTGGATGGCAACGATTGGCCTGTGAGCTTTCTGGGCGCCATGTATGCAGGTCTGGTGCCAGTTTGCGTGAACACTTTGCTGACAGCGGATGACTATGCCTACATGCTGGAGCACTCAAGAGCCCAAGCCGTGTTGGTCTCTGGGGCTTTGTTGCCCACACTGACAGCCGCCATGGCACGCGCTGACCATGAGGTGGGACGGGTGGTTGTGTCTCGGCCGGTGGCACCTGTGCAGCCGGCTGACATTGAATTTGAAACCTTTTTAAATGCAGCCGCGCCCGCTCACAAAGCGGCTGCGACGCTGGCCGACGATGTGGGCTTTTGGTTGTATTCCTCGGGCTCGACCGGGCGACCCAAAGGAACGGTGCACTCACACGCCAATCCTTACTGGACCGTCGAGTTGTATGGCAAGAAGATTTTGCAATTGAAAGAAAGCGATGTGTGCTTCTCGGCTGCGAAGCTGTTCTTCGCTTACGGCCTAGGCAACGGATTGACATTCCCCATGGGGGTGGGCGCCACCACCTTGTTGATGTCTGAGCGGCCGACGCCAGATGCCACATTCAAGCGCTGGGTGGGAGAGGTTGGTGGTGTACGTCCGACGGTTTTCTTTGGCGCGCCCACTGGCTTTGCGGGCATGCTGGCTTCCCCTTCGTTGCCCAAGAAAGAGCACATTGCGCTGCGCCTGGTGTCTTCTGCAGGGGAGGCGTTGCCCGCAGAGATCGGCCAGCGTTTCAAGGCCTACAGCGGCGTGGACATCGTGGACGGCATTGGCTCGACAGAAATGCTCCACATCTATTTGTCCAACTTGCCCAACAAAGTCCAATATGGCACCACGGGCTGGCCCGTGCCCGGTTACGACCTTGAGCTCAGAGGAGATGACGGTCAGCCTGTGCCAGACGGCGAACCCGGAGATTTGTACATCCAAGGCCCCTCGTGCGCCATGATGTATTGGGGCAACAGGGTCAAAACCCGTGAAACCTTCCAAGGTGGATGGACCAAGAGCGGGGACAAGTACGTGCGCAATGCGGACGGCAGCTACACCTACAGCGGGCGAACGGACGACATGTTGAAAGTCAGCGGAATTTACGTTTCGCCCTTTGAAGTCGAAGCCACATTGGTCCAGCACCCCAGCGTGCTAGAGGCTGCAGTGGTGGGCAAAGAAGATGTCGATGGCCTGACCAAAACCAAAGCCTTTGTGGTGCTCAAGCCAGGTCATGAGGCGACGCAAGACGAGCTCAAAGCTTTCGTCAAAGACCGCTTGGCGCCTTACAAATACCCTCGTTTCATCGAGTTTGTGCCTGACCTGCCCAAAACAGCAACTGGAAAAATCCAGCGCTTCAAGCTTCGCGCCCAGTGATCCAAGTTCAGTAGACCAAGGGTGTCGCCGTCTGTGCCAAAGCATCCAGTGCGGATGTGCTGGCTTGCAGTGCGGTTCGGCGGTGGTAGAAGTTGAGTGCGCGCAAGCCTCCCAGCTCTTCTCCGCCCCCCGCTCTTGCAGGGCCGCCGTGCAGAGACATTGGCATCACATTGCCGTGGCCCGTGTGCAGGCTGGCCACATCGGGGGAGATGGCATGAATGCGTCCGTGATGAGATCCGAGTACCGCAGACGTTTGCGCGATGAAGCTGGGGTCGTCGCTGTACACCGACATCACCAAGGAGCCCAAGCCCCTTTGAATCAATGCATAGGCTTGATGGATGTCTTGGTAGGCCATGAGGGTGGCCACAGGACCAAAGACCTCGATGTCGTGCAGCACTTGGGCGGTCTCAGGTGTTTGAGTGCCCAGCAACACCGGAGCCACGCATGCGGCGAGGTGTTTGTCAGCATCCACCAGATCGGCAGGGTTGCCATCGAACAACACATCGGCTTCTTGTTTCAAGGTGGCAATGCCAGACAACACATGTTGGTGTTGCTCTTGGCTGACCAGCGAGCCCATGCGAACCGTTTCGTTTCGGGGGTTGCCGACGCTGATTTTTTTCAATTTGGCGCTGATGGCTTGGGCGGTCGCTTGGTACAGCGGGGCAGGGACAAAAACCCGACGAATGGCGGTGCATTTTTGGCCTGACTTGACGGTCATCTCCCGCACAACTTCCGCAACCAGAAGTTGAAACACCTCGCTGTCGACCTGGGTGTTGGGGTCTAGCAAGGCGGAGTTCAGGCTGTCGGCTTCGATGTTGCAGCGCACGGACTTTTCGGCCACGGCCGGATGGGAGCGGATGATGCGTCCAGTGTCTGCAGAGCCCGTGAATGACACCACATCAAAGGCTTCCAGCTGATCCATCAAGCCAGAGGACGAGCCGCAAATGACCGACAGTGCACCTACGGGCAAGATGTTGGCGTTAACCACGTCTTGCACCATGCGTTGGGTCAGCCACGCCGTGGCAGTGGCTGGCTTGATGATCACGGGCACGCCAGACAGCAGTGCGGGTGCGGCTTTCTCCCAAAGCCCCCAACTCGGGAAATTGAACGCATTGATGAACAGCGCCACTCCGGGCGTGGGTGTCAAGAAGTGCTGGGTTTGAAACAAGGGGTCCTTGCCCATGCGAATGCGCTCACCGTCCAACATCATGTGGTTGTCCCCGAGCTTGTGTCCCATCTTGGCGTAGGTGGCCAAGGTGAAAATGCCGCCATCAATGTCCACGGCGGAATCGCGGGTGGTGGTGCCTGAGTTGGCTGTCGCGATGTCGTAGTAGGCCGCCTTGTTCTCGGACAACACCTTGACAATTTCTTCCAGCATGGCGGCGCGCTGCTTGTAGCTGAGGGCTCGCATGGCAGATCCCCCTTGTCGGCGAGCAAACGAAAAAGCTTCTTTCAAATCCAAACCCGCATTGGACACACGCACCAACGCTGTCCCAAGGACGGGGTCAAACAGTGTGGTGCCTTCTGTGGTGCCAGTTTGCCAGCGGCCTGCTGCGAAATTTTGTAGGAGTTCGGTGTTCATGATCGTTAGGTACAAGTTGTGCGCAGGCACTGTTTTTGCTGCGTGAAAAAGGGGGGGGGCTTTTTTCGCCCACCCCTTGGTCGTGAAGCTGTGCCTGATCAGCCGATGAATCCCACCAACCAGAGAGGAACAATGGGGAAAAACAGGAACAGCAGAGTGCGCAGCACATCGCTGACCAAGAAAGGCATAACGCCTTTGTAGCTCTCAGCCATGGGCACTTCTTTGGCCATGCTGTTGACCACGTAGACGTTCAGACCCACGGGAGGGGCAATCAAACCAAATCCCACCGTCATCAAGACCATGATGCCAAACCAAATGGCCACCATGTCTTTGGGCATGCCGAAATCTAACCCCATGACCATGGGGAAAAAGATCGGCACAGTCAACAGCAACATGGACATTTCATCCATCACAGCACCCAGCAGCACATAAAACAGCAAAATCGCGCCAATCACTGCCAGCGGCGGCAAGCCCCAGCTGCCCACAACTGCTGCAAGTTGGTTGGGAACTTGTGTCATGGCCAGCGCTGCATTCATCAAGTCAGCCCCGACAAAGATCAAGAAGATCATGGCCGCACTCGTGGCGGTCCCTAAAAAGCATTCTTTGAATTTTTCCAGTGTCATTTCGCGCTTGGCCATGGCTGTGATCAAGGTCGAGGCGGCACCTACTGCGGCACCTTCGGTCGGCGTGAAAAAGCCGCCGTAGATACCACCAAACACCAGTGTGAAGATGATCAGTATGGGGAGAACGCCAATGACCTTATCCATTGACAGCGGTTCGCGGTTTAAATCAACCTCAGGGGCTTGCCCAGGCACCATGCGCACATAGACCGCCACAGCCACCATGTAACCCAACATGGCAATGATGCCCGGCACAACCGCTGCTGCAAACAATTTAGAAATGTTTTGTTCGGTCAAGATGGCATAAATGACCAACACCACCGAGGGCGGAAGTTGAATGCCCAATGTGCCGCCAGCAGCTAGTGTTCCCGTAGCCAAGCGCCCAGAATATCCGTGGCGTTTCATCTCGGGCAGAGCCACACCTGTGATGGTTGCAGCAGTGGCAACCGAGGAGCCGCTGATGGCGCCAAAAGCCGCACAGGCCAAGAGGGACGCCATGGCCAAGCCGCCCTTGAAGCCCCCCATCACGCTGGCTGCAAATGAAAACAAAGATTTGCTGATGCCTCCTTTGGTGGCGAAGTTGCCCATAAGGATAAACAAGGGGATGACAGACAAGTCATAGCCGGCAAATCGAGCAAAGGTTTGAGCGTTGACAAAATTAGAAAAAGGCAGCCATCCCGCTTGTGAGATGTAACCGATAGCGCCTGCAAGAAACATGCTGATGGCAATCGGAAACCGAATCGCCATGAACAACAGCATGCTGCCAAAAATGGTGGCTGTGAGCTCAAGAGGTGTCATGCTTGTTGCTCCGCAGAATTTTCAAATCCAAAAAACGATTGTTGCAAGCCCACCAAAGCACTCAGTGCAAAAGGAGGGACCATGCATGCATACACAATCCACTCTGGAAAACCCAGCAGCATGGTTTGTGAGTTGGCATGGAAAGCGCTGAGTCCTCCCAACGTGGTCCTCCAGGCCAGCAACATGAAGACCAGTGCCAAGACCAAAGCACCAAGCCTGTCTAGGGCGGCGTTGGTTGCGTCGCTCACATTGGCCGTGAAAAAGTCCACGATGATGTGACCTTGCCTGATTTGAGCCAAGGGCATAAAGAGGGCGATCGCAGCGCCTGTGGCCATGGCGGTCATCTCAAACGCCCCTGCCATGGAGTCGCCCGTGGTGTTGCGCAAAATCAAATTTCCGCAGGTGATGAGGGTGATGATCGTCAGCAGCAGTCCAGCCAAAATGGCGCATAGCTGAGACAGAGATTGCAGTATTCGCACGTAATGCTCCAATGAGTTCGAAGGTGTGATGCTTTAGATAGAACAAAGGGAGGCTTGAGCCTCCCTTTACGCTCATATCCAATCGATCGTTTTACTTAGTGTATTTTTTGATCATGGCCTGAGCATCTTGCAGCAAAGCTTTGCCATCAAAGCCACGTTTGTTCATGTCCGCGACCCACTCATCATCGATGCTGTCAGAGGCCTTCTTCCAGTTTTCGAGTTCTGACTTAGGAATGACCGTGATGGTGTGGCCTCCGGCAATCATTTTCTCTTTACCAGGAGCATCGTTGCCAGCTTGGGTCTTACCCAAGAAGGCAGACAATTCACGCCCCGAGTTTTTGTCAATGACTTTTTGTAAATCAGGTGGCAAGGAATCGTATTTGGCGCGGTTCATCGGAACCACGAACACCGTGGTGTATAGCGCGGGAGAACTGCGGTCGGGTTCCGCTGTGAAATGGGCCAGTTCGTCAATTTTGATGGATGGGCCGACTTCGTAGGGGATCACGGCGCCATCAATCACGCCTTTAGATAGAGCATCGGGTACCGCTGGAACAGGCATGCCAACCGGGGTTGCACCCATGCTGGCCAGCAACTTGGTGGTCAAGCGGGTCGGGGCTCGCAGCTTAAGGCCCTTGATGTCAGCCATGGTTTTGATTTGCTTCTTCGAAGTGAAGATGTTGCCCGGGCCGTGAACGTGCATGGCCAAGACTTTCACATCCTTGAACTCTTCTTGGGCATTTTTTTCGTAATAGTCCCATGCGGCACGGCTCGTGGCCTCGGCATTGGTCATCATGAAAGGCAGTTCAAAAACTTCCATTTTCGGGAATCGACCTGCTGTATACCCAGGCAAGGTCCAGACCACATCGGCCACGCCATCGCGGGCTTGGTCAAACAACTGGGGGGGCGTGCCACCGAGCTGCATGGAGGGGTAAATTTGACATTGAAGTCGGTTGTTCGAGTCTTTGGCAATGTTGTCGCACCAACCACGCAACATGGCAGTGTGCTGAATGGTTTGAGCATTCAAAAAATGATGCACTTTCAGCGTGATGGTTTGAGCTTGTGCTGCCACGCAGGAGCCCGAAATGGCAGCAGCGATGGCGGCATGTTTGAAAATTTGTTTCATAGGGATATTCCGTCAAAAAGTTCTGCCACATATTAATCCGACCCGTCGGTCGGTTAATTAGGGGAATTCCCCTGCCGTGTGGCAGAGGGTTCAAGCGATGTCGACTTGGTGAAAACCAAACTGTTGCTGTTTGGCATCGGCAAAGTAGTGCAACAAGGTTTCTTTGACGGTGCGAAAAGCCAGCTCATCCCAGGGAATGTCTTCCTCGGCAAAGAGACGTGCTTCCATGGTTTCATGCCCTGGGTCGAATTGATCGCTGAGCAATTGAGCGCGGTAAAAAAAATGCACCTGGCCCACACGCACCACATTCATGAGGCTGAAGAGGTCTTGCAGTTCGAACTGCGCGCCGGCCTCTTCTTGGGTTTCACGCGCCGCCCCTTGGGCGACTGTCTCTCCCAACTCCATGAACCCAGCAGGCAAGGTCCATTTGCCCAAGCGCGGTTCGATGTTGCGCTTGCACAGCAAGACTTTGCCTTGCCAAATCGGAATGGTGCCCACCACATTGAGTGGGTTCTCGTAGTGGATGGTGTGACACGCCGAGCAGACCCCGCGTTCGCGCGTGTCGCCATCGTCGGGCAGACGGTATTGCACCGACGCACCACAGGCTTTGCAATGCGCAATCAAAGTTCGTTGCAACATCTGCGAGATCAAGCCACGTGAACTTTGAGCTGCCCCAAGCCTGCGACTTCGCCGACCATGGTGTCACCCGACACGACGGCCGCCACGCCTTCGGGTGTGCCGGTGTAAATCAAATCCCCAGGCTGCAACTCCCAAGCGGCCGACAAATGCTCAATGGTTTCAGCAATGTTCCAAATCAACTTGTTGACGTTGCTGCGTTGACGGTCTTGGCCACCCACTTGCACATAGATCTCGGCGTTTTCGACGTCCCCGGCCATGGCGGCGGGTGTGATCGGGCCAATGGGCGCGCTGTGGTCAAAGGCTTTGCCAATGCACCAAGGACGGCCTTGTTTCTTCATGTCGTTTTGCAAATCGCGACGCGTCATGTCCAAGCCCACCGCATAGCCGTAAATGTGCTGCATGGCATCGGCCGCCGCGATGTTTTTGCCGCCTTTGGCAATCGCCACCACCAACTCAATTTCGTGGTGGAAATTTTGGGTTTGGCTGGGGTAGGGGATGGAGCCGGTTTCACCGTCTTTGACAAACACCAAGGCGTCGGCGGGTTTCAAGAAGAAAAAAGGTGGTTCACGTCCAGTAAAGCCCATTTCTTTGGCGTGTTCTTCGTAGTTGCGCCCCACGCAGTAAATGCGGTGCACAGGGAAGGTGTGTGTTTGGCCCACGACAGGCACACAGACAACGGCAGGGGGAGCGAATAAGTAACTCATGTGGGGTCAGAACAGTTGAAACAAACACGCCAAGTCTAACGCCGGGTATCCTTGTTCACCATGGCCTTGATCGAAGCACTCCATTGGACCTTGCCCCCAGGCGTGCGGGCGGTTTGCTCCACCCGCGTGGGTGGGGTCTCAGCGCCGCCTTTTGACAGTTTCAATTTGGGCAGTCATGTCGGTGATGACCCTCGATCGGTGGCGGCCAATCGCCAGCTTTTGAAGACGCAACTGGGCGCTGCGCGGCCTGTTTTTTTGCAACAGGTGCATGGCGTTGAGGTGGTGATGCTGGACCGAGACACGCCCAATGGTGTGGTCGCTGATGCGTGCATGTCCGTCGAGTCCGACCAGGCTTGCACCATCATGGTGGCGGATTGCTTGCCGATCTTGCTGACGGACCGCCATGGGCGCGCTGTCGCTGCGGCCCACGCAGGTTGGCGCGGCTTGGTGCATGGGGTGGTGGACAACACGCTGGCCCAGTTGTGCACGCAAGCGTGCGTGACGCCCGCTGACGTACTCGTCTGGTTGGGTCCTTGCATTGGATCCACCGCATTTGAAGTGGGGGCTGACGTGCGCGATGCCTTCTTGGCGCATGACACAGCGGCCACTGATCACTTCAAGCCTCGCGAGCATCAGACTGGCAAGTGGTTCGCCGACTTGCCAGGCTTGGCGCGCCAGCGACTTGCGTCTCTTGGCGTGAGCGCCATCAGCGGCAACGATGGCGGTGTGTCATGGTGCACCGTGCACCAAAGTTCACGCTTTTTCTCTTACCGGCGCGATGGCATCACGGGGCGTTTCGCGGCTTGCATTTGGATCAGCCGTTGAGGCCAGATGGGCCGCGTGTTGTTCAGCTTCTTGGGCCAGGCGACGGCGCTTGCGAGCTGGCGTGCCCATGATGTAACCCACCACCGACATGGGCAGCAAACCGTAGAGCAAGAACGTCATGACAGCGCCCAACAGGCTGCCTACGTTGCTGGTGGCTTCGGCCACGGCCATCATCAAGGCCACATAAAACCACGCGATCAAAACCAGATACATGAAATCAGAACCTTACTTTTTTTGATGTCTGTCAGAAATCCGAAGGGCAATCGCTGTCATACTTGCGACAGCATTGAAATGACCCCAGTTCCGGAGACCCCATGACCCAAGATTCTGCCCAGTTTTTGACGGGCGCAGCAGAAGAGTTTCAAAAGAGTTTTGCAGACAACTGGGCCAAAGCATTGGCATCGTTTCAAGGCATGGGCACTGCACCTGACATGCCGCACCTGACGTTTGCGCCTGAAAAACTTCAAGAACTTCAACAGCAGTATCTGACCGAGGCCACAGCCTTGTGGAACCAGAGCTTGCAGGCCACGCCAGAAGTCAAGGACCGTCGATTCTCTGGCGAAGCCTGGCGTCACAACCCAGTCTCGGCATTTGCTGCAGCGGTCTACTTGCTCAACACCCGCACGCTGATGGGTTTGACGGATGCGGCTGAGACCGACCCCAAAACCAAAGCGCGCATTCAATTTGCGATTGAGCAATGGTCTGCGGCCACCGCGCCAAGTAACTTTTTGGCCTTCAATGCCGAAGCCCAACAAAAAGCCATCGACACGCAGGGTGAGAGTATTTCCAAGGGCATCCACAACATGCTGCACGACATGGAGCAGGGGCATGTCTCGATGACCGACGAGAGTTTGTTTGAGGTTGGCAAAAACGTCGCGACCACCGAAGGCAGCGTGGTGTTTGAGAACGAGTTTTTCCAACTGCTTGAATACAAGCCCCTGACCTCCAAGGTTTATGAGCGGCCTTTCTTGTTGATTCCACCTTGCATCAACAAGTTCTATATCTTGGACTTGCAACCAGAAAATTCCCTCATCCGTTATGCCGTCAGCCAAGGCCACCGCACCTTTGTGGTGAGTTGGCGCAACCCCGATGAATCCTTGCAAAACACCACCTGGGACGACTATGTCCAAGACGTGGCCATCAAGGCCATCTCGGTGGTGCAAGAAATAGGACCCACCCCGCAAATCAATGCGCTGGGGTTTTGTGTCGGGGGCACCATCCTCTCCAATGCTTTGGCCGTGTTGGCGGCACGGGGTGAAAAGCCCGTGGCCAGCGCCACCTTTTTGACCACCTTGATCGATTTCCAAGACACCGGTGTGTTGGACGTGTTCATCGATGAGAACTTTGTCAAATACCGCGAAGGGCAGTTTGCCCATGGCGGGCTGATGAAGGGCAAAGACATGGCGTCGACCTTCAGCTTTTTGCGCCCCAATGACCTGGTGTGGAACTATGTGGTGGGCAACTACCTCAAAGGTGAAACCCCACCACCGTTTGACCTGCTGTACTGGAACAGTGACTCCACCAACCTGCCTGGTCCCATGTATGCCTGGTACTTGCGCAACACCTACTTGGAAAATAACTTGGTCAAGCCCGGAAAAGCCACCGTGTGTGGCGAGTTGGTTGACTTTCGCAAGGTGGACCTGCCGCTCTATATTTACGGTTCGCGTGAAGACCACATCGTGCCAATTGGAGGCTCCTATGCCTCGACCCAAGTCTTTGCGGGCAAAAAACGCTTTGTCATGGGGGCTTCAGGACACATTGCTGGCGTGATCAATCCACCAGCGGCCAAGAAGCGTTGCTACTGGACAGGCAGTGACACCTCATTTCCCAAAGACGTGAACCAATGGATTGGCAAGGCCAAAGAGCACGCTGGAAGTTGGTGGCCTGATTGGGCCAATTGGCTCAAGGCCCATGCAGGCAAGCAAATTGCTGCGCCCAAAACCTATGGCAAAGGTCGCTACAAAGCCATCGAAAACGCCCCAGGGCGCTATGTCAAAGCGCGCTCTGGCAAATAATTTTTTCAATAACTCAAACATCCTCAGGAGATCTCATGGAAGACATCGTCATTGTTTCAGCCGCTCGCACAGGTGTGGGCAAGTTCGGTGGCTCGTTGGCCAAAATTGCCGCCACCGAGTTGGGTTCGATCGTGATCCGCGAAGCCTTGGCGCGCGCCAAGCTTGACCCCGCCTTGGTGGGTGAGGTGATCATGGGTCAAGTGTTGGCCGCAGGTGCCGGACAAAACCCAGCGCGCCAAGCCCTCATGAAGTCGGGCGTGCCCAAAGAGGTGCCGGCTTTGACCATCAACGCAGTCTGCGGCTCCGGCCTCAAAGCCGTGATGCTGGCAGCCCAAGCCGTGGCCTATGGTGACAGCGAGATCGTGGTGGCTGGTGGCCAAGAAAACATGAGCGCATCGCCCCACGTCTTGTTGGGCTCACGCGATGGCCAGCGAATGGGCAACTGGAACATGGTGGACTCCATGATCGTCGACGGTTTGTGGGATGTGTACAACCAGTACCACATGGGCATCACCGCAGAGAACGTGGCCAAAGCCCACGGCATCACCCGCGACATGCAAGATGCATTGGCCTTGGCCAGTCAACAAAAAGCATCGGCGGCCCAAGACGCTGGCAAATTTCACGATGAAATCGTCTCCGTGTCGATTCCTCAGCGCAAGGGTGACGCCTTGATTTTCAACAGCGACGAATACATCAACAAAAAAACCAGCGCCGAGGCCTTGTCGGGCTTGCGTCCTGCGTTTGACAAAGCTGGCTCAGTGACCGCAGGCAATGCGTCAGGCATCAACGACGGTGCGGCCGCGGTGGTGGTCATGACGGCCAAAAAAGCGGCTGCTTTGGGCTTGACCCCCTTGGCACGCATCGCTGCTTTTGGCACCAGCGGTTTAGACCCCGCTCTGATGGGCATGGGCCCGGTCTCTGCATCGCGCAAAGCTCTGCAGCGTGCCGGCTGGAATGCCGCGGACGTGGACTTGTTCGAGCTCAACGAAGCCTTCGCCGCCCAAGCCTGTGCGGTCAACCAAGAGTTAGGCATTGATCCTGCTAAGGTCAATGTCAACGGTGGCGCCATTGCCATCGGGCACCCCATCGGTGCATCCG
>CAITHK010000030.1 GCA_903892175.1 uncultured Burkholderiales bacterium | reverse complement strand
CGATGGAGCGATTGGACAAAACGCCGGTGATCAGTAGTTTTTTGCCAGCGAGAAAACCTGTGTGTGCGGTCATGAATGGGCCTCCGAAAAAATCTTGGAGAATTGTCGCATGCGAGGTTTGCTATTTTTGTTGCTGATATGCGTGTGTTGTCCGTCATGGGCAGGACACGCCTATGCCCAATTTGGTGATGTCAAATACCCGTCCAAGTTCCATCACTTTGAGTACGTGAACCCTGACGCACCCAAAGGCGGCGAGCTGGTATTGGTGCCTCCTTCTAGGTTGTCGAGTTTTGATAAATACAACCCCTTCACGCTCAAAGGCAATGCCGCCCCAGGCTTGTCGGGCTTGGTGTTTGAAACATTGTTGACAGGCACGCTGGACGAACCCACCACCGCTTACGGTCTGTTGGCTGAAGACGTGAGCGTGTCGGCGGACAAACGCTCGGTGACCTTTCGTCTGCGGCGCGCAGCGCGCTTTCACAATGGCGCCCCAGTCCTTGCCGAAGACGTGAAATATGCGTTTGACAAACTCACCAGCAAAGAGGCTGCGCCACAGTTTCGAACCTTGTACGCCGAAGTCATCGCTTGCAAGGTACTCGATGCACTCACCGTGCGGTTTGAGTTTGCAAGAGCCAATCCAGAGCTGCCCTTGATCGTTGGCAATTTGCCAGTCTTCAGCCGTCAATGGGGCATGAAAAACGGCACGCCTCAGCCGTTGGACAAAATCGTCACCGACCTGCCCATCGGCAGCGGCCCCTACAAGGTTGGACGTGTGGTGTTCGGTCGAGACATCAGCTATGACCGGGACCCAGATTATTGGGGTGCAGATGTCAACGTGCGTCGAGGCCTCTTTAACTTCGATCGCGTGACCTACAGGCTTTACAAAGACAACACCGCGCAGTTGGAGGGATTCAAAGCCGGTGAGTTTGATTTCATTCAGTCCTTCATCGCCCGTGAATGGGCCCGTGCCTACCAAGGCAAAGCCTTCAACAGCGGGCAACTCATCAAGCGCGAACTCCAACATGGCAATGCGGGAGACTTTCAGGGGTTTTTGTTCAATACCCGACTGCCTAAATTCCAAGATGTGCGTGTGCGTGAAGCCATTGGTTTGGCAATGGATTTTGAATGGATGAATCGCCAACTTTTTTACAATGCCTATCGGCGAGTGCGTGGTTATTTTGTGGCAAGCGATTTTGAGGCTACGGACATGCCTGATGCCGCAGAGTTGGCGCTCCTTGGCCCCTTGCGAGCACAGCTTGCACCTGAAGTTTTCACCCAACCTGTACCTTTGCCCCCGCACACCGAGTTAGACCCCGCTTCCGGTCAAACATTGCGTGACCATTTGCGTCAAGCCAAGGCTTTGTTGGCGCAAGCGGGATGGACCTACCGTGATGGCGCCTTGCGAAACGCACAGGGCGATCCATTCACACTTGAGTTTTTAGACAATTCCGGCGCCATGGGCCGCGTAGTGACGCCGTACGCCAAGAACCTGGAGAAGTTGGGTTTCAAGGTGAACTACAAAGTGATCGACTTTGCGGTGCTGCAAAAACGTCTCGATGTGTTTGATTTTGAAATCATCAGCAATCGCAACGTGGGCAGTGAATCACCAGGTACCGAATTGATGGAGCGTTTTGGCTCTAAGGCAGCTGGCACGGAGGGATCAGGCAACTTCATGGGCATCCAAGATTTGGCCGTTGATGCACTGTTAGAGCAGGTGATTTCTGCCAGGACCCGGCCCCAACTGATCACTGCAGCACGTGCTCTAGATCGCGTGCTGCGTCATGGCCATTACGCCGTTCCCCATTGGTATGGCGGTGTACACCGCGTGGCTTGGCGCAATGGCCGTTTTGAGCAGCCAACCGTCACGCCGCGTTATTACCAGCCCGAAGCGTGGGCCGTGTCGACGTGGTGGGCGACACGTGACAACCGAGCCACTTTGGCCGCACAGTCACGGGCAAAGGACTGACATGCTCAGCTACATCCTCAAGCGCTTGCTACTCATGGTGCCAACCCTGTTCGGGGTCTTGTTGATGACGTTTGCGGTCATTCAGTTCGTGCCCGGTGGCCCTGTCGAGCAAATGGTGTCGCAGCTGCAAGGGCGCGACAGTGGCGGTGAGGGCGCCGCAACAAGTGGCGCTGGATATCGGGGTCGTCAGGGGGTCGATGCTGCACGGATTGAAGAAATCAAACAGCTCTATGGTTTTGACAAACCAGCGCCAGAGCGATTTTGGCAAATGGTGCAGCAGTTCGCACGTTTTGATTTGGGTAAAAGTTTTTTCTATCCCAAAGACGTGTGGGAATTGGTGCGCGAGAAACTGCCTGTTTCCATCAGCTTGGGACTGTGGACCTTCTTTTTGAGCTATCTCATTTCAGTTCCGCTGGGGATTGCCAAAGCCGTGCGTGCTGGCTCTCACTTCGACATGCTGACCAGTCTGTTGGTGTTAACCGGCTATGCCATTCCTGGCTTTGTCTTAGGCGTGGCCTTGTTGGTGGTATTTGGCGGTCAACTGCAATGGTTTCCTTTGCGGGGATTGACCTCTGCCAACTGGGATCAGCTGGGTTGGGGCCCACGCATCGTGGATTACCTGTGGCACATCGTATTGCCCGTGACCTCCAGCTTGTTGGGCGCCTTTGCGGTCATCACCATGCTGACGAAAAATGCTTTCTTGGAAGAAATTCGCAAGCAATACGTGTTGACGGCGCGAGCCAAAGGTTTGTCGCAACGCCGTGTGTTGTGGCGTCACGTGTTGCGCAACGCTTTGATTCCCTTGGTGACGGGTTTTCCGGCGGCTTTCATTGGGGCATTCTTCACCGGCTCGTTGCTGATTGAAACGCTTTTCTCGCTCGATGGTTTGGGCCTGCTCAGCTATGAGAGTGTGATGCGCCGGGATTATCCAGTTGTGCTCGGCACTTTGTATTTGTTCACGCTGATAGGTTTGTTCACCAAGCTCATCAGTGATCTGTGTTATGTCTGGGTGGACCCCCGTGTCAAATTTGATTAACTCACCCCAATCGCCCAGCCAGCGTGCATGGCAACGTTTTCGGCGCAATCGCTTGGGCTTTTTCAGCATGTGCCTGTTCGTGCTGATCTTTCTGTTGAGTTTGTTTGCAGAGATGTTGTCGAATGACAAGCCATTGATGGCTCGCTACCAGGGGCACTGGTACGCACCGATTGTGCAAACCTTGCCAGAGACCACCTTTGGCGGTGACTTTGCCACGCCCACAGACTTTTTAGATCCATTCATCCAAAAGCAATTTGCGCAACCGGGCAACTGGGCTTTGTATCCGCCCAACCCTTACCACCACAGCACACTGAATTACTTTGCCAAAGAACCCAACCCAGCGCCACCGTCGCCTGAAAATTGGCTGGGGACCGACGATCGAGGACGCGATGTGGTCGCGCGCCTGTTGTACGGCTTTCGCATCTCCGTGTTGTTTGCTTTGGCATTGACGATATTTGGCACGGTGCTTGGAGTTCTGACGGGAGCCTTGCAAGGGTTCTTTGGCGGCAAAACTGACTTGGCCATGCAGCGCTTCATTGAAATATGGAGTGCCATGCCTGAGTTGTATTTGCTCATCATCTTCTCTGCTGTGTTCGACCCCAGCATCGCCTTGCTGTTGGTGTTGCTCGGGTTGTTTGGTTGGATGGGTCTGTCTGACTATGTTCGCGCCGAGTTTTTACGCAACCGACAACTTGACTACGTGCGTGCCGCAAGAGCCTTGGGATTGTCCAATGGTCAAATCATTTGGCGCCATGTATTGCCCAACAGTTTGACGCCTGTGGTGACCTTTTTGCCATTTCGCATGAGTGCGGCCATTTTGGCGTTGACCTCTTTGGATTTCTTAGGCTTGGGTGTTCCACCGGGTACCCCCAGCTTGGGTGAGTTGTTGGCGCAGGGGAAAAACAACATCGATGCGTGGTGGATTTCGCTGTCTACCTTCGCAGTTTTAGTGGTGACCTTGATGCTGCTGACTTTCATGGGCGATGGTTTGCGCGACGCGCTAGACCCTAGAAAGGCCCAACCATGAGGTTGCCCTTGCTCCAAGTTCGTGACTTGCGCATTGCATTTGGTGCTCAGGAGGTGGTGCACGGCATCAACTTCAATGTGGAGCATGGCGAGAAGTTGGCATTGGTTGGCGAGTCGGGATCAGGCAAGAGCATCACCGCACTCAGCCTGGTCCGACTCGTTGAGGGGGCCGCTTTGTCTGGGCGTTGCTTGTGGACGCCGCAAGACGCTGAATCTTTGGCTGCCGTCGCCACAGATGAAATTCAAACTCGCGACCTCTTGAAACTCAAGGAGCGTGATCTGCAAGTCATTCGCGGTCAAGACATCGCCTTTGTGTTTCAAGAGCCCATGACAGCTTTGAATCCCCTGTTCACTGTGGGTGATCAGATCGCGGAAGTGTTGCAACTCAAGCGCGGCATGCTGCGCGATGAGGCTTGGTTTGAGGTGATTCGTTTGCTGTCAGACACAGGCATTTCAGAACCCCAGCGTCGCGCGCACACCTACCCGCATCAGCTGTCGGGCGGTCAACGCCAGCGCGTCATGATTGCCATGGCCTTGGCATGTCGACCTCGGCTTTTGGTGGCCGATGAACCCACCACTGCGCTGGACGTGTCACTGCGTGGGCAGATCTTGGACTTGCTCGACAGCTTGCAACAGCGCTACGGCATGTCCGTGCTGTTGATCACCCATGACTTGCAAGCCGTGCGTCGTTTTGCCGACCGTGTCTTGATCATGGAAAAAGGGCAAGTGGTTGAATCTGGGGACGTGGTCCATGTTCTGAATCATCCTCAGCACGCATACACCCAACGCTTGATCGACAGCCACACCTCCAGGGACGTGCTGGCTTACCGCGCTGATGCGCCTGTGGTCATGCAGGCCAAGCAGATTCAGGTCAGCTATCCCGTCTCCCGCGCTGGCTGGCGAGGCTGGTTGGGCCGAGGTGAATTTGTCGCAGTCCAAGCCTTGGACTTTGAATTGCGCGCTGGACAAACCTTGGGTGTGATGGGCGAGTCTGGATCCGGCAAGTCCAGTTTGGCCTTGGCAGCTTTAGGCTTGCTACCCTTCAAGGGCCAGTTGAACATCGGGGGGCAAGCATGGTCAGGTCGCGCCAAGCAAGACTTGTCATTGCGTCGCAAGGTCCAGGTGGTGTTCCAAGATCCTTTTTCCTCTTTGTCTCCTCGCATGAATGTGCGTGAGTTGGTGTCTGAGGGCTTGCGTTTGCACAACCCTGAGTTGGATGACTTGGGGTGTTTACGCCGTTTGCTCATCACTTTGGCCGCGGTCGGTTTGACAGAGTCTGAGTTTCCCGGATTGCTGCAGCGCTACCCGCATGAGTTTTCTGGTGGTCAGCGTCAGCGCTTGGCCATCGCGCGTGCCTTGGTGGTCGATCCACAGGTGTTGGTGTTGGACGAACCCACCAGCGCACTGGATGTGGCGATTCAAAAACAGGTGCTGGAATTGCTGCAACAGCTCCAGCGGGATCGTGGATTGAGTTATCTTCTGATCACCCATGATGTCGCAGTCGTGCGTGCCATGGCGCATGGTGTGCTGATCATGCAAGCAGGCCAAGTGGTGGAATCTGGAACAGCCGAAGAGGTGTTGAACCATCCTCAGCACCCCTACACGCGTTTGTTGGTGGCGGCCGCAACTTAGCGCAATGGCCGCACATTCAAAGCGGGTCCTTCTATGTGGCAACTTTTGACCAGTTCGTTGTAGATCATGATTTGATAGGGGTGATTGAAATTAGGTCTGGCTGAGTGATGCGCAGCCAGACCAAATCATGTGTTGCCGTACTTTGTGATTTTGCTTTTCAAGTGCCATGCAGCGACATAACTTGCTACACAGGCATCTAACAAATGTTGAGGATTCACCCCAAACTTGGCTAATTCTTGAAAGTTGCTGGAATTCATGCCGCCCATTCCCACATCAAGTGAGCCATTGGCATTACGCGTCACGGTACCCAGTTTTTATGCGGGTTGCCACGTTCAGAATGGCACGTACACACCGTGGTTGACGCTGTGAAACTGAGCTGCAGCCACAATACAGCGCTCCTCTTGCGCACTGATTGCTGCAATTTGTCCCGCTTGGCCGTGGGCCAGGTTTTGCAGCAGCTCCAGTGCCATCAAGATGGCTGTGATCAATTAGAGGGGTCTTCAAAAGTAACTGCCTAAGCATCACTATTCCAATATTTTCGCTTTTCGACCCCATCTCATCATGATCGGGCGGCATTCATTCTTTTCTGACAATCTCTTTGCAAATCAAGCATTTAGGCGTTACAATGGGCACTTCACGACCAAACGGGCGGGTAATTACCGCCCGTTTTTTTTGGTCGATTGTTTTTTGATCCTTTGAACCTAGGGTTTTTGTCGACGTGGCTTTGCAGCAAATAGTAGAACAAACTGTGACAGGTTTAGGTTACGACCTGGTAGAGATTGAACGCTCCGCCGGGGGGCTGTTGCGCATCACGATTGATTTGCCTTGGTCGCCAGAAACACCCTTGCAATTCGTCACGGTCGAAGACTGTGAGCGCGTGACCCGGCAGTTGCAGTTTGCCTTGGAGGTCGATGGTGTGGAGTACCAGCGCTTGGAGGTGTCGTCGCCCGGCATTGACAGACCTTTGCGGCACCAAGCAGACTTTGAGCGCTTTGTGGGCGAAGAGGTGGACCTCACGCTCAAGGCGCCCATGGGTGCAGCTGCAGCGGGACAAGTGTCGGCCAATCGCAAGAAGTTTCGAGGCACCTTAGAGCGCACGGACGATGGTCTTGGCTGGCAAATCACTTGGCGTGATGCACCCAAGGCCAAACCCGGTCAAAAAATCAGTCAAAAAAGAGCCGAAACCCCGCTGCATGCGTTGGGTTTCTCGCTGGACGAATTGCGTGAAGCACGTCTGGCACCGATTGTGGATTTCAAGGGCAAAAAGCCCCGTTGAATTTAGATCTTGAGAAGGAGTAGTCGTCATGAACCGCGAAATGTTGATGTTGGTTGAAGCCATCTCGCGCGAGAAAAACGTCGAGCGCGATGTGGTGTTTGGTGCAGTTGAGTCTGCATTGGCGCAGGCCACCAAAAAGCTCTATGAGGGTGAGGTGGATATCCGCGTGGCCATGGACCGCGACACGGGCGATTACGAAACTTTCCGTCGTTGGTTGGTGGTACCAGATGCCGCGGGTTTGCAAAATCCGGAGGCCGAAGAAATGTTGATGGACGCTCGCGAGCGAGTGCCTGATGCAGAAGAGGGTGAGTACATCGAGGAATCGATCGAATCTTTGCCCATCGGCCGCATTGGCGCCATGGCCGCCAAGCAAGTGATCTTGCAAAAAATCCGTGATGCAGAGCGTGAGATGCTTCTCAACGATTTCATGTCACGTGGCGACAAGATCTTTGTGGGTGCCGTCAAGCGCATGGACAAGGGCGACATCATTGTTGAATCAGGTCGCGTCGAAGGTCGCTTGCGCCGCAGCGAGATGATTCCCAAAGAAAACCTGCGCAATGGCGACCGTGTGCGCGCCATGATCATGGATGTGGACCTGACCCTGCGCGGTGCTCCGATCATTTTGTCGCGTTCTGCGCCCGAGTTCATGGTCGAGTTGTTCCGCCAAGAAGTGCCGGAAATTGAGCAAGGCTTGCTGGAGATCAAATCTTGCGCCCGCGACCCCGGTTCACGCGCCAAGATTGCAGTGGTCTCGCATGACAAGCGGGTAGACCCGATTGGTACTTGTGTGGGCGTTCGAGGCACCCGGGTCAACGCGGTGACCACCGAGTTGGCCGGTGAGCGTGTGGACATTGTGTTGTGGAGCGAAGACCCGGCTCAGTTTGTGATCGGTGCCTTGGCCCCGGCCAATGTCAGCTCTATCGTGGTGGACGAAGAAAAACACGCCATGGACGTGGTGGTCGATGAAGAAAACCTGGCCATCGCCATTGGCCGTGGCGGTCAAAACGTGCGCCTGGCCTCTGACCTGACCGGCTGGAAGATCAACATCATGGACGCCGCAGAGTCGGCCCAGAAACAAGCCGACGAAACACACGGCATGCGTGCCTTGTTCATGGCCAAACTGGACGTGGACCAAGAGGTGGCTGACATCCTGATTGAAGAAGGCTTCACCAGCTTGGAAGAGGTGGCTTATGTGCCTCTGCAAGAGATGCTCGAAATCGAGAGCTTCGATGAAGACACCGTCAATGAGCTGCGCGCACGTGCTAAAGATGCGCTGCTCACCATGGAAATTGCACGCGAAGAGAGCGTCGAAGAAGTTTCGCAAGACCTGCGCGACTTGGAGGGATTGACTGTTGAACTCATTGCCAAATTGGCTGAGAACAGCGTTCACACCCGTGACGATTTGGCCGATTTGGCCGTAGACGAGCTCACAGCCATCACTGGCCAAAGCGAAGAAGAGGCCAAAGCCCTGATCTTGAAGGCACGCGAACACTGGTTCGCGGGTCAAGAGTAACGGTCATGGAGAGGAATAACCACATATGTCCAGTACGACAGTTGCCGAGTTTGCCAGCGAACTCAAAAAATCAACCGACACCTTGCTTGAGCAGTTGAGCGCAGCAGGCGTGTCCAAATCCTCGGCCAGCGACGCTATGACCGAGGGCGACAAACAAAAGCTGTTGAGCCATCTGCAAACGAGCCACGGTACCGTCGCAGCCGACCGCAAAAAGATCACCCTGGTGAAAAAATCCACCAGCGAAATCAAACAAGCCGATGCATCAGGTAAAGCCCGCACCATCCAGGTTGAGGTCCGCAAGAAGCGCACCTTCATCAAGCGGGATGAACCTGACGCCGTTGAGTCTCAGGAAGCGGTTGCTGCTGTGCCTGTGGAGCATGAAGCCGCGCCAATGGCGCCCGCTGTTTCCTTGATCACCGAGGCCGAGTTGGCCCGTCGGGAAGAAGAGGCTCGTCGTCAAGCTGAGTTGATTCGTCGCCAAGAAGAAGAATTGGCTGAAAAACGGCGTCAACGTGAAGCCCAAGAAGCGCACGACCGCGCGCTTGCTGAGGCCGCCAAAGCTGCTGCCGATGCCGCCAAAGCTGCGCAGACCACAGCTGAAAGTGTGGCTGCGGTAGAAGACACTGCGGCAGTCAACAAGGCACAAGCTGAAGAGGCTGCCCGCGAGCAAGCGGCGGCAGCCTCCAAGGCTCGTGCTGAAGAAGAAACTGCACGGGCTAAAGATTTGGATTCACGCCGCCGCAAGGCCTTGGCTGAAGCCGAAGCGATTCGCGCCATGATGAGCACACCTCAAAAAGTGCTGGTGGCCAAAAAGCCGGAGCCAACGGCTGCAGAAACCGCCAAAGCGGCCATGAAGGGCACCTTGCACAAGCCAGCTGGCAGCCCTGGTGCTGTCGCACGTCCCGCGACACCTGCGGCACCCGGCACTGCCGCTGCTCCAGGCGTCAACAAGGAAGTCAAGAGCGCCAAGTTGTCATCCAGCTGGGCTGATGAGCAAGCCAAGAAAAAAGAAATCAAAACCCGTGGCGACAGCAGCGGTGGAGTGGGCCGCAACAGCTGGCGTGGGGGCCCGCGCGGCCGTCGTGAGCAACGAGGGGGTCGTGACGACAACCATGCCAATGCAGCACCTACAGAAGCACGCGTGATCGAAGTGCACGTGCCTGAGACCATCACCGTGGCCGAGTTGGCTCACAAGATGGCGGTCAAGGCCTCTGAAGTGATCAAGCAGTTGATGAAGCTCGGCCAAATGGCCACCATCAACCAGCCGCTGGATCAAGACACCGCCATGATTTTGGTGGAAGAAATGGGCCACAAGGCCATCGTGGCGGCGCTGGACGACCCAGAGGCATTTACTGAAGAAGAAGCCTCTGCACACCACGCCGACGCGGTCACCCGCGCGCCTGTGGTCACGGTCATGGGTCACGTCGACCACGGCAAAACCTCGCTGCTGGACTACATCCGTCGTGCCAAGGTCGCTTCTGGCGAAGCCGGTGGCATTACCCAGCACATTGGTGCCTACCACGTGGAAACACCACGCGGCATGATCTCCTTCCTCGACACCCCGGGTCACGAGGCCTTCACGGCCATGCGTGCCCGTGGTGCCAAGGCGACCGACATTGTGATCTTGGTGGTGGCCGCTGACGACGGTGTCATGCCCCAAACGCGTGAAGCCATCAAGCACGCCAAGGCGGCTGGTGTGCCCATCGTGGTGGCCATGAACAAAATCGACAAACCCGACGCCAACCCTGATCGGGT
>CAITHK010000029.1 GCA_903892175.1 uncultured Burkholderiales bacterium | reverse complement strand
GTTGGTGCTGCTGTGTGCCGAACGTGGGGACACCGAGGCCGTGGGGCAAAAAATGCTCGACAAAGTGTTGAAGTTGCGCATCTTTTATGACGAGGCTGGCAAGATGAACCGCAGCGTGCAAGACGTGGCAGGTGGCCTGTTGGTGGTGAGCCAATTCACCCTCGCGGCAGATACCCGCAGCGGTACCCGGCCCAGCTTCACCTCTGCAGCGCCGGCGGAGGAGGGCCGTCGTTTGTACGACCACTTTGTGGCGCAAGCGCGCCTGCATCATCCTTGCGTGCACACCGGGGTGTTTGGTGCAGACATGAAAGTTCATTTGGTCAACGACGGTCCCATCACCATCCCGCTCACGATAATCGGTGCATGACTGCACCTACCCCCACTTTCGACACCCTGCCTTTATCGCCTGCCACGCTGAGCAACTTGACCCAGCTGGGCTACACGGCGATGACACCCATTCAGGCGGCCAGCCTGCCGCTGACCTTGGCGGGGCGCGACCTGTTGGCGCAGGCCAGCACGGGGAGCGGCAAGACCGCTGCCTTTGGCCTGCCCCTGGTGGAGAAACTTGACCCTACGCAATTCGACGCCCAAGCCCTGGTGCTGTGTCCCACGCGTGAATTGGCCGATCAAGTGACGCAAGAAATTCGCCGCCTGGCGCGCGCGGTAGGCAACATCAAGGTGGTCACCCTGTGTGGGGGCGTGGCCTTGCGGGGTCAGACCGTGAGCCTAGAACATGGCGCCCATGTGGTGGTGGGCACGCCAGGGCGCATCCTGGACCATTTAGAGCGCGGTTCCTTGCGTTTGCAGGGCGTGCGCATGCTGGTGTTGGACGAAGCCGACCGCATGCTCGACATGGGCTTTTTCGACGACATCGCCAAGGTGGCGCGTCAATGCCCTGCTGAGCGTCAAACCCTGTTGTTCTCGGCCACCTACCCAGAGGGCATTGACAAGCTGGCTGCTCAGTTCATGCGCGAGCCGCACACCGTCAAAGTGCAAGCCCAGCACGACGCACAAAAGATCCAGCAAATTTGCTACGAAGTCGATGACCGCGAGCGCTTGCATGCCGTGTCCCTGTTGCTCAACCACTTTCGCCCCCCCTCCAGCTTGGCGTTTTGCAACACCAAACAGCAGTGCCGCGACTTGGTGGCGGTGTTGCAGGCCCAGGGCTTCAGTGCGCTGGCGCTCTACGGCGAGCTTGAGCAGCGTGAGCGCGACCAAGTGCTGGTGCAATTTGCCAACCGCAGTTGCTCGGTGTTGGTGGCCACCGATGTGGCGGCACGGGGCTTGGACGTGGCGCAGTTGGAAGCCGTGATCAATGTGGACGTGACGCCTGACCCGGAGGTGCACATCCACCGCATTGGACGCACTGGACGCGGCGACGCCGAAGGCCTGGCGCTCACCTTGGTGAGCATGGACGAGATGGGCCATGTGGGCAAGATTGAACAACTGCAAGGCCGTGAATCGGTGTGGCAACCCTTGAGCAGCTTGACCCCCACGGCGGGTGGCCCCTTGCAGCCGCTCATGGCTACTTTACAAATTGTGGGCGGACGCAAAGAAAAAATTCGGGCCGGTGACGTCTTGGGCGCACTCACCGGCGACGCAGGCTTCACCAAAGAGCAGGTGGGCAAGATCAATGTCAATGAGTTTTCCACCTATGTGGCCGTGTCACGCGACGTGGCCGCAGACGCGGTTCGGCGACTCAGCGCAGGGCGCGTCAAGGGGAAAACCGTGAAAGTGCGTTTGCTCGAAGACACCGCAGGGCGTTGAACCCAGGTCGCACGACACCGCTGAACCGCCCAAAGGCCCGGGTCTTCAGTAGGGGTTGGCAAAGCCCAATTCAGCCAAGATGTCGACTTCATAGGCCTCCATCTCATGCGCGTCTTGTGCGCTGGTTTCATGGTCCCAGCCTTGCGCATGCAAAGTGCCGTGTACCAGCAGGTGGGCATAGTGCGCTTGCAAGCTTTTGCCTTGTTCTTTGGCTTCGCGTGCCACCACGGGCGCACACAGCACCAAGTCGGCCACCACCACCGGCTCTTGGGTGTAGTCAAAGGTCAGCACGTTGGTGGCATAGTCTTTTTTGCGGTAGCTCAGGTTGAGGGCTCGTCCTTCATCTTCCCCCACGATGCGCACCGTGATCTCTGCGTCCAGGGCCAGCGCGTGACGAATCCAGCGGGCTACCTTGTGTCGCGGCAGCGCGGCGCGGTGACGTGCCGCATGCGGGACATCACCAAATTGCAAGGAGAGTTGGAGCTGTTGAAGTGCCATGGTGTGGGTGGGTATGAAACAGGGCGGGGGCCGTGACGCTCAAGTGCGTTGGCGTGACACGGCGGGCGTGTCGCTGCTGCGTTTGGCGTCGTACGCGTCCACGATCCGAGCCACCAAGGGGTGGCGCACCACATCGGCACTGGTGAAGTGGCAAACGGCAATGCCCTTGACGCGGCGCAGCACACGCTCCGCATCGATCAAGCCGCTCAACTGGGCTTTGGGCAAATCGATTTGGCTCACATCGCCCGTGACCACCGCTTTGGCACCAAAGCCAATGCGGGTCAAAAACATCTTCATTTGTTCGGGTGTGGTGTTTTGCGCTTCGTCCAAGATGACGAAGGCGTTGTTCAAGGTGCGCCCGCGCATGAAGGCCAGGGGTGCAATTTCAATCGCTTGGCGCTCAAACGCTTTTTGCACCCGGTCAAAACCCATCAGGTCGTACAGCGCGTCGTACAGCGGGCGCAAATACGGGTCGACCTTTTGCCCCAAATCGCCGGGCAAAAAGCCCAGTTTCTCGCCCGCTTCCACCGCAGGACGGGTCAACACAATGCGTTGTACCGCGCTGCGCTCAAGCGCATCCACCGCACACGCCACGGCCAAATACGTTTTGCCAGTGCCCGCAGGGCCAATGCCAAAGGTGATGTCGTGGTGGGCAATGTTCTCGAGGTACACGCTTTGGTTGGGGGTGCGCGCACGCAGGTCGGTGCGGCGCGTCTGCAAACTCATGCTGCCCTCTTCGTCTGGGCTCATGCCCGCGTCTGCAGCCAGCATCAGTTGCACCTGCTCTGCGGGAATGGTGCGTGCCGCACGTTCGTACAGAGCCTGCAGCACCTCCAGAGCCCGGGTTGCTTTGGCCTTGGGGCCATCGACCTTGAACTGTTCATGGCGGTGTGCGATCTTGACGCTCAGCGCCATCTCGATGGTGCGCAAATGTTCGTCAAGCGGGCCGCACAGGTGGGACAGACGTGTGTTGTTCGGTGGGGAAAAAGTGTGTCGCAGAATCAAGTCGATAATCTCGCAAAAGGTAGACCCAATGATAGGCAAGATGTGATTGGCAGATTAAGCGGCATCCTCAGCGAGAAAAATCCTCCCCAAGTGCTGGTGGACTGCAACGGTGTGGGCTACGAGGTGGATGTGCCCATGAGCACCTTCTACAACCTGCCGGCCACGGGCGAGCGCGTCACCTTGCTGACGCATTTTGTGGTGCGTGAAGACGCCCAAATCTTGTATGGCTTTGGCACGGCCAGCGAACGCGCGACCTTTCGCTTGCTGATCAAAATATCGGGCGTGGGCCCGCGCACTGCACTGGGCGTGCTCAGTGGCATGAGCGCCGACGAATTGGCCCGTGCCGTGGCTGACCAAGAGCCCGCGCGCTTGACCAAAGTCCCTGGCATCGGCAAAAAAACGGCTGAACGGTTGCTGCTCGAACTCAAAGGCAAGCTTGGGGTCGATCTCGGCCCCAGCACCGCCGGACACACCGACCACCACAGCGACATCTTGCAAGCCTTGTTGGCGCTGGGCTACAGCGACAAAGAGGCAGCCTTGTCCATCAAAGCCCTGCCCGCCGATGTGGGGGTCAGCGAAGGCATCAAACTGGCCTTGAAAGCCTTGGCCAAATAAGGCCGTTTGCCCATGAGTATTCAAACCGACAGCTTTGGCGAGGGCTTTGTGCCCACCCCGCGAGTGGTGTCTGCCGCCCCCGTGTCATCCCATGAAGAAGCGATTGAGCGCGCGCTGCGACCCAAGCTGTTGCAAGAGTATGTGGGGCAGGTCAAGGTGCGAGAGCAACTTGAAATCTTCATTGGCGCCGCCAAAAAACGTGGCGAAGCCTTGGACCATGTGTTGTTGTTTGGCCCGCCCGGTTTGGGTAAAACCACCCTGAGCCACATCATTGCCCAAGAGCTGGGCGTGAACCTGCGCTCGACCAGTGGTCCGGTGCTAGAAAAGCCCAAAGACCTGGCCGCTTTGCTGACCGGCCTTGAGAAAAACGATGTGCTGTTCATCGACGAAATCCACCGCCTCTCGCCGGTGGTCGAAGAAATTTTGTACCCTGCGCTGGAGGACTACCAAATCGACATCATGATTGGCGAAGGGCCTGCTGCGCGCAGCATCAAGCTGGACCTGCAGCCTTTCACTCTGGTGGGCGCCACCACCCGCGCGGGCATGTTGACCAACCCGCTGCGGGACCGCTTTGGCATTGTGTCGCGCCTAGAGTTCTACACCGCCGACGAGTTGCAACGCATCGTCATGCGCAGTGCCGGCTTGCTCAACACCCCCACCGATGTCGAGGGCGGATTTGAAATCGCGCGCCGTTCTCGCGGCACACCGCGCATCGCCAACCGTTTGCTGCGCCGTGTGCGTGACTACGCCGAAGTCAAAGGATCTGGGCGCATCACCCAAGACATTGCCAAACTTGCACTCGCCATGTTGGACGTGGACCCGCAAGGCTTTGACTTGATGGACCGCAAGCTGCTGGAAGCGGTGATCCACCGTTTTGATGGCGGTCCGGTAGGGTTAGACAACATCGCCGCCAGCATTGGCGAAGAACGCGACACCATCGAAGACGTGATCGAGCCCTACCTGATCCAGCAAGGTTATTTGCAGCGCACGCCCCGTGGGCGCATTGCCACCTTGGCGGCTTACCGTCATTTGGGCGTGGCGCCGCCCAGCAGCAACGGCGACTTGTTGTCAGACGCTTGATTCGTCTTTTGACGCACGGGCCAAGTGCGACACATCGCCCCAGCCCACCAAACTCAAACCCTGAGGCGTCCACAGCAAGCGGTTGATCGCGGCATTGCCCAAATGCCAGGTGCGCGGGGCTTGGATGTCTTGTTGTGTGGCCAGGCGGTACAGCACATCCATCACGCCTCCATGCGCCACCCACACAATGTGTTCGCCGATGTGCTGGCTGGCCAACGCGCTCACACAGGCGGCAATGCGTTCACGCAGCACCCACAAGGATTCGCCCCCTTGCGGCGACCAGTGGGGGTCTCGCGTGCGCCACAGCTTGGCGTCCTCGGGCCAGTTGGTTTCAATGGCCGCCCAGGTTTGCCCTTGCAGATGTCCAAAGTGACGTTCACGCAGCGCGGGTGTCGGGGTCAGGGGCACAGGCTGTGCGCGGGTCGGGGCTTGCGCAATGGCTTGGGCTGTTTGGTAGGCACGCTTCAAATCGCTGCTGTAGACCACTTGAATGTCTTCGTCGCGCAGCGCCAGTCCCAGTTGCTGCGCTTGCCAAAGGCCGGTGTCGTTGAGTTCGATGTCGAGTTGTCCTTGGATGCGGGTGTCCACATTCCATGAGGTTTCACCATGGCGAATGGCCAAAATTCGTGTTGCTTGCATGGGGCCTGAGTTTAGAAGCTGACGGGGTCAGTGGCGTTTTCATGCAAAATAGCACGATCGTTCTTTTTAAGTGAGCCATGACCGATTCTCAAAAATTGCCAGCCTCTGAAAGCCGTGCCATCCAAAAAGGTCAGCAAACCAAAGCGGCCATTGTGGGCGCTGCTTTGGGATTGGCCACGCAAATCGGCCTAGAGGGTTTGAGCATTGGCGTTTTGGCTGAAGTCGCTCGCATGAGCAAGTCAGGCGTTTTTGCCCATTTCGGTTCGCGAGAAGAGCTGCAGTTGTCTGTGGTGCGCGAGTACCACGAACGTTTTGAGGCGGAAGTGTTTTACCCCGCCTTGCAAGCCGAACGGGGTTTGCCCAGGTTGCAGCAGTTGTTTGCCAACTGGACCCAACGCACCTCTGCAGAGATTGACTCAGGCTGTCTGTACATCAGCGGCGCCGCAGAGTTTGACGACCGCCCAGGCCCCGTGCGTGATGCCTTGGCCAGTTCGGTCAAAACCTGGCTGGCTGCCGTTTTGCGATCTGTGTTGCAAGCCCGCGATGAGGGCCATTTGGCCCCCGACATGGACGCCGAGCAAATGGTCTTTGAGATCCATGGCTTGATCTTGGCGCTGCAATATGAAGCGCGTTTTTTGCGGTCTGGCCAATCCTTGCACCGCACCGCCGTGGGCTTTGACAACTTGTTGGCACGTTACGGTGCAGCCTCACAGCGCGAACCAGACCCAAGATTGACACAGAAAAAGTCTTTGAAAAAGTAAGGACCTTCCCATGCCCAGTTACACCCCTCCGTTGCGTGACATGCAATTTTTGCTCCATGAGGTGCTGCACGCTCCTGCTGTGTTGCAGGCCATGCCCGCGCATGCGGACATCGATGCCGACACCTTGGCGGCCATTCTGGAAGAGGGCGGCAAGTTTGCGTCCGAAGTGATCTTTCCCCTCAACCAAGTCGGCGACCAACAAGGTTGCCAACTCGACCCTGCCACGCACGAAGTCAATACGCCGGATGGTTTCAAAGCTGCCTATGCACAGTACGTGCAAGGGGGGTGGCCATCGCTGAGTTGTGACCCCGCCTATGGCGGACAAGGCTTGCCCATTGTGGTGAACCAGTGCCTGTACGAAATGCTCAACAGTGCCAACCAAGCTTGGACCATGTACCCCGGTCTCACACACGGTGCTTACGAGGCCTTGCATGCCCACGGCACCGAGGTCCAAAAGCAGTGTTACTTGCCCAAGCTCACCAGCGGTGAATGGACCGGCACCATGTGTTTGACCGAGCCCCATTGCGGCACCGACCTTGGGTTGCTGCGCACCAAGGCCGAGCCGCAAGCTGACGGCAGCTACCGCATCACGGGCAACAAAATTTTCATCAGTGCGGGTGAGCACGGCATGGTCAGCAACATCGTCCACTTGGTGCTGGCCCGTTTGCCCGATGCGCCCGCGGGCAGCAAAGGCATCAGCTTGTTTGTGGTGCCCAAGTTCTTGGTGCGTGACGACGGCAGTTTGGGCGAACGCAACGGGATCTACTGTGGTGGCCTCGAACACAAGATGGGCATCCACGGCAATGCCACATGTGTGATGAATTATGATGATGCGACCGGCTGGCTGGTGGGCGAAGAAAATCGCGGCCTCAACGCCATGTTCGTGATGATGAATGAAGCCCGCCTTGGTGTGGCCGTGCAGGGCCTCTCCATGTCGGAGATTGCCTATCAGAATGCGGTTGCCTATGCGCGTGAGCGCCTGCAGGGCCGCGCGCTGACGGGGGCGAAAGAGAAAGACAAGGCGGCGGATCCAATCATCGTGCATCCCGATGTGCGCCGCATGCTGCTCGAAATTCGCGCCTTCAACGAGCCTGCGCGTG